>JADGNH010000081.1 GCA_017883605.1 Methanobacteriaceae archaeon
TAACTCACCTGTGAAATTCCTTTTTATAAGATCATAACCATCTATAAATCCACTGGGTCCATTAACTTAAATAACACATTAACCATAAAGTTAATATTATTAAATGGGGATTAAGCATGATTTTGGTAGTGTCTGACGTGCATCTGGGCTTTAATAAGTGTAACCGTGACGAATTTCTGGATTTTCTAAATAAATATCAAGGTACAGAAATAGATCATCTGGTGCTTTTGGGGGATATCTTCGATTTTTGGAGATGCAACAATGCAGAGGTAGTTGAAAAAAACGATGACATAATGGTGAAGATCAATGCTTTAAATGCAAAAAATATCCATTATATCGCCGGAAACCATGATTATTACTTATTAGATTTAAACAAAAGATATACATATCCCTTTATCGTTTCTAAATACCTGAGGCTGGAGGAGGGGGAAAAAAGTTTCTTCTTTGTCCATGGTCATGAACTAGAGGCAATACTATGGGAATTCCCCACCTCATTAGAGACTTATGAAAAGCTCAGCAACCAAATGTGCTTTAATAAAGATGCCACAGGCCAAATTTTGAGTAAAATATGGGATATAAAGGGTTTTTTGGACAAACGCAGATTTAGTAAAGATATGGATAAGGAACCAAATCAACGGAAAAATATAGATAAAGTTTACAATTTTGCAGTTTCCAGCGGTAAATACTTTCTTTTAGGAATGAAGCCGGATGAAAACCTGGTATTCGGCCACACCCATCGGCCGTTCATTAACCAGGATAAAACTGTGGTGAACACCGGATCCTGGGTTGATGAGCTGCCTTCAAAGGATTATCAGAACAGTTACGTTGAAATTCAAGATGGACAAATAAAACTCAAATTTTTCTAAATTTAAGTTAAATTAGTTCTTCTAAATTTCAAGTTAAATTTAAGTTCTTTCTGGATTTCAAGTTAAATTTAAAAATCCTTTCTAATCATTTTTTTTAGTTAGTAAATATTACCTATCAAGTTTATTAAAGGTAAATAAGACTAAAAATGTAAAAATAGTATCTTACATTTTAATCACAGGAATCCTCACCTCGGTGAGCCATTCACTCTCTGGAGTCTCCATAGGATCGTTGAGATAAGCTTCGGTGATGGGCCCCACAATATCATAACCATTTTCAACCGCATATCCCACTACTGCCTGAATTACAGGCCCTACCTTAGTGTAGGGTCCTTTGTGTATTGCTGCCAGGACTGTATGTTCGGGTATTTCCTTGAACCCCAGTTTACCTTCCTGCATAAATGCATCACCTTCAAATGAAAACCCTATCTCATATTGCAGTTTTTCCTCAGACACATCATCCGGGCTGTTGAAATAGGTCCCATACACCAGACCGGTCATCTTCAGACCTTTTTCCATTACCAGTTGCCCTACTTCCTGCATATGCTCTGGAATCTTCTCATAGCTGCCCCTATAGGGTATGTAGGCTACTTTTGCTTCTTCGATTCGTTTTTCTTTTATTTCCATGATGAAACCCTCCCAATATGTTAATTATTTATCTTTCAGTTATTATTTATTTTTCATTACTGAAAGTAAGTAAGAGGATTTAACAAATTAATTTAATTATAATAGTTATTTTAGTGACCCCCCAAAGGAATACCTTTATCCAATCTCAATACTAACCATACATTCTGTAAAGTTCAGTGCAAAAAAATTAAGAAAACAAGAAATAATAAAATAAACATAAGAATAAATGAAATGTTATTAAACAATTTAAATAGTAATTAATCTAAATAACAATAAACCTGTTTAAATTCAATATCCTGGGTTACTAATATCTTGTTTTGGGATACTTTAAGAAAAATAAACAGCATTTAGACCTTAAGATAGTTAGAAACGATTTTAAATAGTAAATTACTAATGGTAAATTACAAAAAATAAACAATTTTAAGGTAATTTAAGTAAATAATGTCAATATAAACTCTTAGGCTAAATTTGGTGCCAATATGTTAAAAAAATTAATCCTGGTCCTCTTTATCATAGCGACCTTTTTCATAGCTGACTCCCTGGTGGAACCTTACCTTATTGAAACCAAGGAAGTGGTGATTGAATCAGACCAGATCCCAGCAGACTTTGATGGTAAAAAAATAGTTTTTCTAAGTGATATTCATTACGGCCCATTTTTTGATAAAGGAAGGTTAGAAAGCCTGGTGAATCAAACCAACGCTTTAAATCCTGATATGATTTTGCTGGGCGGAGATTATGTGACAAACGATCCTGCATATGTTGGGCCGGCCTTCGCATCTTTATCCAAACTGAAAGCCCCGTTAGGTGTTTATGGTGTTTTAGGAAATAACGACCCGGAAAATTCGACCATTAAAGCCATGTCCCAGGTAGGGATAACCTATATTGGTAATAGGGGTATCTGGATTGGAGATAACAGTTCAAGAATTCGAATTGGAGGGGTGGGAGATTTAGACACCGATGTTCCGAATCAGGGAGCCACCACACTGGCAGCTAATGAAGGTGATTTCGTAATGCTGGTATCCCATAAACCCGAATTTTTTCCACAGGTGAAACAATCCAAAGTGGACGTGATGCTTTCCGGACACACCCACGGGGGACAGTTTACCATTTTTGGACTGTGGGCACCTTTTTATGATTCCAAATATGGGCAAAAGTATTTGAGCGGTGTGATGAAGGTTAATAACACCACTCTAATTGTGAGTAATGGTATTGGCACAGTTACAGCACCTGTAAGGTTTTTTGCACGGCCTCAGATCATTGTAGTAAAATTAAAAAAGAAGAGCTGATATAGAGCCCCTTATCGTCCCTAAATAAAAAAAGTAAAGGTTTTAAAACTTAACTGATGCCATTCCTGCAATTATTGATGCCAATCCTGTCAAATTCTTAATTTTAATGCTAAATTCCTAATTTTGATAAAGTTAATAATTGGATAAGTTCTTAATCTGCTAACAGTTCCCTTTACACCGTTCCGTGGGGTTGTTGATGTTTTTTCAGGACTATGGTGCTGTCTGCAGAATTTTTAAGGGCTACGCTGAAACCAGGTTCGGCGCCGATGACTATGGTTTCTTTTCCGTTTTCCTTAGCAATATTTATTAAAGGTAAAAAATCAGTGTTACGAGTCATAAGGGCGATTACATCAATGTTGGGGTTGTAAGTAGCTTCAAATGCCTCAACAGCCATTTGGACATCTATGTCCCCTGCTACAATTACAGGTGATAAACCTTGGTTAACTATGGCTTCAATGAGCTTGTTGGATGCATACTGGTTAAGGAATACCTTTCCAACCTTTATTTTACCATATTCAGCAACTATCTCTTTTACCAGATCCAGATCAAAACCGAATTCCTTTCGGAGCATGTTGGGTCCATCTATTAATAAACCCACATTTTTATCACCGGAATCCCTTCTAAGGGTAAGATATTCTTTAAATGAACTTAATTTCTCTAATTTGCGCATATTTTTCTCCTCCGGAGTTTTTCATCATAAATCAAGCCAGGTTTATTTCCTGGCGAACAATCTAAATTATTCAAGTACAAGTTAATCTTTGGAATTTATTTCATATACAAAGTTCCGTGTAAGAATTATTATTCTTTATTTAATAAGTGTATTATATAGCTATGCCAAAATTAGACCCAAATTATACCACCACATATAGCAATTTATTATATGTTGTTAATCCTTTATATATCCATTTAAACCTCAGACAAGATTACAAAAAGTTAATTCATTAAGAAGAAATTATTTAAAAAATTCTATTTTTAATCATTTTAAAAATTCATTAAAGGATTAAAGACTCTCAGAAGTTCATATAGATCTTTATTAAGTTCTTTAAATGTTTATTGGAATTTTTTGGATTATTAATTAAAAAATTACCGGTTATAATCATTTTTATAATTTAAAAATCATTTTTCAATTAACCATTTTTACTTTAGCATTAGCTGAATTTTTCTAATGAAACAGATTTTAACCAAACCTTTATAAATGATCCACACCATGTTATTCTTAACTTTCATAGAATACTGAAAGTTATAAAAATAATGAATGTTTGTGTAAGTGGAGGTGAAAAAAAATGAATGAAGTCCTAGATACCATAAAAAGTAGAAGAAGCGTACGGCAGTACCTTCCAGAACAAATTAAAGATGAAGAACTGAATAAAATTTTAGAATCCGCCATATATGCACCCAGCGGGCACAATGATCAGTCCTGGTACTTCACTATAATCCAAGATAAGGATTTAATCAACCAGATCAGCGACGGTGCCAAGGCCGTTATGAGGGAAATGGATGTAAAATGGATAGCCCAGATGGGAGCCATGGAAGACCTCCACATCTTTTACCGAGCACCTGCCGCCATAATAATATCTGGAAAGAAAGACGCAGTTACCCCCATGGTAGACTGCGCAGCAGCGGTGCAAAATATGCTTCTGGCAGCGGAAAGTATGGACATCGGATCCTGCTGGATTGGATTTGCCAAATTCTTCTTCCTCAACCCGGAAAACATGGAAAAATTCAGTATTCCTCAGGGATATGAAGTCCATTTCGGGGTGTCTTTAGGATACAAGGTTAGGAAAAATCCTGATGCCCTGGAAAGGAATAAAAATGTATTCAACTATTTCAAATAGGCCTGAGAAATGGGTTTTTTGAGGTATATGATGCAGGAAATATTTAAAAGCATGAAGAGATGAAGAAAAAAATTTGATAACATGAAGAAAATAAGAGACTCCCCCAAAGAAGAATTCAAAGAAGTGGTATATGAAAGCTCGAAAGCTCTTGGACTGGATGATTTCCCATCCAGACTAATATCCGTCCTGCAAAGTGAACCCGGAGAAATATCTCTAGGTGAACTTGCCGAAATTACTGGATACAGTCTTTCTGGCCTTAGTACCACCGTTAAAGCTATGGAAGAAAGGCAGATGGTTAAGCGGTTTAAAAAACCAAAATCCAGAAAGATCTACGTTTTAATGAATAAAAACATAACTTCCTTCTTTATTGAACTGCAGAAAAAAAGATATGAACAAAGTGTTCTGCCCTCCTTAGAGAAAATTCCAGCCATAATTGAAAAATATAAAGACATTGAAAATTCCCGGGAAGAATTAGAAATAATAGAAGATTATTACCAGCAGACCCTATTCTTGGCAGCAGAAAGTAGAAAATTTATTCAATCTCTGGAGAATGGGTTAAAAGAGCTGAAAAAATGAACTAAATTAAGAGGTGATAAAAATGGAAGTTTATCCAGGAATACACGAGATTAGCCGGGTTTCTAATAGTTACCTGGTCATGGGAGATGAGATAATGCTCATAGACACCGGGATGCCGGGTAATTCCGGTAAAATAATTGGTTATCTAAAAAACACCTTGAAACATGACTCTCAGGATATAAAGACTATCGTGATAACCCATCATCATTTTGACCATGTGGGAAGTCTGGACAGGCTCAAAGAAATTACCGGAGCTCGGGTGGGAGTTCACCGTGCCGACGCAGATTACGTTTCCGGGAAAAAAGAACAAGAAGGCCCGGCCTTTATGCGGATAATTATAGGTCTGTTGAAGTTAATTTACAGGACCAAACCGGTAGAAGCAGATATCCTGCTGGAGGACGGGGATGAAATAGATGATTACCAGGTTATCCACACTCCAGGCCATACCCCCGGAAGTATCTGCTTATATAGCCCAAAAAATAAGGTTATTTTTGTTGGCGATAACCTCAGATGCTCTAAAGGAAAAATTGACGGACCAGATCCCAGACTTCTGCCGGAACCAGAACAGTTTAAAGAATCCATTAAAAAACTGGCAGATCTGGATATTGAAGTGATTTTAAGCGGGCACAGTCCACCAATAACAACTGCAGCTTCTGAGAAATTAAAAGAATATATAGAAAGTCTTAAGTCCTAATATATATTATTGGATTCAGAAGGTTAGAAAAAAATAAGAAATATGACTTCTAAATAATTAATTATAAAATAGGGGGGGATTATTTGTGAATGTATTGATTGTTTTTGCCCATCCGGAGCCTAAGTCATTGAATGGGGCAGTTAAAGATGTGGCGGTTTCTACCTTAAAAGAAGATGGAAATCAGGTTAAAGTATCTGATCTCTATGGAATGGAATTTAAAGCTGCTTTAGACCAGGATGATTTTTTAAATCGAGAAAATTCTGGCCGGTTTAATCCCATAATGGAACAGCTCCACGCTGCCCAAACCGACAGCTTTGCCAGTGACATCCAGGAGGAGATGGATAAAATAAAATGGGCGGATCTGATTATATTCCAATTCCCAATATGGTATGGGGGTATGCCAGCCATTATGAAAGGCTGGACAGAAAGGGTTTTTGCCAGCGGATTTTCCAGCGACATGTTCCAGGGAAAAATCTACGATAAGGGCTTAATGAAAGGAAAAAAGGCCATGCTATCTTTCACCACCGGAGGACCAGAGGAAAACTATTATATGGACATTCCTGATAAGGACCCTGCCAAATTAGCGCCGGTGATCACAGAAAACCTGAAATTCTCCGGTTTTGAAGTGTTAAAGCCCTTTGTAATATTTGGTGTTATAATGTTAAGTGAAGAAGATGCTGAGAAGCACTTTGAGGAGTACAGGAAACTTTTAAGGGAGCTTTAGAAAGGACTTTTAACAGTTTAGAAGAGCTTTGGTGGAGTTTTAAGAACCTTTAAGCAAGCTAGAAGAAACTTTAAAAGAAGCTTATAATAGTTTAAAAAAGAAGCTTTAAGTAGTTTAAAAAAGTTAGAAAGTGAATTTACCTTTATCTGTACTAGATGGAGATTTTAGATGTTTAAGGTTAATGAGAATGCTCCGGTCCTGGCCCGGGGTGGGGTAAAAATCAAATCAGGCCAGGATAACGTGTGGAAGATAATGGCCGACATTGAAGCCTGGCCCACCTGGAATCCTGAGGTGAAGAACGCTTCCATTCAGGGCGAACTAGTGGAGGGAACCAGTTTCCGGTGGAAAGCTGGGCCCGGCACCATCAATTCTACTCTTCAAAAGGTGGAACCACCACGGTTCCTGGCCTGGACCGGGAATACGTTGGGCATAAAGGCTGTACACGTCTGGAAACTGGAGTCTCTGAACAATGAAACATTAGTCAGTACAGAAGAGTCCTGGGAGGGATTACTGGCACGTATATTCCGGGGGCGTATGCAGCAGACGCTTGAAAATTCCATCAAAGCCGGATTGCAGTATTTAAAGGCAGAGGCTGAAAGAAGTTGACCCTCATCATAGCTGAAGTTGACCTCATAATACATTTGGACTAGAAATCACCTTTTATTTATTAGATTAATAATAAGAACATTTCCACAGAAATGGAATAAGAACAGTTGAAATAACCAAATTAAATGTGGATAGGAGTAATTTGATGAAACAATTTTTAATCACACCAGCTGCCGGGAAAAGGTTAATTGCCAAGGCCTTGGCATCAAATCCCACCTTAAAAGAAACGTTTAATTCGGGAACCGTGGTTATTATCGCCGGCACCACCAACGGCTATGTAGCCCAGGAAATACTGTCTAATCTTAATCAGATAGAAGGTTTCTCCAGGAAAAGATTCTTCCGGGGGATTGTACTTCCCCCAGGACAGCGGCTGACTGATAACGGCCGTTTGCCGGGTGAAAATGAGTTTATAGGTGATGTAGTTATCAAAAACGGCCTATGGCAGAAGGGGGCCACCATCTTTGATGTGGTGGATGATCTAAAAGAAGGGGACATCATTATGAAGGGTGCCAATACACTGGATCTTTCAAAGAGACAGGCCGGGATTTTAATTGGCGATCCCTATGGCGGTACCATCGGGGCATCGCTTCAAGCTGTGGTGGGACGCCGTGTTCGGTTGATTCTCCCAGTTGGTCTAGAAAAACGTGTCTTTGCAGATTTAAATGAATTAGCCCTGAAGTTAAATGCTCCCGGTGCTCAGGGCCCGCGTTTACTTCCAGTCCCTGGTGAGGTTTTCACTGAAATTGAAGCAATTTCACTCCTGAGCGGGGCGAAGGCAGAACAGGTGGCAGGCGGTGGAGTAAGTGGAGCGGAAGGTTCCATCTGGCTGGCGGTCAGCGGTACCAGTGAACAGGTTAAAGCTGCTGAAAAGCTTTTAAAATCCATTTCAGGCGAACCTCCCCTAAAATTTGAATAAAAAAATTTGAATTTCAATTTTTTAGCAAATTTTAAATACCTTAAATCATCTCTAAATATCTTCTTTATCCAATTAAAGCGTATTA
>JADGNH010000082.1 GCA_017883605.1 Methanobacteriaceae archaeon
CAAATTTTTGTATTTGCAGAAGTAGTAACCTCCATTAGAATATCTATGATCTAATTCAATAATAATAGTTTGGAAGGCCAGATTTCGTGTGGATTTACTACACTAACAAATAAAATAACGGTAACAAATCATTTCTGTTAAAAACAGCTAACAAATCATTTTTCTTTTAAATTTAATAAAAACTCAAAAACCTTTTCATCCTGATTACTTACCACCTGCTCTACCACAATACTCACCAGACTACCAGCCAATCTATAGAGCGGTGATATTATGGCAGAAGTAAAAGCAAAACTGGATCCAGAAAAATTGGCAGAGCAGCCTGTTGAAAAACCTGAAAGCAAAGAACTAGTTATAATCCCTAAAAAAGAGTTTTTAGACTGGTATAAATATACTCGAGAAGTTGTTGGGGATATTGGAATGAAAAAGCAGGAAAATGGAAACCTAAAGGAGTGCCCCAACTGCAGGAGCACCATGAAAAGCCATAAACTGATAAATGGTGGAGAAGAGGAGTTATGGTACCTGTGTCCCCAGTGTGATTTTACTTTCTCTGAAAAACAGCACAGTTACTTTACTCTGATGATGATGAGGCTGATAAAGAGTAGTAAAAAGCAAAATAGGGAAGGAGGAATGATTGAGGATAGAAAATGTGATATCGTCTAAAATGATATAATCGGAGATTTTTCAAATTTCTTTACAAAAATAAAACAAAAAAATCCCCTCCAACCCACAAAACACACAAACTGTTAAGATTAATTAAAAACAGAATAGTAAAACATGGATATAATAAGTACCTTGTTCGACGGAGTAGTTGCTGTAGCAGTTGGAATTTTTTTAGGTCTTATCATTGCCGGTGTAATCGGTGTAATAGTGCTGGGGATTGTAACGGCCAGGAAACGCTTGAAAAGAAAACCATAACTTTCCCTATAAAAACAATAATCATTTCCAATTTTATATCTTAACTAAACATCCTTTCCAATTTTATATCCTTTAAACTAAACATGGCTAACAAAAGTTTATAGGACAATAAACCAACATTTTTTTATATTAATCTGTTTAAAAATGTAAAGAGAGAAGAGATTTGAAATGTTTAAAGTAATTAATTAAAAAAGAATAATAAAAATATTTTGATCAACCTTTAAGGGTTGATTCCATTAAGATTTGATCAACCTTTTCTTAGAAGGTTGGTTGGTGGTGTACCATGCTTGCAAAACAAAGGTTTGTTCTGGATACAACTGCATTCACCGATAACCAGCTCCGTGATGATTGTGGTGAAGGTGAACTTACAAAAACTGTGGATTTTTTAATAGATCTAATAGCCAGATCAAGAATTAAGCTCAACATGAGCTGTCATATGCCCCCCATAACTTATAAAGAGTTCTCAGAATACATGGCCAGATATGAATGTCCTGATGAGATAATGATCAAAGCAGAGACATGGATAGTGAAAAAAAGCCCTAACCGATACGATACCAAGATACCCTCAGAGATATTCTACGAATATGTACAGGACATGAGGGAGAGAATGAACAAGGGTATGAGAATATCTGAAAGCGCTATATGGGAAGCGGCAGTGGAATCCATGGTTATGATGTCCCGTGGGGAAAAGAAAGTCGAGATTGAAGGTAAGGTAATAGGTAAAGCCATAACCGACTTCAGAAAACGTTACAGGATTGCATTAAGAAAGGGAACCCTGGACAGCGCCCCTGATCTTGATGTGCTGCTCCTGGCCAAGGAACTGGGAGCAGGTGTAGTTGCTGCAGACGAGGGCATCAAAGTTTGGGCGGAAAGACTTGGTCTCAGATTCTTAAGCGCCACATCCTTCCCCAAAATGATGATGGAATACCTTAAATACTACGAATAAATCTTAAACCTCCGAAAAGGAGTCAAAAAATCCAAAATTTTGTATAATATTTTATTTATATTAAATAGTATTCAAAAATAATTAAAAGACACTTTTACAAGGTAGGGAGAATATATGGATATTCAAAGACCTAGAGGAACACGAGACTTCCTTTTCCATGAAATGAGTCAGAGAAAACAGGTAGAAAACACTTTAAGAAGGATTTTTGAAACCTACGGTTATCAGGAGATAAAAACTCCCCTATTTGAAGATCTGGCTCTGTTCACCATGAAGTCTGGTGAGGGGATAATGGAGCAGATCTACCATTTCCAGGATAAGGGAGGGAGAGATCTGGCCTTAAGGCCGGAGTTAACCGCTCCTGTGGCCAGATTATACATAAATGAACTGCAAAAAAAATCCAAACCCATTAAGATGTACTACTTTGGCAGCTGTTTCAGGTATGAAAGACCTCAGGCAGGCAGATGGAGGCAGTTCTGGCAGTTAGGATGTGAACTTATTGGGGGACGTTCCCCAGAATCAGAGGCAGAGATCATAGCCCTCTCCGCCCATTGCCTGGAAGAACTGGGACTGGAGGATTTTGAAATTCACATCGGAAATCTGGGAATAATTAGGGGGATACTGAACGAAGCAGGAGTATCTCGAGGAGAGCAGGACCAGATTATGGCCACCATAGATAAGGGAGATGTTAAGGAGCTTAAAGATATTTTAGAAACGTTCAGGGTGGATCAAAACTTAAAAGATGTGCTTATCACCCTGGTGGGTATGAAGGGCCACCGAGAGGTAATAGATAAGGTTTCCAGGATAATAGATGGTAATGAAAGTGCTTTAAAAGCATTGAAAGAGCTTGAAGAGCTTTTAGGAATATTGGAAGCCTTTGGTTTTTCAAATTACATCGTGAACCTGGGCATTGCCCGGGGTTTAGATTACTACTCTGGAACCGTGTCTGAGATCTACGTGCACGGCCTGGGTGCCCAGAAACAGATAAGTGGCGGGGGAACCTATAATTTAATAGAGTTGTTTGGCGGTGAAACCGTGGAATCCACTGGATTCGCCTTCGGATTTGACCGGCTTATGGAAGCCCTTAAAAAGCAGGGGATAACCATGCCACAATCCAGAACTGTGGACGTATTTGTTGCCCCCATATCTCAAGAGGTGAAGCTCCAGGCCTTTGAAATAGCTCAGGATTTGAGAAAAAATGGCATTAAAACCGATGTGGACCTGGTGGGCAGAAAACTGAAAAGGATCCTGTCCCACGCAGATAGTTTAGGTGCAAGATACGTGCTTCTGGTGGGTGAAAGGGACCTGAAAGAGGGAAAAATTACTTTAAAGGATATGGAGCTAGGTGAACAGATTCTGGTTGAAATAGACCAGGTAACGGCGCATTTGATAAAATTATGTCCACAATAAACCTGAATAAAAATTATCCCTTAATAAATTATCTCGTAACTAATTAAAGGTTAAAATATAGATAAATAACTAAAATATAGGTAATTAAACTAAATATAAGATAAATAAACTGGAATATAAGATTAAATAGTTGAAATATAAGATAAATTAAATTAAATATGATAAACTAACTAAAATATAAATAATCTAACTAAAATGGGCAAATTAACCAAGGATGTAAAGATGATGGAAATAGAAGATCTCCAGCTGAACTTCAGACACAAAATAAAGGGTGAAAGCCTGGTAATAGCAATTGCACAGGATTATAAAACATCTGAAGTATTAATGGTGGCCTATATGAATCAGGAAGCTCTGGAAAAGACTTTGGACACTGGTAAGGCCCATTACTGGAGTACTTCCCGGGAGAAAATATGGTTCAAAGGGGAAAGCTCTGGACATTTCCAGCTGGTAGAGGAGATATTTACAGACTGTGATAAAGACGCATTACTATTAAAAGTAAGACAAGAAGGCGGGGCCTGTCACCATGGTTACTATTCCTGTTTTTATAGAGTTATATCGGATCAAAATGGATTTAAATTAAAGGTTGTTAAGGATAAAGTCTTTGAACCTGAAAATATCTATGGGGGGGATTAAATGAAGATTGTTCCAGATACCAGTGTAATTGTGGACGGTAGAATCACCAAAATCATGGCGGACAAGAAATTCAAGGGATGTGAGGTAATTATCCCTGAAGCAGTTATATCTGAATTGGAAAATCAGGCAAATAAGGGGAGAGAAACCGGTTTTAACGGTCTTGATGAGCTTAAAAATCTGCAGAAGCTCTCCACAGAGGGTAAGATCAATTTGACCTATGTGGGGAGGAGGCCTACCCTGGACGAGATTTCCCTGGCCAAGGGAGGGGAAATAGACGCCATGATCAGAAACACCGCAGGGGAGCATCAGGCCGTACTGGTAACCAGCGACCGGGTGCAGAAGGAAGTGGCAGAAGCCCAGGGGCTGGAGGCTATCTACCTTAAACAGGAGATGGTGGTATATACAGACTTGGAGATAGGGAAATTTTTTGATAAAAACACCATGTCCATCCACTTAAAGGAAAATGTAATTCCACTGGCAAAGAAGGGAAAACCAGGCGATATTAAACTGGTTAAAATAGGTACCAGACCGCTTAAACGATCTGAAATTGAAAAAATGGCCAGAGAAATTGTGGAAAG
Source organism: Methanobacteriaceae archaeon (assembly GCA_017883605.1). Taxonomy (GTDB): domain Archaea; phylum Methanobacteriota; class Methanobacteria; order Methanobacteriales; family Methanobacteriaceae; genus Methanobacterium_A. Next base: position 4,480 of record JADGNH010000082.1, read on the forward strand.
AGCTAAAAGTGACTTTAAAAGTTTTATTGAAATAGAGATGGAAGGGGCTACCGTGGTTCAGTTCCGGGAGTACCGGATATCCATTGCCCGGCCGCCTTTCTCTGATGGAGTGGAGATCACCGTGGTCCGGCCCGTGGCCAGCGTATCCCTGGAAAGTTACAAACTCCCTGAGAAACTCATCGAGCGTTTAAGAAACACAGCCAAAGGTATATTAATTTCAGGCCCACCTGGCGCGGGTAAAACCACATTTGCCCAGGCTATAGCCGAATTTTACAGTAAAACCATAGGGTCCATTGTAAAGACCATGGAATCACCTCGAGACCTGCAGGTAGGGGACGAGATCACACAATACGCCCCACTAGAGAAAGATATGGCCAAAACTGCCGATATATTGCTCTTAGTACGCCCAGATTACACTATATACGATGAACTGCGAAAGACCAAGGATTTCAAGATATTCGCCGATATGAGGCTGGCCGGTGTGGGGATGATTGGAGTGGTGCATTCCACCCGACCTATAGACGCTATCCAGCGGATCATCGGACGGGTGGAGATGGGAATGATCCCCTCCATTGTGGATACCACTATTTTCATAAAAGACGGGCAGGTGTCAGCCATATACGACGTTTTACTCACGGTAAAGGTCCCAACAGGGATGATAGAGGCCGATCTTTCCAGGCCAGTCATAGAAATAAGGGACTTTGAAAATGGAGAGCTGATGCATGAGATATACACCTACGGAGAACAGACCATTGTGATGGATGTGGGTGTAACCAAATTTGAGAAAACCCCCATCCAGAAAATTGCCGAACGGGAGATCAGTGATGAAATAAAAAGGAGACTCCCCGAAGCAGCAGTGGAAGTGGATATGAAATCAGATAAGAGGGCCACGGTGTGGATAGATGAAAAAAATGTTCCAAAGCTTATTGGTAAGAAGGGTAAAACCATTGATGAGGTGGAAAAGAAAATAGGCATCAGCATTGGAGTAGAATCCCTTAAAGACAGAGAACTGGATAAAAAAACTATTGCGCCGGAGTCCCTTAAATCCAGAGAACTGGATAAAAAAACCAGCATCAACGTGGAACTTGCAGGGAACTATGTGGTCCTGAACTTCAACAAAGAAGCTGTTGGCACACCCTTCGACATATTAGTGGATGATAATTACCTCTTCACCGCCACCGTAGGCAAAAAAGGGAATATAAAAATAAAAAAAGACATAGAACTTGCAGATATAATTTTAAACGCCCTGAAAAAGGACATACCCATACAGGCCAAGGTGAGAAGGGAGTGAATAGAAAAAAAAGTTTTTTTTTTTAAATAAATTAAGATTTAGAAGAATTTAAATTTTTAAATAAAAAATTAAAAGGTCTTAATAAATTTGTAAGGTTTTAAAATAAAAATTACAAGGTCTTAATAAAGGTTTTAAAATAAAAATTATAAAAATTTATAAACTACCACAGGAGTTAATAAATGAAAATTGGTGTTTCTACCCTGGCTCTGCACCCCAGGCCCCTGGAAGACATAATGATGTTCCTGGAAGACCGGGATGTGGAATACTGTGAAATAATAAATGAGTATCCCTACAATTCCATAGAAGGGGATTTGATAGATTCGTATAACCTGAAAATAAGTGTTCACGCACCCCTATCTGACATCAACATCGCCTCCCATAACCAGGCCATAAGAAGGTCCTCGGTAACCCAGACCAAAAATGCAATGGACTTAGCCAACCGTGTTGATTCAGAGGTGGTGGTGGTGCACCCCGGACATATCTCTATTTTAGGGCGTAAATTTAAAGATAAAATCGCCCAGTATAACCTGGATTCCCTGAGGGAATGCTCTGATTACGCCCAGGACCTGGGGGTAAAGATGTGCGTGGAGAACATGCCCAACTTCGACGGCCTCCTCTACAAGGATTTAAAGGAACTTGAAAGATTAGTTTTAGATTTAGATGCCTACATAACCCTGGACGTGGGCCACGCCCATAACCTGAATTACACCGTGGAAGATATGCTCAAATCGTCTCGAATAAAGCACATCCACCTCCACGACAATGACGGGTCCTTTGACCACCATAATGCTGTGGGTAACCAAAAAAATGGGCAGGGCATAGACTTCCAAGCCCTCCTTAAAGGGCTTGAAAAAATGGAATATAAGGGTATTTTGGTGGTAGAAGTGGAACACCCCCATGAGGTGGGGGAGAGTCTGGATTATCTTAAAAATAATTTATAAGTGAATTGAAATCTGGATTATCTTAAAAATAATTTATGAATGATTGAATGTCGTTTATTTAACTTTCTCTATCTAAATGCTCATAGATACGTTCACATTTGTCACAAAAGTAAATAACACTATTTTCACTTTTATTTTTCGGATCGATGTCTTCCGATATATCATGGAGTTTCACATATACTTCCTTATTATTATCGAAACTACAATAATGACATCTTACTTCTAAATCGGGTATTTTGACTGTTAAACCGATATCTCCAGTCAAACATCTTGCCATTTTTTTATCTTGGAAAACCCGGTTAAGAGCGTTTACTATTTTTATTCTATGTTCACCTAACTCTTCACCAAACTCTGAAATTATTGCTAATTTGGCTTTGGACTTGTAAATAGTTGATATTACCCCTTTTAACATTAGATGATTATCATTCCTCTTAAAATTTTTATCTGCAAGTCTGAAGTCGTTGTCCTCTATTGAACCTAAGTTAGGTATTATTACGTCCACTCCATCATACTGTTCTTCAACCTCTTTATCATGTTTAGTATCACTGGTGTATCCTATTTTGAAGGGTTTAGATTCATCTGAATCAGTATCATATAGTTCTAAAATAATACCCACAGAATAGGTCTTGCTCAAAATTTCGTTATGGATGGCCTTTGTAGCTTTAATTTTCATATTGTAATTTTTTTTCAAATCCAGAGTATTTCCTTGTTCTAAAGAGTAAATATGGTTTATTTTAAAATCCTGATCATTGGCTTCTATTGGGATCCAACCTAAGAACTTTTTCATGGCCCCTAAATTCATGAAAACATCTATCTTCTTTTTAACCTCATTTCCCTCATTGTATTCATATAGTAAAGTAAGCAAAGACTCAAAATCATTACAATGATCTATATGGGCGTGGGTTATTATTACAGCATCTATATCGTGAATTAATAAACCATTATTGAAAAAATTGTCTAGAAAATTGAACCCCGGATCTATAACTATGCCTTTTCCTTTCCAATAAAGAAAGTATCCTCCACCTAAGTTTGATTTTGTAGAAGTGTGGATTGTGGGGGTGTAAGAATTCCATCTCATCAAAATAGTAAAGAAGTTGTCTTTTAGAGGATTTTGTCTTGATCTTAATGAATTAGCAAGTTTAGACTCGTAATCTTTCTTTGCGTCAAGTATTGATTTATATTCAGATCTAAGCTCTTCTATAACCTCATTCTGAGCATCCACTTCGAGAGATCTTTCTTTCCTTTCTTCTTCAGAATATAGGCTTTCAATTTTCGCCAATACCTTTTTCCTATCATTCCGTGCTTCATCAAATCTTCCAATACGCATTAAAACTAAGTTTTTGTTATCCTGCGCCAACACATCTTCTGGGTCAAGTTCTAAAGCTGTGTCATAGCAAGTTAAAGCTTCTTCATACCTACCCAAACCATAGAGTACATGGCCTTTACCAATCAAGGCGTATGCAAATTCTGGGTCAAGTTTTAGTGCTTTATCATAGCA
>JADGNH010000083.1 GCA_017883605.1 Methanobacteriaceae archaeon
AATATTGGACCTGAGCAGGCTCACGCTTCTTGACCACACTGGGTTGGAGCCACTGCTGGGGATGCAGACTTAAGAATATTTAAACCCTTGTTAAGCGTTGCCCCTGTGGAACGCATTGCATTTAATACCAGCTAATAAACTCATTTAATTAAACTGATAAATCATGATTAAGAACGTGACACTAATGAAGATCGCTATCCTGACACTTACCAAGAACGGTCAAAGTCTGGCCCTGAAGATATCAAAGAAACTGGAAAATGATCCTACTGTCATAAAAATGGATATTTTCCATAAAAATGTCAGAAAAACTTTAAATGATATTTTTTCTGGATATGATTGTATTCTGGGTATTATGGCCACAGGGATCATGGTAAGAAATGTCTGTTCTTTAATAAAAAGTAAAACTGAAGACCCTGCCGTTTTGGTCATGGATGAAAAGGGAAAACATGTCATTAGTCTGTTATCTGGACATTTAGGGGGGGGAAACGAATTTACACTTAAAATAGCTCAGATAACCGGTGCTGATCCTGTTATAACCTCCGCCACAGATGTTAACGGCAAGATGGGGGTGGATAGTATGGCAAGGAAATACCACCTCTTCACAGATGATCCGGGAAAAATCATGCCAATAAATTTGGCCCTGGTCAATGATGATGTAGTAGAGCTCTATCTTCCATCTTCACTCCAATTTATTTACACCGACGATCTTGTAAGGCGGTCTTACACCAGATCTTCTTCACCATCAAAACTTTCCCTAACAAAAACAAAGGATCTTGAAGAACTTGTTTCACCAGACAATGAAAAATTTCCCCTACCAAATAACGTTGAAGTTTCCCATGGCCGTAATAAACTTGTTTTAAGACCAAAGAAGCTGGTTGTTGGTTTAGGTTCTAGGAAAGGTGTAACCGCAGAATCCGTACTTGGAGCCGTTAAACAGGCTCTGAACATCCTGGACATACCCCTGGAAAGGATTGATCTTCTAGCTACAGCTGAACCTAAAAAGAATGAAAATGGAATGGTGGAAACTGCCAGGGAACTGGGTTTACCTCTAAGAATAATACCGTTGATTGATTTAAAAGATTTCAATCATTCAGATATCTCTGAATCATCCATGGTTAGGGAGGTATTTGGAGTTGCCGGGGTTTGCGAGCCAGCGGCTCTGATTGGTGCTGGAAGAGGTTCAAAACTCATATTAAGAAAAACAGTTTTTAATAAGGTCACAGTAGCCGTTGCTGTGTCTAAGAATCCTTAGAACTAATAATCTTTAGAAGAATATGATTTATTTTTTTTTTATTTCAAATTATTTTATAGATTTTCACATAAATTTTAGATGGTGTTGAAGCGCACTTCCATAACTTTAAATGATCCTGGTTTCCATAAATACCAACAATACAAAAATTTTTTAAAGTAAGTAAATAGACAGTTTAGATACCACTTTTATTTATATTATTTAAACCTAATTTAACTTATATGGAGGCTTAATTATGAATAAAGATTCATTAGATCGGTGTAATCAAATATTACAGCATATAATGGAGGATACCAGCGTTCCCAGGAATATTAGAAGGGCTGCTGAGGAATCACGGGATATATTATCTAAAGATGGTGATGATCTCACTGTTAGAGCCAGTACGGTCATATCCATTCTGGATGAGATCAGTAACGATCCCAACATCCCTATCCATGCCAGAACACTTATCTGGAACGTTTTAAGTGAACTTGAATCGGTTCGCGACTGATAATGCGGGCCACAAATTCTGTTTTTGCCGTGCTTTCTGTAAATTCTGCAAGCAGCGCAGCATCGTCGAGATTTTTACCTACAACAAGCACACCATGATCTTTGAGGATCAGCACATCATCATTTTCTAAGGCTCTTGAAGCTATTTCTGCCAGTTCATCTGTTCCTGGAGCTGCATATTCAACCACATGGATCTGAGGGCTTTCAACTGGCCCAAATCCCTCCATTCGACTGATATTTTCCTTTGAAAACGAGAATCCAGTGGCGTAGGGTGAATGGGTATGTACCACTCCCTGGACATCATCTCTTTTCTTATAAATATTCAGGTGCATCTTAAGCTCGGATGAGGGTTTTCCCTGGCCAGACAACTGTTTCCCCTCTTGATCAACAATTATTACCTTTTTTTCATCAACATCCCTAAGAGATACGCCGCTGGGAGTTATCAAAACCTTAAAATCATTTTCTACCCCTATTTTACAGCTTATGTTCCCAGATTTCCCAGGAACCAGGCCCTGCTGGTAGAGATGCCCTGATATTTTCACCAAATTTTTTCTAGCTGACTCTAGTTCCATTTAAAATCTCCTTTTAGAAAAAATCTTTTTTAATTTAAGCTTTTTAATTTAAGCAAGTAAAAAAATCTTTTTTTAATTTTTTTTTATCTTTTTTTTTTATTTTCTCAAATTTTTTAATACTTAATTTTTTTTTTATCAGGTAAATTTCAGGAGTTTTAAACTTCCCCGGTTTAAGACCGGTACCTGGGCGCAGGTAGGTACTATGTTATAGATCTTCTGGAATTCGGTTTGGGATTGGAAGGTTCCAGAGTTTATCATGTGAATTCCCTTGTACTTTTTGTAGGAGTTGATGTGAACATGTCCGGTGTGGAAAACATCCGGGATATCCTCTATAACCAAGTGATCCTCAAATTCAGAGGCTAATGGTGTTCTTTCACCATATATTGGGGCTAGATGCCTCTTTTCAAGGAGTTCTTTCATTATCAAGTCTGATTGCTGGTGGGACATTCCCTTAACAGTCATTGCCAGGTCGTCAAAGCTCCTCCCATGGTATATAAGGACGTTGATACCTTCCAGGCTAACCACGGAGGGATTGCTCACGAACTCCACGTCCTTGAGCTGGTAAAGGTCTTCTGCATATTCTATTGGAATAGCTGGCTGTGGTTCGGCTAATCGGCTGGCGTCGTGGTTTCCAGGTGCTATTATGATCTTTACACCATTGATATCTCCGAAGAGTCTGGCGGCCTCCTCGTATTGTTGGTGGATATCTTTTATTATCAACTCTTTGTCCTGGTGGGGGTAGACTCCTATGCCGTCTACTATGTCGCCGGCTACGATCAGGTACCTTACATCACCTGCAATTTTTCTCTGTTCTTCATCACCGTAATCTCCGTTTATCCATCTAACAAACTTGTTGAATTCATTCCCTAAGAAGGTGGAACTCCCAATGTGGGTGTCTGAGAGAAATACTGTGGAAAAATCCATGGGTTTCTCATCTATTCGGGGTACTCCGGGATTTATAAGTTCGGAAGCCATCAGGAGACTTCCTTTCTGGCTGCCAACCACTCCCAGAACTTCATCTTTAACCACTCTCTCCGCTGCTTCAAACAGGGCGTGGTTTTCGTTGTGGACCAGCACAGTGACGTAGCCAGTTTCATCTTCTAATTCAATTAATTTATGGTTGTTTTTGGTGTTTCTCACGTCGTTAACCATCCCGATGACGCTGACCACATCCTGCAGGTTTTCCACATCACGGATGGGGTAGACTGACCTTAACTCGTGTTTGTGTACCAAAAGTTCCTTTAATTTATGGTATCTATTACCGAAATAGGCTGAAAAATCTCTAATCTCGCCGTTAGTGTAGGATTTTCTGCTGGCATCTTTTATAATCTGAAAATCAAAGGGTTTATTGGGTACCAGCTTTATTTGGGGCGCAGCCTGACTTCCCCCTTCTTCTGCGACATTATTCATTGAAACAGCAGGTATATTCTGGGGGAAGCTATTCTTTTCCAGGTACTGGTCAACTATTTCCCCAGTTAAAACCACTAAATCTTCCCTAGAACCATTTAAATCGCTGATGATGGATTGTGTGAATTTTAAGGAATCATCCTGGTTCCTTATTTTTTCATAAGCCATATCATCAAGTAAAATATCAGCTTCTGTAAATTTTAAAATAATATCCTCGGTCATGGGCACTCCATAAAAAAACTTTTTTTTACTATATTAAGATATATTTATAATCGTAAGTATAATAGTTAATCCAATATTCATGATTATAATATGTTGATCCGATAGATGTTGATCCAATAATCAAGAACTTAAAATTCAATATTAAGAACAGTTAACACAATAAAATAATTGAAGGTGGTAAGTTTTGTCTAGAATACTAAAGGTTTTCCTATTTATCATATTCTTTGCGGTTTTTTTTGAAGCAGGGCTCATCAGTTCCTATACCATAGTAACTTCCCAGCCACCTGATGTATCAAAGCTTTTGCAAATGCAGGTTGAAGAGCTTTCATCCCTATTAAATTTTGGAACTCCTGGTTCCAGCACCATCACCAACAAGCAGGTGGTAAAAATTTTGAACCCAGATGAGGTGGCAGAAGCTCTTAAGGGCAGGACACAACTGAGTGGAATAAATCTGCAGACCATGTCGGCGAGCACTTCTGACAGCATCAAAGATAAGAACACTAACATTACCGTGAATATCACTGCCACAGGATATAAAGAAGCTGTAACCGGCGCCAACGTCACTGGTGGTACTATAGTGATCACACCCAACGAAACCTACAGCATTACTGCCACAGCAATGGCGGAGGTCAAAACTGGGGGGGTGATGGTAAATCTGTTGAATATCCAGATAACGTCTCTCCGGAAGCTTTACGGTACAACGTGATAAAGAAATGAAACTTTTTTTAAAAAAAGGGTTCATTTGTTATTAGATTAAAAAAAAGTGGTTCATATTCAAAATTCATTTAATTTAAAAATAAAATCACTTTTATTTAAAATTTTCCAGAAAAGGTTTAACAGAAGGTTAACACAAATTCTAACCATCCACCTTTCGAACCATCTATATAAACTTCAAAAAAATTGAACAGATTCAAAATTGAACAAAAAATCAAATCTAGTTCCAGTGTAGGGGTAACAGTATGATTACAGTTGTGGGTATAGGGCCGTCCCGGGAGGATATGACCTTCAGAGCCTTAAGGGCCATTGAAGAAGCAGAGGTGATAATCACCTACAAACGCTACTTCCACCACATTGAGGATCTGGCCGAGGGTAAGGAGGTTATCCTGAAGGGAATGGGGCATGAAGTGGAAAGAGCCGAAATAGCAATTCAAAAATCACGCCAGGGGCTGAAAGTGGCTCTGGTTTCAAGCGGCGACCCCGGAATATTTGGGATGGCCAATGTTCTCTTCCAGATCCTGGGGAAATATGATGATGTAGAGGTAGAGGTGATCCCTGGTGTGAGTGCGGTGAACTTTGCATCTTCCCTTCTCGGTGCTCCCCTGCATGATTTTGCGGTTATCAGCCTTTCAGACATTTTGACTCCCCTCTCTGAGATCAGGAGGAAGGTGCAGGCGGCTGTCCAGGGAGATATGGTGATAGCCCTGTACAATCCCCTGAGCAAAACCCGTAAAGAGCCCTTTGGAATGACCTACCGAATTTTGTTAGAGAACCGAAAACAATCCACACCAGTGGGGGTAGTTAAAAGTAGTGATGATGGGATATCTGTTACCGTAACTACCCTGGGAGAATTATTTGATGTGGACATAGACATGTCCACCACCATAATAGTTGGAAACAGCACCACTTACATCCAGGACGGGTATCTGGTCACTCCTCGGGGTTATGTGGTACCTTACAATATTCACCCACTGGCTTCTGAGTTTTATGGGAAGTATCTGGCTGGTGAAGGACATTCAGGGCCTAATTTGGCCTGTGAATACTATCCTTGCCATTCTCATCCACAGAACTGCACTTTCTGTTACTGTCCGTTCTATCCCTGCGGAGATTCTTCTACCGGGGGCCACTGGATAAAGGAGAAGGGCGTTTGGAGCTGTGAAAACTGTGAATGGATACATCTTGATGAAACTGTGAAATGCATACACGGTAAGTTGTCTTCAATAGTGCAGGATGTGGAAGACCTTAAGAATAAAAAGAAAGAGCTATTAAAATTAAGACGAGAATGTATATATCAGACCAGATAAATGGGGCTGGATTTAAGTAAACTATGGGCAAATTTTTTTAAGTTTTAAGCAAATTTTTTGAATTAAATTTTTTTTTGAAATTGGATATCTACAAATTTCTATATGAGATATTTTTTTATTCAAATTTTTTTATAAAATGATATTAAATTCAAGGTAATTTACAAATCACTTTGAAAAATACATATACTTTGAAAAATATATTTTCAGATGGTGATGCAGATGGCTTATAAGACCAAAATTTCTAAGGGTTTTCAGACGGTGGTTCCCGCATCCATACGGAAAAAATTTCATTTGGGCCCGGGGGATCTGGTGGAATGGCTGCCCACAGATAAAGGGGTGGAACTGCGGTTTAGGAAGAAAGTTAAACTGGAAGATATTTGTGAAATAGTTGATATTAATGATACAGATGCTGTAAAACTTAAAAAAAAAGTCCAGAGGGGAGATAAAATTTGATTCATGTTGATTCCTCCTTTTTCATCGCTTTAGTCCTTAAAAATGATCAATGGCACCAGAGAGCGTTAAATTTAGTTCCAGAAATAGAAAAATCCGAAAAAATGATTTCTATTCTCAATATTTCTGAAGTAGTGACGTTGATCGGGAGCCTGGGCGGCGGCAAAAAAGGTAAATTGATCTATGATTATATGATAGATAACTGCCACATCAGCTATGTCGATGGAGATATAAGCAATAAATCCCTGGAAAAATTCCTTAAATATGATGGAACACTTTCCTTTGCAGATTCAGTTTCTTTAGAGCTTATGGAAACATTTGAAATAAAAAAAATTGCCTCCTTTGATTCTGATTTTGATAAGGTTAAAATTATTCAAAGGATACACTAAAAGATATAATTTTTAGGATTTTTTAATTCAATCTAATTTTTATTGAATTTTCAAATCTCTTTATCTATATTCAAAATAAGTAGGATAAAAATTTTTAATTAGGGGTTCTTATCCACTATTTTATCGATGGCTAGGGCCACTTCTCTTCTGAAATCCGGATTACCATCTTTTAAAGCCTGAATAAGGGGATTCAATGCCTGTTTATTCCCCATTTTCCCCAGAATGCGTGCAGCTTCTATCTGTATTTCTGGGTTTTGGTGGTTTAAAGCGTTAATCAGGGGTCCTATGGACTGGTCATCCAGTTTAATCAGAACATTCTCCACGTACCTGCGAACATCATAATCTTCGTCATTTAGACTGTTTATAAGGCCTTCTATTTGTTCTTCAGTTATTTCCATTTCAATCCCCTGGTTTTATATATGTTTTAATGATATTTATTTTCATTCCTGGTCTTTACTTACTCAGCACGGCAAGTAGCTTTATAAATAGCTATATCATCTTTACCAGAGCTATATCATCTTTACCAGAAATAACATTCTCAAATTAGCTTTTCCATAAATAAAACAGTTCATTAGACCCCATTGGTGTTACTCTTCCTTCTTCATCTCCCTCAACACCGAAATTAGAAGTTCTCGGGCTTCTTTGAAACTTTTATCTTTGTTAACGGCTATTTCAAGCATCTCATGGGCCTCTTCATATTTTTTAAGAGCATAAAGTCCTTTGGCTTTCAGGTACAAAGCATATTTATAGAAATCGCTCTTGGGGGTGTAATTATCCAGGAAAAAGTCAAAGGTTTTCACAGATTCTGGATACTTTTCCAGCATCAGAAGAGCGTATCCTCTGTTGTACCAGGCCAGGCCATCACCAGGATTCAGGCGGTTGACCTGTTCAAAACAATTCAGGGCCTTTTGATACTCTTCAAGTTCTAAATGGGCCACTCCTTTATCGTTCCACGCGATTAGGTAGTTATTGTCAATATCCAGGCTCTTATTAAAGAATTCCAAAGCTTTTTTAGTTTCACCCTGTCCCATATATGAAATAGCCTGTTTATAAAACATTTCCGCTTCTTTAGTGGTCATAGTTTCACCATCTTATAATTTATACCAAAACATTGTATATGATTTTTTTGATCAGGAATTAAATCTAACAATTCAAGTGATTAAAATTTTTGTAAATAAAGCAGACTAACTATCGAGGTATTGGAATGAATTTTTTTTATTTATTAATACTTCATATTCAAAATCCTAAATACCACCTCCACTCATATAGTGTAACAATGATCAAAATCAAGAGAGCTTACCAACCTGCCGAAAAAGAGGACGGCAT
>JADGNH010000014.1 GCA_017883605.1 Methanobacteriaceae archaeon
AGATGTTTCCTCATGTATTACGTCTTTATAAAGGAAATAAAGATTTAGTAATACCTGATGAAATATATATATTATACATTATTTAAGTTTATAAACCCTTCTATAAAAAAAGGAGGCGAAAAATTTGCATATACCGGATGGTCTTATTCCTTTGTGGCAATGCGCCATATACTTATTGATTGTGATTATAATAATTGTGGCTGATTTTTTAATAGAGAAAAAAACAGGAACCATAAGCAATCTTTTCGATGAAAAAAATATTCCACTGGTTGCAGTACTGGCAGCAGGCATATTTGCCATACAGTTTTTTAATTTCCCCGTATTTGTAGGTACTACTGGACACATAGTTGGCGCTGTTTTAGTAGCTATATTATTCAGAAGCCCTTTTGCAGGTATTTTAGTGCTTTCTCTGGTTTTATTAGTACAAATGACATACGGAGATGGAGGATTCACCACAATAGGTGTCAATATACTCAATATGGCAGTTATAGGCAGTATAACCGGTTTTTTCATTTATAAAGTGTTGAAAGGCATCAACGAATTTGCAGCTATAGTTATAGCAGGATGGACATCTGTATTTTTAGCATCAATTGCTGCTGCATTTGAACTCGCTGCTGCGGGAGCTTTTCCTTTAATTGCAGGGATAATGTTTATGGGTGGTTTCCATGCCGTAATAGGCTTAGGAGAAGGAATTATAACCGCATTTATTGTTACTGCCCTTAGAAAGTTAAGACCTGATTTGGTTGCAGGAGGTATGGTAAGGCATGAATAAGACAATAGTCATAGGATTAACCCTAGTTATATTAGTGGCAATTCTAGCACAATTTTTCGCGGCTACTGATCCAGATGGACTGGAAAGTACTTTGGCAAAAATAAAGAACCCCGGAGTCGAAGAAAAAACTTTGTTTAACTCTCCAATGCAAGATTATAAGATACCTTTCCTTGGCGAATCCCCCTTTTCTGGTGCATTCGCTGCAGTTATAGGGATATTTATAATATTTGGAGTGGTATATAGTATTGGAATAGTCCTAAGAAAAAGAAAAACCTGAATTAGGGAGATAATAAACTTTCCTAAATTTTTTTATTAGTTTATTTCCTTTAGGATTATTCTTCATAAACTAAAAAGATGAAATCATGAACGTTTCGATGCATAGCATAGAACAGGAAGCAAATAAAAAAAGCATACTGCACAATCTGGACGGCAGGATAAAGATAATCCTTACCGTGGGAATAATATTATATGCAGTTTATTCTACAGACCTCATGGTCCTTTTGTTAATGGAAGTATATCTTATAGTGCTGATACTGTTATCAAAAATATCAATTCCCCATGCATTTAAAAGGATAATACTTATAATACCTTTGGGTGGTTTCATAGCCCTCTTCCAGCCCTTTATAAGACCAGGAGAAATCATATACACTCTTCCTTTAGGCATAACTATAACCTACGAGGGCACTATCTTCGGAATATTGCTCTTATCAAGACTAATTGTATGCATAACTGCCATTGTACTCCTATCTTCGATAACTCCTATGCAAGAGCTTATAAACTCTACAAGAAAGCTTGGAATGCCCCGAGAGTTATCTATGATCTTGAGCCTAATGATAAGATATATTTTCATGTTTTATGATGAATTAATCAAAATAAGAAACGCACAAAAAACCAGGAACTTTGATATATGGAATAAAAAAACAGCCTACATGTGGAGATTAAAGCAAATCAGTTATACCATAATGATGATGTTCCTGCGATCCTATGAACAGGGAGAAAAGGTATATTTCAGCATGCTGAGCCGTGGATATTCAGATAAATCTAACCTCTACAACCGAAACAAAAAAATAGGTTCAAAAGATTTTATTTTTATAATAGCAACCATTTCACTGGTTCTATGTTTCGAATTAATGAAATATTTTTCATTTATTTGATATCAATAAAAATTGTATATTAACCCAAATCCATTTTTAACTCTATCATATTTTCTATCACTACACCTGTGGCTCCAGCCTTTTGATCATAAAAGCCATGAAAGCCACTATGGCTGGGAAGAATAGTAAATACAGTATCAGAAGGAGTATTGGTGGTAGTATTGCACCCATAACTGTTGATGCGGCTATCAGCATGATCATAGTGATAACCGGGCCCAGTATGGCTACAAACATGTATATCATGGTGAAAGAGTTCAGCTTCTGGGAGTAATCTTTGAGCTTCATTCGAAGTTCGTATGCAGTGTCATCAGCTATAACGCTCAATGTCTTTGCAAGATCCCCTCCGCTATTTAATGTTCTTGTTATTTGGTAAACAGCCCTTCGAAGCCCGTCCGAATTAATTCTTTCGCTCATGTCCAGCAGAGCTTTATCTGTGGTCTCACCGTATCTTATTTCTTCCAGAGTTCTGGCGAATTCTTCAGAAAGAGCGCCGTATCCTGAAAGGGCAATTGAACGCATACTATCATGGAGTCCGATTCCAGCCCTTAATTCTGTGGCCATCTGTCGCAGGGCGAATGGTAGTTCCCTGGAAGCTTCGCCGGATTTTCTACCCTTTCGCATTGATGGTAGGAAAACTATGAAGATGGACATCATCAATATTAAGGCCCCAAAGATTAAACCAATTTCAAATCCAAATCCCAGAGCCAACATAATGGCAAATACGATTGCAAATGAAACTCCGCCAATGACCAGTATCAACTTGGGGTCTAAACTTTCTTTTGACTCCTCCTTTAAAATTTCCTCCAGAGATGCTTCATGGAAAGCATCTTTTCTTTTTTGACCCTCTCCTTTAGAATATCGGTCATATTTTTTATTAATTAGATCCTTAAATAATTCTATCTCGTCATCATCCGTCTTTAACTTTTTGATGGTACTTGGACTTTTCACAGTATTTGCAGTTCGTGGATATGACCTTGTTTGTGTTGATGACCTTGTTTGTGTTGATTCTTCCTTTAAATCCTGGCCTTTAGTTATTTTCTCTTTTAGATTCTGTTTTCTAGTTATTCTTTCTTTAAGATCTTGTTTTTGTGTTTTATCTTGTCTTGGAGGCCTTATTTTCCCTATTCGATCAGCTGGTACTTGAACACCCTCACCAACTTTTCGGCTTGAATCAACTGTTATATTACCAATTTTATTAAAGATCTTTCTCAGACCATCAAAAACCATTATTAACACCCGCTGGCATGATTGAATTTAACTCCCTGTAAATTTCTGTAAATATAAGTATTTATTCAAATATAAGTATTTAATCCTGAACTCCTTTTAATCCATTAAAAATTCCCTCTTTAATCCATCAAATCCTTTCCATCTCAATCCAATCTTTACTATCTCAATCCAATCTTTACTATAATATTTCTCCCATCATACTTTCTGGATCTCTGTAGTAATTGTTTATGCTCTTACCAACTTCATCAATAGAACGCATCTTGTTGTCAGCCATGTATTCCAGTACAAGTCTTCTTTTTTCGATTTCTTCCTCTATTTCTGCAATTGATACTCCTCGAATATCAGAAATCGTCCTTAAAGTCTGGCTGGCAATTCCCACGTATTCAATTTTATCTGGGATATTATTCCACTCAAATACCCGGTTAAGCTGCACATTTCCTTCTTCCATCCCCACAACTTCTGCCACCTCAGTAATTCTCCTTATTGAACCCCCATCTGGCCTGTACATTCTCTGTTCCATTATTATAAAATCCAGGGCAGGTATCATTATGTTGGGAACGTTCATGGGGGGGTTTATAAGTCTGGTTATTGTTTCACGTGCGGTGTTAGAGTGGAGTGTCCCCATACCAGAGTGTCCGGTATTTAATGCTGTGAAAAGAGTAATTGCCTCAGCACCCCTTACCTCACCAACAATCACCCGGTCGGGTCTCTGTCTAAGGGAGTTCTTAACCAGGGTGTCCATGCTCAGCTCGCCTTTACCCTCAATGTTAGGGGGGCGGGTTTCCATACGCAGTACATGTGTATGTGGGAGCTGTAATTCTAATGTGTCTTCAATAGTTATTATTCTCTCCCGGGGAGGTACAAACGCAGCTATGGTGTTCAGGGTAGTGGTTTTACCTGAACTGGTACCTCCTGCTATTATAGCGTTGCAGGGTTTCACTCCCATTCCATCTGTACAGACCCATAGGAAGCTTGCCAGATGCGAAGACATGGTATTCAGGTTTATGAGGTCTATGACAGTTAAGGGATCTTTCTTGAATTTACGTATGGTTAGGGTGGGGCCATCTGCAGATACCGGGGGAATGGTGGCGTTCACCCTGGAACCATCGTTAAGCCGGGCATCTAAAATAGGTGTTTGCTGGTCTATTCTACGGCCTACTTGTCGGGCTATAACATCGATAATGGCTTTTATATCTGATCCATCTTCAAAAATAACGTTGGTAATCATCATCCCTATTTTACGGTGGTAAACAAACACATTTTTCCCGTTTCCGATCACCATGATCTCTTCCAGATCATCGTCTTTAATCATGGGATCCAGCTTACCATATCCTAACATTTCCTGAGCTATTCTGGTGGATAATCTGTCCACATTCCTCACACCTCTCATCCGGAGGAACTGTTTAACCTCTGTAATAAATGAATCTTCATCGATCAGGAATGAATCTCCCTGGGAAACTGCTAGCTCCACCATCTTTTCCCTGATTTCATTGAAAAGCAGACTCTCATATTCTGAGAATGTGGGTACATTTACATTATATCTTGGAACCAGCCCTTCCTCTACTATCTCCGCTTTAGTTACATCAGTGACTTTTCTGGCATTTTTAGGGCGTTTAGAAGGCCTTTTTAAAATTTTATCCAGTTTAAAAACTTCATCCTTATCTGAATTAGATTGAACATCTTTTTCAGGAGTTTTTTCTGATAATTTCTTTCCCATTTCCTCTTCAAAGTCTTTGTCAGCTGCAAAATCTCCCAGTAGATCTTTAATAGCTTTTCGTTTGTCTTTCATGACTCTCACTTGATATAAAAAACTCATTTCTTATAAACTGTCATTTATAAAAACTCTTGGTTATTTATATAAAACATCCAATATTTAAGCATATGGAAATAAGATGTAAATGTGGAAGTGGCTGTCTAAAGCCAGCACCTCAAGTCCTGAAAGATTTTGAACTTCTTTACCATCCCTGCCCCAGCTGTAAAGAATGGAAGATGAAAAAGTTCACCCCCCTCATCCAACAGCTGGATATGGATAAATTAAACGGAGATTTTGGAAGATGTAATTGTGGTAAACGCCACTTAGACCTGGTTATATCCCAAATCCTGAAAATAATGATAGAAGAGGGCTTGAAAGATGAAAAATCAACCCTAAGAAACGCCTGTGTACCACTGATAACACCGGCTTATCCCACCAATTCTGTCCCTTACCTTCCACCAAACTCCCTGGTCATACTTGCCCCGGAATTAAATAAAAAAACTGCAGAAATAATATTAAAAGAAGTTCCCGAGGTTAAAGGAGTATTAAAAGGGGATTTAAAAGATACAGTAGGTATTAAAGATTCTGAATCTAATCCAAACATATATGAGCTCCTGGCAGGGTGTGATATGAGATGTGACCTGGTATACACTCCCTATGGGACCATATGTATCTATAAAAATCAAGGACAAATACATATTGAGTTTCCTAAACCTCTTTCACCCAAGATAAAGAAATTAAATGGAGTTTTAAACAAATTTGATGCACCAAATGTTCTTGATTGTACCTGCGGACCCGGTACTTTAGGAATAGCCGCCCTAAAGTCTGGTGCAAAAAACGTAGCTTTCAACGACCTATGGTACCCTGCTGCTCTAACCACAGCCCTTAACCTAGAAATAAACGGCTTTCCTGTGGAAATCTCATCCAAAAAAGAAGGTTTAGTTGCTGCTGGAAAACAGGTAGAAGTGTATTCTCTTGATGTAAAAGACTTAAAAAAGGTTCTGGATGAAAAATTTGACATCTGCATAGTGGACACCTTCCCTGGTGTTGATTCTAAGGACTTTGTAACTTCAATTGGGAACCTCTGTAAGGAGGTGCTGGTGATCTAGATTTTAATTAAATATTCTAATTTTTATAGTCAAATGAATAATAATCCAATAAAAAAAGAATAATCCAAAAGATCCCTTTAGGCTAAACCAGTATATACAACAATTGCAGGGACTATCAAAACTCCCATAAGATTTGATTTGCTCAATCCCAGGTAATGGGGTAATAGACCCAGAGTTATAGAAGTTATATAGACCAGAAGGATGAATAAAATATTAGCATGTTCTATTAATGTGAATATAAGGACTAAAAAGCTCATAAAAATTATAACTGCCCATGAAAGTTTATTATAGTCCAGTTTTTCTATTGACTCACTGACTATATCTCCCAGCTTCAAACACAGAAATAATGAGAGAGACACAGCGGTTATGGAAACAAAGATAAATAAGAGAAGATGCTGATAGTTGAGGGCCTCAATTATTTTATCCACATATACTGCGATACCACTTCGGGGATTACCAATTAGATAGATGGCAATAAGGGAAAACAATGCATCAGAAACGTTTACCCCACTCATGGCCACCAGAAAACTATCTTTATTCTCTCCAGAATCCCCGCCTCCGCTGATCTCCTGGGCCAGCATGCTCCCCTGAGCTGGACCCATTCCCGGCAGAAATCCCAGAATGCTACCAGCCATTCCACCGGCAAATATGCCCCTTAAAATGTTTTTATCCACTTTAAACTCATGAAATCGGTTCTGGGTAGGCACCACCGACTTCTGGGATAAACTGTAGATAAGAGTGCTTACACCGAAAAGCCCTGAAAACATACACAACAAAGAAACACTGGATGAAATTGGAGAATTAAGCATAACCCAACCCATTATTCCTGAAAATAAAAAAATAACTACTGACCATGCCAACGACTTTAAACCCCGGCTTAACCTGATGAACATGTATATTACCACGGCCACCAACAGAATCCAAATATAAGGCTTCATAAAACCATAAAGAGGCGGTAAAATCAGTACAAATAGGGGTAAAAGAAGTATAGTAACCAGAACCGCGCCAAAACCGCCCAGGGCCACTAATCTTATGGCTTCTTTACCCCTTCCCTGAAGCAGAAGATGATGTCCCGGTAAAACCGATAAAACCGTACCCTCCTCAGGCACCCCCAAGAACATGGATGGAATGAACTCCAGAAGGGCATGGGAAATTGCCATGGAGATCAGGAGCACACAGAGAAACTCAGGCGATATGAAAGTCAAAAGAGAAGCTGATGATGCGAAAACAAAAGCTCCCACAGTATTAACATGTATTCCTGGTATTAAACCTGTTACCGCGCCACATACAACTCCCAAAAGACAGGCCGCTATTAGATCAAAAATTTAAATCACCTTAAAGTATTGCTTGTTATAAAAGGATTTTTTTTATCAAACGGGTTAACACTTATATTTATAATAAAAATGTTGAATAAAGTATTATATAAATATGGTGGATGTGGTAGGGAGCCTAGTTAAGCCTAAAAAAAATAACTCAAATAAGATTATTTCTTAATCTAAATATTTTATCAAATGCCAAAATAAGTTCCAATAAGTTGATTAGGTTCTAAGATGGGGTTTATGTATCAAAAACGACATTATTGAATTTAAAAAAAAAATTGATTTTTATAGACAATGGTGCAGATTATGTCCCATTTGGTTTGGTAAAAAATAATAAAAAAAAAATAATTGATGTAAAATTAATAGAAATTCTTTAAGACATCACAGATGTTCTAGTAATATATTTACATCAGTCTTCTTACATCTATCACTTCGATGCTGCTTATGTCTTCGAGTTTGGAGAGATTTTCCTCCACCTTCTCGGTTCCCCCTTCAGCATCATCTACAATCACCATTACATTGAGAGCTACCAGGCCGAATGCAATGGGTTCCTCTTCAATTTTATGAAGTTCCGTGCCCTGAGGGATTGATTTTTCCACATTCTCTTTGATCTTGGCCAAATCAATATCAGGACTCTCGGGCATTATTTTTATTGTTGCTAAAACTTCTCCCATCTTCTTACCTCCAAAAAATCTTAAATTTGATTAAAAAATATGTTCAAATTAACATCAAATAGAACAAGTATTTAATTCAAAACAGTATATGAACATTACAAGAACTATGGTCCTTTAAACCCGCACTCACATACATATATATGGCCGAAAGTTCTGCATTTCTGGCATCTGTATACTATATTTTCGCATTCTGGGCATTCAAACTTAACACAGGTTTCTACAGGTGATATTTCCTGTTTACAAGATGTGCATTCTATTTTATCCATTTAAATTCCTCCAATTTAAAATTCTTCCAATAATGTGCATTTGGTTAAATCCCGCCAATAAGTGTACACTCGGCATTTCTACCCTCAATTACAGAAATAACCCTTTCGGGGTGTTTGCCATTTACAATATAGCAATCTGATTTGAATTGGAGTAAAAGTTCGCCTAAAATCTCATCAACCGAAGTTTCACCAAAATTTAGTAGTTTTTTTGCACTTATAGATTTAATTAATTCCGCACCATCATGAGATGGTTCACGGGTATATATACCATCTACATCTGTTGCTATTAATAGTTTAGCCTTTAGGTGATGTGCTATATAAAGGGATAGGGAATCAGAAGTAACTTTCCACGAATGTTCCAGGGGATCTGGCTGGTTCAAAAACTGTGAAGGCAGTAAAATCGGGAGATTTCCATTATTCAAAGCTTTTTGGGCAAGTTTTAAGGAGTAAAATGCTTCTGCCCCCTTTATCTTGTCCGCCAAAAGTATTCCCAGGATGTCCATGCACAGAATAGCGCTTTTATGTGTTGCTGTACTTGAAAATTCCATTTCTCTATCGTAATCCCTTAAAAGATTTGCAAGGTTACCTCCCCCACAGATCACCATGACATCCCTCCCCACCAGAGATTCACAGAGTTTAACTGCATACTCTCCAAAGAGGCTTCCCCCCACCTTAACTACCCACTCCAAATCATCACCGCTATTATTTATTAATTTGAACTTATTTTATTCAAACTTTATTTTATTCAAACTTTATTTTATTATTTAAGTAGTTTAAGGTCATAGGTTATCTTATCAATCTTTTCATCCTCATCAGGACCTATTCCCAGGCAAGTTATGGTTGATTCAGGTAGTTCGGTGTGACCGGCATCTTTCACCAGGAAATATGAGATATCAGTGGCTTTAACCAGCTCATAAATCTCAAACAGCTCCTTTAGATCACTTACCTTGACCACTACTTTTTTTCCTCCCTCCCGCTCCCATTTTCTAATCATGGTCTCATCTGCACGTTTATAAGAGCCTAAACTTGCATGACAAGCCTGTGCAGCTATTTTTCCCCTGCTAATCTTAAGGTCTCCCCTCATAATTATTACCTGTTTCATGTTTCCACCTGTGAATGAAATGTTTTGTTATTTATAAAGGGTTAATGAAATAATCTTACATTGTAAATCTAGGAGCACTAGTTAATGAACCTAAAATAGAAATAAACCTTTTATAATTCTTTTTTTGAATAAATCTAATTTTCAAATAAATTCCTTTCTTTAAATAGTTTTGTTTCCTCAAAATAATATTTATAATTAAAATAAATCCTTTCCTTAAATAAGTCTTTCTCCTTTACGTTCCGAATCAACTGAGTAAACTTCCAGGCCCGGTATTATAACTCTCACCACAGGTATCTGAATCTCTGAACGGGTCAGATCAACATATAAGACCTTTTTAAAGCCATTTTTACCAATCAGATCTATTGATATTTCTATATCTTCTTTAAAAGATTTTCCTGATTTATCCTTGATTTCAGAAATATCCATGATCTCCTCCGACTCTCCAAACCAGTGCTTGTTTATCTTCTTCATACGACGGTAACCTGCTTTCCTCATAAAAACAGCCCTGGTGGTGTCTTCCCTTGTTCCATGGATCTGGGTTGCTCTACTCTGCGCCACCTCCGTAATAGCTCTTAGTGCAGCAATTTCAGGATCAAGATGAGTTCCAACACCCAATGTCAGTAATGCCGGGTCTTTG
The DNA here is from genome assembly GCA_017883605.1 of Methanobacteriaceae archaeon. Lineage (GTDB taxonomy): Archaea > Methanobacteriota > Methanobacteria > Methanobacteriales > Methanobacteriaceae > Methanobacterium_A. Next base: position 10,014 of record JADGNH010000014.1, read on the forward strand.
AGTACAGTATCATCTGCAACCGCTGCGATGGTGGTGATTTCGATGTCAGCAGTTAAATTTACCAGCTTTATATCTACTCCTGCATCAGCAAATTTAACCATTAAATCCTTGATCAGTGGATTTTCAGTTTCTTCACAGTTTACTTCGGGCTTAGATTCTCTTTTTGCCTCAAAGATGCTCCAGGCATCTCTCTCTATAACCTCGGTGATGCCGTGATATACCGCCTCTTCCAGCCTGTTTCCAGACGCCAGTCCATTGGTATTGGACTTGAAGAGCTGGCTGCCCCTTAATGGTTGGTAGGGATGGTAGACTGCATTGGCAGGTACCAGGTGCTCACTCTCATCATCTGCATCCACCGCCTTAACCCAATCCAATTGGGTTTTCCCGGCGTCAAAGGGTAGCTGGGGTAGTACCAATTCCTTTGGATCCAGACATTCCTCCATTTCTTCAAAAATTCCTGATTTAAGTTGATTTTCAGTATCAAATTTCTGCAATTCAGCTGAATATCTCTCAAACGCTTCCATCATGGCAGAAGCTTTTGCCTGACTCTTTGTGGCCCCCTTTCCTGCGTAGATGCTTACAGCACCTTCGGCAGCGCTGGGCCTTATGGCAGAATAAACCGGTATCCCTAACCGGTCCAGGTGGGTTATCTCAGCTATTCTGGTAACCCCAGCAAGCTTGAGTTTAACCTCCACTCTTTTAATGGTCTCTCTGGGAGGTACAGCCCTGTGGGTGCATCCAAAATATTTTACAGGGACTTCTGAAAACATTGCAATCACTCAAAACCTTTTATCATTGTCAAGCAGATTCTTTTATTATTAGCACATACAAGATGTAATTTAAGCTCAAGATGTAAATTTAAGCTACATTTCTTTGTAAATTTTAAGCAACTTTCTTGATCTATATTTATTTTAGCAACTTTTGAATGTAACTATATGTTTACCTATTAATTTTTACATATTAAATCATTTCTTACCAGCAAATGAGTTTTACGGTGAAACTTAAAACTAAAATTTAAAGGAAACTGCCAAACATGGAATATATGACCATTAAAAAGGCCACAGATGCTGTAACCATCCATATTAAAGGATTCCATTTGAATACCTTGGCTCCGTCAAGTATGCTGAACGGTATCAAATTGAAAAGAGCCAGAAAACTGTTCACCAGGAATCCTAATTTGCCCAAAACCGCCAGTATTGGAAAGAATGGGAAAAACAGCATGAGCATAAAAAACAATCCAGCCAGGATTATGTTGGTTGCTGGGCCTGCCAGGGATATTTTACCATTTTGTTCCTTGGATATGTAGTCTCCATGGATATAAACTGCTCCCGGTGCAGCAAAAACGAATCCAAATGCTGCTGTAATCACAGCTAAGATTAGACCCTCTACCCATAATCTATATTCAGCCCAAAACCCATATCTCATGGCCACAAATTTATGAGACAATTCATGTAAAACAAAGCCCAAACCAACAGCTACAAAGGTTATAGGAATAAAATAGATGAACGCAGGGTTAGATAGATTCCTTCCACTGAATAGGTAAGCAAATATAAGAGCAATGACTGACATGGATATTATTATATCCCTGATTTCTCTGGATGTGAATTTTACCATACATTAAAAACCACACTCTTTACATATAATGGTTTTCATATTTTCTGATAACCCATTTATGTAACCTAATTAATAATATAGAAGTAGCAAATAACATAAAATGGTAATTATAATCTGATGTGTGATTCAAATGACCATAAAATGTGAATACTGTAAAATAGCTGATGGATACGGTGACCTTATCCATGAAACAGATTACTGGATGATATTCCTGGCCCCCAGCCAGAGATATCTGGGAACCTGTGTGGTGGTTCTTAAAAGAAATTGCCGGGATCTTTCCGGGTTGGAAAAACGAGAATGGATTGATTTTGGTTTAACCGTGGAACGATTAGAAAATAGTGTGGCTAAATCATTTAATCCCAGCCTCTACAACTGGAGCTGTTTCAAAAACTCTGTATTCCGGTATGAAAATCCAAATCCAGAGATTCACTGGCATTTTATACCCCGTTATAAAGATGAAGTTGAGTTCGAAGGCCTAAAATTTGATGACCCTGATTTTGGCTATATCCCCAAACCAATAGAGCGTATAATTCCAAAGGAAGTCATGGAAAAAATCAAATTGGAGATAAAAAAGAATTTATAACCATCAAAAATAACCATCAATAGATTACTATCTGATGGAATTAACAACTGCATTGATGTTATAAAGATACGGGTGGGATTAATTAATTTATTTTTCCAAAAAGCTATAAATTGATGGTTATAAAATATTAATAAATTAATTAGAAGGTTCGTATGGAACTTAAGGAAATATTAAACACTATGCATCAGGAAGATATAGATTCCCTGATTGTCCTAAAACCTGAAAATATAGCCTATTTAACTGGTTTTAAACCTACAACTTCGTCTGTCCTAATACTAAAAGATGAATCCGTGCTATTCACTCCAAAAATGGAGATTGACGATGCATCAGCTCAATCCGGGATTCAGATTGAGGAACTCAAATCTATGGATGGGATAAAGAAATGTTTAAAGGGCACCTTAGGGATTGAAGATTCTATGACTGTATCTACCTATAAAAAATTATGCAACGACTTTGAAACAGAAGTAACAGATATTATAGAATCTTCACGCATTTTAAAATCAGATGACGAAGTTAAAAGTATTAAAAAAGCAATTGAAATTGCTGAAAGTTCTTTACTGAACACTGACATTTCTGGAACCGAAAATAAAGTTGCAGCAGAATTAGAATATAACATGAGAATTAAAGAGTCCATGAAACCTGCTTTTGAAACCATTGTTGCATCTGGAATTAGATCAAGCCTTCCCCATGCTACTGTATCCTCTCATAATTTGGAAAAGCCTGTTGTAGTGGATTGGGGGGCGGTCTGGAACAATTACTGCTCTGACACCACCAGAACCATCATAGAAAGTGAGAAGCATACCGAAATATTTGAAATTGTTTTGGAAGCCCAAAAAAAGGCAATAAAAGTTATAAAACCCGGGATAAAAGCTTCTTATGTGGATAAAGTTGCAAGAGATATTATAGGAGAGTATGGTTATGCAGATTCATTCATACATTCAACTGGTCATGGACTGGGTCTTGAAGTACATGAAAAACCTTCAATATCAAAAAATGACCAGAGTAAACTTCAAAAAGGGATGGTTATTACCGTTGAACCCGGTATTTATATTAAAGGTGAATTTGGAGTTAGAATAGAAGATGTTATTCATGTTAAGAATAGATCAACTGTTTTAAACAAAATGAAGAAAAAATTGGACTTTTAAATGTCTTTTGAAATTTTTTTACTTTTAATAAAGTCAAAGCTAAAATAAATTATTATGATTTATACGGCAGCCCACTAAATCATATATATATTAAGAAATAGAATATTATTTAGGTAGATCAAATATTTAGGTAGAATATGGTAGATCAAATATTTAGGTAGAATATAAATGGCAATTATACCTTCAGCACTAAACCCCATATCAAAATCTCTGGACAACATCCTACCAGATAGGTATTTAATCGTCTTACAAGAGAATCTTGTAAGGGCCGGTATGTATGTCAAAGCTTCAGATCTCATAACCCTGGCTCTTTTAGTTGGTATAATTCTAGGAATAGTAGGAGCAGTGTCTTTCTCCCTACTCGGCATTAATTTTATTTTAGGTGTATTGCTGGGTTTCTTTGCCCCTTCCATAATAATCTTTGCTTGGCTATTTTTCATGATGGAACGCAGGGTGGACAGCATCGAACAGAACACACCAGACTTTTTAAGGCAAATATCATCCCTTTTAAGGTCAGGGATAGGTATTGAAACCGCCATGGAAGATATCTCCAAACATGGTAAGGGTCCCTTAACCGATGAACTAAAAAGGGCTGTAATCGAAATAAAAATTGGCAGTACCTTTGAAGATGCGTTACTATCCATGGGAGAGCGTTTAAAATCTAAAAACCTGGACAGAACATTTAGAATGGTATTAGAGGGTAGAAAAGTTGGCGGAAGTTTAGCGGATGTTATTGAAACTGTTGCAGAGGACTTGAGAGCCATATTAGCCCTAAAACGTGAACGAAAAGCAAATGTAATGATGTCTGTGATGTTTCTAGTTATCTCCGCCATAGTTGCCGCGCCATTTGCACTGGGAATGATTATGACCTACTCTTTATTCATAGGGTCTCTGGGTAAGGCAAATCCATTACTTGGAGCTTCTATGACCGCAGCAGGGGGATATATATTAATTCACTCCATAATAGCAGGAATTTTAATTGGCATAGTAATGTATGGTAGTGCCCGGAAAGGAATAAAATACGCCATACTTCTAGCTCCAGTGGCATTTTTAATATTTTACGTTATAACAAGTTTCGGACCAAGATTATTAGGATTTTAATGGTGTTAATATGAGGATTTTAATGGTGTTAACATGAGAATAGTAGATGATGAGGTTGCTCAAACTTCAGCAGAACTCATTTTAATATTTGGCGGCATAATAGTGATTGCACTGATAGCATTAGTTACCTACCAAAACTATTTAAAAGGTTTAGGGAATGAAATCCACGATACAGAACTGCAGAATACAATCAACCAAATAAACGCTTTAAAAAACAAATTTCAGTAACTACAATGGTTGATTAGATGGTCATCAAAAATCACCGCCTCCTAAAAAGAGTGTACTAATTTAATTTTTATTTATTTTTAAAAATATTGAGAAATTTGAAGTTAAAAAAAAGTTTTGAATCTAACAAATAATAATATGAATTCTAATTTCCTAAATAATCCAGATATTAAATATGAATTCTAATTTCCTAAATAATCCAGATATTAAATATGAATTCTAATTTCCTAATAATCTGGATAAATAATCTCTAAAATGCCACTTTTTATTAAAGGAGGATTATGAGATGAAAATGCTCATAAATGGGAAATCAATAGACAAGACTGAAAAAATAGAAGTTAGAAATCCTACAAACAACCTGATAATCGACGAAGTACCCCTTGGAAGTCGAGAAGATGCAAAAGAAGCTGTTTTTGCGGCTAACCGTGCAAAAAAGGTTATGAGGGATATGTCTTCCCGTAAAATATCCAGAATACTTTACGACATCCACCAGGAACTATCCCCAAGTCTGGATGAATTTGCAGAGCTTATAACTCGTGAAACCGGGAAGCCAATCCGGGATTCTAAAGAAGAGATGAGACGTTCCCTGCAGACTATTCTACTCTCTGCAGAGGAATCAAAAAGGATATATGGTGAGACCATACCCATGGACGCCGGCATCGGAGGGAAAAATGTCCTGGGCTTCACGGTGAAACTGCCCGTTGGAGTAGTAAGTGCCATAACACCCTTTAACTATCCTGTAAACCTTGCAATCCATAAAATAGCCCCAGCTTTAGCTTGTAAAAACACGGTAGTGTTCAAGCCCTCCCAAAAAGCTCCCCTGGCTGCTTTAAAACTGGCTGAGCTGATGGATGTTCACCTGCCCCCCGGAGCTTTAAACGCCTTAACAGGAGATGGGAGGATCATAGGGGATGAAATGGTCTCAAACAGTCTGGTTAATAAGATATCTTTCACCGGAAGCGTTGCCACCGGTGTTTCCATATCCAAAAAAGCAGGGATGAAAAAACTGACCCTTGAACTGGGTGGAAATGATCCCCTGGTGGTTCTGGATGATGCTGATATAGATAAAGCAGTAACAGCCACGGTTAGAGGTTCTTATCTGAACGCAGGTCAGGTCTGCATAGCTGTGAAACGAATAATCCTCCAGCAGGGCATAGCAGACGATTTCATAGCTAAACTTGTAACCGAAACCAAAAAATTGACTATGGGCGATCCTTTAAATCCTGAAACAGATATTGGTCCATTGATAAATGAAAAAGCAGCGATAAAAGTTGAAAAAGTAGTGGAAGAGGCATTAAATGAAGGTGCAGAACTTTTATGCGGAGGAAAACGGGATGGCGCCTTTTATGAGCCAACAGTCCTGGACCAGGTATCTCCCTCAATGAAATTGGTGCAGGAGGAAACTTTTGGACCAGTATCACCCATAATCCAGGTTAAAGACGTCGAAGAAGCCTTTAAAGTTGCTAATGATACCGATTATGGCCTGCAGGCAGGGGTATTTACAGAAAGTATTGACCGTGCTAAAAAGGCCGTGCGGATGATAGAAGCTGGTTCTGTACTCATAAATAAGCAGCCCACTTTCCGTACTGATAACATGCCCTTTGGAGGTTTTAAAATGAGTGGAATGGGCAAGGAAGGTGTCAAATATGCGGTAGAAGATATGACCCGCACTAAGCTGGTGGTTATTGGTTGAAAAACTAGTAGAAATGGATTTCTTTTATTTTAATGAAATGGATTCTTACTTTGATAAAAATGGATTATTTTTATTTTGATTACTATTTTATTGGGAAGATACTGAATATTATTTATTTATAATTTTTATTGGAGCTATTTTACTGTATTATTTCAAAAACACTTCAACAAAATTCCGCGCCTCATTAAAAGCTTCAAGGGGGATCCCATGAGGTAAGTTGCCGAGTTCTCCTTTTACATCCTTCAAAACTCCTCCTTCATCCCCTAAAAACATGCCTTCACTGGTTATCTCCCGGAAGGTTGTGGGGGGCAAAAGTGCCACTGCAACCTGATTCCCCTCCTTTAGGGTTAAATCATTGGTAACCACAGTTATAGCACGTTCTCCTAGGTTTATGTTGCATATAAGAAGTTTATCTGCTCCAGGATGTTTTGATACACTTGAAATCAGCCCTGTCTTAATATCTATGCCTATAATGGGGTCTTTTATCTTTCCCAGTAAAAGTCTTCTTCTGATGCCAGATATGGTGTTTAAGAAGAACTTGATCTTGGCTATAGTCTCTTCTAGTTTGTATTTTTCATCTCTTTTCACCAGCTCTAAAAATTGTTGATACCAGGCTTCGCCGCCAAGGGCCCGGACAATTTCATCTGCATTTCTCTTTAGACTTTTTATTTGGGTTGTTTCTGCCATTTCCTCAGGATTCAGATAACTATAGTAGAGTGTCTGGATTTCTGGTATCATATTCCTGGCGCTGGTTAGCGCTTTCTTTTTATTCCATTTACCTTTTAAATTAGCTCCTTCAATGGCTCTTAAAAAAAGTTCTACCGATTTATCCGCCACTAAAAGCCGGTAATCTTTACTGGTATCCCACATACCATCACCTATCCTCCAATTAATATTAAATAGTGAACTCTTTAATCTAAAAAAACTTTTCAGCTAACTTTGCTGGAAAAATTTGCTTAATCTTAGAAATATTTAAGTATAGATATTTTTAATTTCATTAATTAATAGATATTTTTTAATTTCATTAATTAATATTATACATTAATGGGTGCACAAAATACATTAATGGTGCATAAAATAAATGTTAAAGAGGATAATCTTATTTAAGGAGAAAAATAAAAAATAAAAGATAGGTGGTAGTAATGGTAGATTTATCAAGCCTATACAATTTAGACGTGTACACAACCAGGGGCAAATATGTGGGAAGGATTCAGGACGTGATTTTAAATATCAAAAAAGGTCGGGTTTCAATTTTAAAGGCAGTAGCCATGAATCCTGATAAAAAAAGTGTTGGAATAAAAGATGTTATAAAAACAACCATAAACATAGTTCCAGAGAGAGACGAAATAAGACCACTTAAAGAGGATGGAACTATAGACATACCCTACGACCGGGTTCAAGCTGTGGGGGATATTATATTAATAAGCCCTGAAATAGCTGAAACTCCCAGTCCCCCTGAAACAGGATGAATGACATGAAGGTCGGGATATTAGGATGCGGTGCCATAGCCAATATAATCACTAATTTTGCCGTTGAAGGAAAGCTGGGCGTCGATCTAAAATTTTTTTATGACCGGGATATGGAAAGAGCCGAAAATCTAGCCTCACAGGTAGATGGGGTGGTAGTACTGGACATAGAAGACATGCTGGATCAGGTAGATCTGGTAATTGAAACCGCATCACCTCAGGCAGTGGGGGAAATAGTTCCCCAAATTCTCAAGAAGGGAAAAAACGTTATAGTCATGAGCGTAGGGGCTTTAATGGATTCAAAACTTAGGAATAGGCTTGAAAGGATAGCCAAAAAGAATAACGCTAAAATATACGCACCATCAGGGGCAATTGTAGGTTTAGACGGTCTTAAAGCCGCCTCTATAGGTAAGATCAGGAAAGTGAGCCTGGTTACAAGAAAGCCCCCTAAATCCCTGGGAATCTCTGTAGATGAAGAAAAAGTCCTTTATGATGGCAAAGCGGGAGATGCTGTGCAGAAATTTCCCATGAACATTAACGTGGCAGCCACCCTAAGCATCGCCTGCGGTGAAGAAGTAGATGTAAAGATAATAGCCGATCCCAAGGTTAACCGCAACAGCCACGAAATTCAGGTGGTGGGAGATTTTGGAGAATTTAAAACCACCACCAATAATATGAGATGCTCCATGAACCCAAAAACAAGTGTTTTAGCAGCATATTCTGCCATTAAACTACTTAAAAGTTTGAACGAAAACCTGAGTATCGGTACCTGATGCCCTTATTTTTTTTATAGGATTAGTTCCATTCAATTAATAACAAGTTTCCATCATTAATAACATCATATCCCCAAAAAAAATCTTTTTAATGATTATAATCTATTAAATGATATAAATGAAATCTATTTTGATGATTATATGAAAGAATGTGAAATATTCTCAGATTTAAAAGTCCCTTGCACTTCAAAAATTGTTATAAGAGCTGACGGAAGGAAATTTTCCAGACTTTCCCAGGATCTGGATCTGCAAAAGCCATATGATCAGGATTTTGTAAACATCATGGTAGATACCTGCTCCGAATTCTTCCGAGAATTCAGTCCATCCTTTATATACACCTTTTCAGATGAGATAAACATATTACTTGACGAAATTCCGTTCAACGGCCGGGTAGAAAAAATGGACTCAGTATTTGCCAGTTTTATCTCAGGAACATTTAGCCAGAAAATTTTGAAAAATAAAAGGTTCGTAAAACGCTTTAATAGTAAAACCTCCATAAAACCGGTGTCCTTCGATTCCAGGATAATTCCATTAAATCCAGAGAGTGTAGTATCTTACTTTAAAAACAGGCAGGACGAGGCCTGGAGAAACTGCCTCAACGGATATGCCTACTGGACACTCAGAAAGGATTACGGGAGAGAAGAAGCTGTCAAACTTTTAAATGGAAAAAAGAGCAGTCAGATACAGGAGATACTGTTTGGGGAGGGTATTAACATACAAAAAGTGCCGGCCTGGCAGAGAAAAGGAGTTGCTATCTACCGAAAAGAGATTATGATAGACGGCTACAATCCGTTATCTCAAAAAACCGTCCAATCAAAAAGATGGAAAGCATTTGAAGACAGGGAACTTCCTGTTTTTGATGCAAAGTTCTTCAAAAATAGCCTGATTTTATAATAACCTGATTAAACAAGTTTTTATTAAATATAAGAATTAATAAAAGAATAATAAGGAATTATAGGAATAATATGGAATTTTATATAAAAAAATCTTAATAAAGAATTTGTACAAAGAAAATTTAAGTTAAAAATAAATAAAAAAAAGATTAAAATGAATGAAAAGAGTAAATTAGATAAATTAATGGGCTACATTTTTGGAACTGATAAAAAGCTCTTCCATGAGGTTCATATAGACCAGGAAGTTGTGGATGAGATCATACAAATTTCCAAGGAAGCTTATCCCAATGAATTCGTGGCCATGCTCCAGGGGAAGGTTAGAGATCAAATTTTACACATAAACGGCCTCATATTCCTGCCAGGAGAGACATCCAATCAGGGTGCGGTAATGAAGGTGTTTATGATGCCCCTGATAGACGATACAGTAGGCTCGGTGCACAGCCACCCCGGATACAACGCCAGCCCCTCCGATGCTGACCTGTACTTTTTTTCTAAAAACGGACTTTTCCACCTGATAATTGGACAACCCTATAATGAGAGCAGTATATATGCTTATGACTCTTTTGGAGAGTTTTTAAGCTATAAAATTATTTAAAAACTGAAATTTGATACCAGATTTAACTATTTTATATCCTATTTGATGGAATTCAATCCAGAATACTGTTAATACGTTACAGGAAAACAATTTTTGTAAGGTAAATCCTACCAATCCTGATCATAGTATAAGAAGGTTTAAATGTCATTAATTCATATTTAACTTTCAATTAATAAGAAAATGATTAAAATTTTTCAATTACTAAATACTGGTTAAAGATAAGTAATCAATGGAGTTGACGTGCAAAATGAAGGTTAAACGGGTTTTAATAGGACTTATAGCAATTTTCATAGTTATATCCGGTTTATATGCTTTTTCTCCACAGCCCACTTCCACACAAAAAACTAGTAAACTCAGTGATTTAGAAGTCAGCCCAGTTAATGCTACCTATGTGGTAATCGGGGCGAGCAGTATAACAGTTCCTCCCAATGCCAAAGTGGTTACCCAGGTAGACCGGGTGATAAAAGATAAATCAAGTAACATTAACACCAATGTACCCCCAGATAAAAGACCTACTTCAACCAAAGACCTGGTGCCTTTTATGGAAGGTGCCCGGGTAGCTCAACTTATGAAATACGCTAATGTAACAGTTATTCCCGCCGCAAACGTTCCAATAAAGAAAATCAACGGCATCTGGTACGGTCCTGATGATAAGGGTAATTTTGTTTATGAGTTGGACCCCAGCAAAACAGGGCCCCTATTTTCCACTCCAGTTGATGCTAACAACATGATCGAAGTAAATACCCATGGGATGAATGTTATGGTACCTGAAGCTATTAAAGAAAATGCCTCTCTAGTAATAGCCTGTGGTGATCTGCGTGGAAAGGCTAAAGCTCAGGCCTATATGGCTGAACACGGGATAAACAGTTATTGTCCCTGTGACCGCTTCACATCTTCGGTAATGCCCTACAATGGTACAGGCGTTATTTTAGGTACCGAACCCATCAGACAGCTTAAAAATGGAAGCGGGGCAATAATAGGCGGACAACCAATAGCAATAAAATTAACAGAACCAATAGTGGTTCAGACCACCACCAAAACCTATCCCGACCAGTACTGCGACACTCCTAAAAGATTTTTCGATAACCTGCAAAAGGCCTATGGAGTCAAATTAAACATGTACGTGGTTGATGCCAACGTAGGTCAAACTGATAGCGTGGTTGCACAAGCCCGCAAAACTGGCGCCAACGTTATTGGAGTCAGAGTTTTGAGTGAAGCGGATAAAAAACCCGTTGCAACCTGGCTTAGAGAGAATTCAACCCATAGAGCCGTCCTATTCCATTCAGCTCCTTATGAGCCTGGTTACTCCCTGTTCTTTGAATTCCCGTATCAGGTGACTGGACAGGATGTCAGTCCTAAATTCGTAAAAGCCGTTACCAGTTCAGATTTAGATAGTAAGTTTGCTGAGATAAGGAGTGTATGGATGTAACGGGTT
>JADGNH010000015.1 GCA_017883605.1 Methanobacteriaceae archaeon
TTCCTCTCATATATCATTCATTATTTTACTTTGCTGGCACGAGGTCAATGCACATTCCGGCAGCAACGGTCTGGCCCATATCACGTATGGCGAACCGTCCCATGTGCGGAATTTCTTTGATCTTCTCGATAACCATTGGTTTTGTTGGTTTCACTACCACGTAGGCGGCGTCCCCAGTCTTGAGGAAGTCAGGATGCTCTTCTTTAACCTGGCCGGTGGCGGGGTCCAGTTTCTTCTGGAGCTCCATAAAGGTACAGGCTACCTGTGCGGTGTGACAGTGGAATACTGGGGTGTAACCCACGGTAATGACACCGGGGTGCTGTAAAACCACGATCTGTGCTGTGAATTCTTTAGCCACAGATGGCGGGTTTTTGGTGTGTCCTGCGACGTCTCCTCTTCGGATGTCGTTTTTACCCACACCTCTGACGTTGAAACCTATGTTATCACCAGGTTCTGCGGATTCCATCATTTCGTGGTGCATCTCTATGGATTTTACCTCTCCACTTGCTCCTGGGGGTTCGAATATGACGGTTTCACCTTTTTTCACTATACCAGTTTCTACCCTGCCCACTGGAACGGTTCCCACACCAGTGATGGAGTAAACATCCTGGACTGGTATCCTGAGGGGTAGCTTTGTTGGTTTATCTGGTGCTGTAAGTTTTTGAAGTGAATCTACCAGTGATGGGCCTTTATACCAGGGGGTGTTCTCTGAAGGTTTGGTTATGTTATCCCCTTCAAATGCAGAGAGAGGTATGAAGTCTATCTGGTCTGGTTTGTAGGCCACTGTTTTTATGAGATCGGATACTTCTTCTTTAAGTGCATTGTATTTTGCTTCATCGTATTTTACCAGGTCCATCTTGTTAATGGCAATTATTAGCTGGTTAATTCCCAGAGTTCTTGCCAGGAAAGCGTGTTCCTTGGTCTGAGGCATTACACCGTCGTCTATTGCTACTACCAGTACAGCTGCATCTGCTTGGGATGCTCCTGTAATCATGTTTTTAACGAAATCCCGGTGTCCGGGACAGTCCACTATGGTGAACTCGTATTTTGGGGTTTCGAATTTTGCGTGGGCAAGGTCGATGGTAACCCCTCTTTCTCTTTCTTCTTGGAGCTTGTCCATAACAAACCTGAACTTGTCTTCTCCCTTTGATAACTGCTGTTCAGCTATAACTCCGGATTGAAGGAGAAGGTGCCCGACAAGTGTGGATTTACCATGGTCTACGTGTCCAATAAACGCTAAGTTCATATGTTCTTTTGCTTTTGCCATAAAATATACCTCCATTTCTTCTTTAGCATTGTTTAATTAGAAGTTTGATTTTTTTTCATGATTATTTAATTTAACATTTGAATTCTTTCATGATTTATTTAAATTTAGTATTTTGAATTCTTTCATGATTTATTTAATTTAGCTGGTTTACATATTTAAAGATGATTAATGTGGTAAGTCTATGACTAACCAGATAGGATCACGAACAATCCCATATGAAAGAGCTATCAACTAACCCAGATAATGGTCTGGGCCGTATGGCTCTGGGCTTAATCCTTTCCTTTCCCTAATCTGTCTTATGATAATCTTTTGAAGCTCTCCAGGTAGTCTTTCAAAGCCAGCACTTTCAGTGGACCATAAACAGCGGCCCTCTGCAGCGGATCTGATGTCCCCTGCAAATCCGAACATCTCTGCCACCGGAACCTTAGATTGCACGGTGGCCATGTCTCCGTCCTGGGACATGTCCAAGATCTGGCCTCTTCTGTTCTGGATCTCCCTGGTTGCTGCACCCATATAATCTTGGGGTGTGTTGATAAATACTTTTTGTATGGGCTCCATTAGGGTGGGGTTGGCCAGCATAATGGCACCGTAAAGCGCCTTTCTTATGGCGGGTAACACCTGTGCCGGACCACGGTGAACCGCGTCCTCGTGAATTTTAGCATCTTTCAGGAGAATTTTAATTCCCATAACTTTTTCTCTGGCAATTGGCCCGTCGTCCATGGCACTTTCAAAACCTTCAAGGAGAAGTTCTTTTATCTCGTCAAGATACTGGATACCACGGGTCATGTTGACGAAAAGAGACCTCTTGTAAACATCCCAAACCTTTTTAGCCTCATCTTTGGACATGCCTACCTCGGTGAATTTTGAAGCGAGTTCTTTTCCTTTAACCCGGCCTTCCTTGATGTTCCCTTCCTGTATGGCCTTGAATACGGAATCTTCCAGTGGTTGGATTTCGATGTAAAATCTGTTGTGTTTGTTAGGTGATTTTCCTTCAACAGGACCGGCTTTACCAGCTATTGTTTCTCGGTACACCACAATTGGCTCGGAAGTCTCTATTTCCACACCTTTCTCATTTATACGGTAGGTTATAATCTCCAGGTGGAGCTCTCCCATACCAGATATCAGGTGTTCACCTGTTTCCTCATTGATCTCCACTCTTATGGTGGGATCTTCTTTTCCCACCTGTCTTAAGACTTCTATAAGTTTTGGAAGGTCCTTGGTGTTCTTAGCTTCCACTGCCACTGTGACCACTGGCTCTGATGTGTGTTCAATGCTTTCAAAGGGGCTGATCTTGGTACCGAAGCTGGTAACGGTTTCCCCTGCCACGGCATTTCTGGCACCGGTTATGGCCACAATATTTCCTGCAGGAACTTTGTCAGTGTTAACCCGTTCTGGACCGAAGTACACTCCTACCTGCTGGGTTCTGGCTTTTCCCATGGATCCTACAAAGTAGATTTCATTACCCTTCTCTATGGTTCCTCCGTAAACCCTTCCAGTGGCGATTTCACCGGCATGTTTGTCTATGCTCACATTGGTAATCATAACTGCCAGTGGGGAGTTGGGGTCGGTATTTATCATTCCCTGTCCCTCTTCACTTTCAATGTCACCAGACCAGATGTTGGGCACCCTGTATCTCTGGGCTATATCTGGACTGGGCAGATGTTCTACTACCATTCCCAGTAGAACCTCGTGGATTGGAACTTTTAGGGCTAATTCTTTTTGATTTTCTTCTTTACAGTAATCGTAAATATCTTTAAAGGTTATACCTGTTCTCTGCATAATGGGCACGTTTATGGCCCAGTTGTGATATGCTGAACCAAAGGCAACGCTTCCATCTTCCACCTTTGCCAGCCATTCTTTTTTGAACTCCTCTGGAGCCATGGATTTTATGAGTTTGTTGGCATTGGCTATAATTTTAATGAAACGATTTTGAAGTTCGTCTGCATCCAGTTTAAGCTCGTTTAAGAGACGATCAACCTTGTTTATGAACAGAACTGGGCGAACGTTCTCTTTAATGGCCTGTCTTAACACGGTTTCGGTTTGGGGCATGATTCCCTCCACAGCACATACCACCACTACAGCACCGTCCACAGCCCTCATGGCCCTGGTCACGTCTCCACCAAAATCCACGTGTCCCGGGGTGTCTATGAGGTTTATGAGGTATTCATCTTCCTTGTACTTGTGGACCATGGAAACATTGGCCGCATCTATGGTTATACCTCTAGCCTGTTCCTGTTCGTCAAAATCAAGGTAAAGCTGATCTCCTGCCAGCTCTGCAGATATCATACCAGCACCAGCCAGGAGGTTATCGGATAGGGTAGTTTTCCCGTGGTCTATGTGGGCCACTATACCGATATTTCTGATGTAAACGGGTTCGTACATCAGTTCCTTAATCTTATTAATCATTTTAGTCCGTCTACTCAACAAAATCACCTGATAATTATAAAATTTTTAGTTATGCTAATTTTTATTTGATCCTAACTAATTGAATATTCCTTTTTCCTGTAATATTCTGATTAGTGGGCGGATCGGGCCACTCTCTCTTTTTCTTCCTTTTTCTGGATGGCAAAGCTTCTTGTATCGTATTCTGCTGCAAGAAGGAGTTCGTCAGCCAGACATTCTTCCATGGATCTTTTCCTTTTAAAGGCAGATTGCATGGTTCCTTTGGTCAGAAATCCCAGTGCCAGGTCAACCCTTCTTTGGGGAGCAATGTCCACTGCCACCTGGTATCCTATCCCACCGTACTTTATCCTGGTGGTCTCTTCCCTGGGAGCGGTGTTTTCCACTGCTTTCACCAGCACCTGCAGAGGGTTCTGTTTTGAACGATTGTTTATAATGTCAAATGAACCTCTTACTATGTTATATGACTTGTTCTTCTTTCCTGAGTTTCTCTGTGTCCTCATGATTTTGTTCATAAGTCTTTCAGCAATAGAAACTTTTGATTTCGCGAACTGCCTTTTAACATGTCTTCCCATGGTGTGGGGAACCAGAATCTCGTCTAAGCAAACGTAGTTCATCAGACCCATGTCCTCTACCTTCACCTCTCCTAAATCCCATTTATCAAAAACTTTAATGCTCATAAGAATTACCTCACTATATACTGGTTTTTCTACATTTACCTTACTGGTTTTTCTATTTTTCCTTTAACCATTTCTTCGAGGGATACGTTGTTGACTTTGGTGACCTTCCATCTTACTCCAGGAATATCACCCATGGATCTCCCTGATGGACCGCCTATTCCCTCGATCATGACCTCATCGTGTTCATCTATAAATCCGATTGCACCGTCCCCGGGGGTGAATGCAGTTAGCTGTTTACCGTTTTTTATAAGCTGAACTCTCACACATTTTCTTATGGCCGAGTTAGGCTGTTTTGCCTCTATACCCACCTTCTCAATCACTATTCCCCTGGCCTGGGGTGCACCTTCCAGAGGGTCGGCCTTAACATCTAATCTTAATATTTTTCTCTTATATTCAGTATCCTTCCACCTGAAGTTCTGTCTGTTCCTTTTAAGCTTTTTTGCTGCAAAAAGTCCTGGCAAATGAATTCCTCCTTGTTATCATTACAATTTTGTTGTTATGTCCCTTTATTACGTCCTCAGCATGACCTAAACTTTATATTAGATATTGCTAATTGATAACTTAAGATATTGTTATTGAATAACCTAAAATGTATATTGATATTCTTATGGAATAACTAAAATCTTACTATTGAATTACCTTTATTGGAATAACTAAATCTTATTATCAAATTTACCTAAAATCTTATTTGTTATTCTTATGACAATCTGATTTTATCTGCTTTATGGAATAACATAAAATTTATAATCTTACTAACCACAATTTCATACTATTTTATAACGATGTTATTTATGTTATGCTGCCTCTTGGCCAAAATTCTTGCTCTTTCTATATTTTGACCGCCTTTTCCTATGGCAGTTCTTTTATTTCGTGAATCTGTTTCCAGTGTGGCAATTTTCTCCCCGTTTTCCTTTTGAAGTATCCTTATACTCCGAATCTTGGCGGGAGCCATAAGGTTGCCTATAAATTCCACAGGGTCTTCAGAGTGTTCTATGACTTCAACACCTTTGTCCACGGTCTTCTGAACTTTAGATACGGTACTTCCTCTTTTTCCTATAGCCAGTCCCATATCTCCCTTTTTAACCAGGAAGGTTATTTTTCCATTTTCATCATCCACCAGGCAATCTTTGACCATTGCTCCAGTCATGCTCTCAAAAAGAGCTATGTATCTTATTTCGTTTGTTGCAAATTTTATAGTCACAGAAATTACCCCATAATTTCTAATATGTTTGAATCACCTGGATCTTTTATGATCATGGTGGCCACGGTGAATGGCTTACCACAAACTGATCCAAGTTCCACACTTGTACCTTTATAATTGTAAACAGGGATATCTGATAATTTTGAATATTGATCTAAATCTTCCCTTTTATCCTCAGGGCAATTCTCGGCGACTATCACCAGCTTTCCTTTTCCCAGTTTAAGCGCCTGGATTGATTTATCAGATCCCAGTGTGACACTTCCTGTGTCTACAGCAACTCTAATTCCTCTATCTAAGTCCATCTACTGCCTCCTATTTTCTCGGTTTCATAATGACGCCAACAGATCCTGTTCCCAGTGGTATTGGCTGCCCGATTATAATATTCTCAATTATTCCGGTAAGGTGATCAATTTCTCCTCTTATACTTGCTCTTAAAAGGTGTTTACCTGTCTCCTCAAAGGAGGCTCTTGCCAGTACACTGGCCTTTTCACCGCTAATACCGTGTCTTCCTATGGATTTAACTTTACCATCGGCGGTCATCATATCAGCAACCAGCATGATATGCCTCACATCCACGGTGAGTCCCTGCTCTTCCATGGTACTCTGTGCTTCGTGAATAATGGCGTTTCTGGCGGCTTCAATTCCCAGAACCTTTTCTACTTCGTGGATATCGTTGGTAGTGGTTCTGGTTTTATTCACACCTTCCATTTTCAGTACAGCACCAAGATTTGAACCTTCGGTGTGTATAACCCACTCCAAGCTTTCTTTACTTATGACGACCTTTCCGATGTTTTTAACACCGCTTATCTGCAGATCGCGGACTTTATCAGCTAAAAGTCTAAGTTCTCTTATGGCATGTTTAGATTCAGAAATCGTAGGTTCAAAACTCAGCAGGTTCTTATTTATTTCTACCCTTTTAAAAGCTTTTTCTATCTTGGCTATAATATCATCATATTCCAATCTTTTATCATGAACCTTTTCCTCATCAATCTCTATATTCATGCTCATACTGGCGTAGTTTACATTAAAATCCTTTAAAATATCATTTAGAACGATCTTGCCTATACGGTTGGCTATTTTCCTCACAAACTCCTCATCGGTGCCGTATTCTTCTTCAAAGTATATGGCCATGGTAGGGGTCGATATTTTTTTCCGGGCATCCACGATTTCAATGAGGCGGGGCAAACCCAGGGTAACGTTCAACTCTGCCACTCCAGCATAGTGAAAGGTCCTCATGGTCATCTGGGTACCGGGCTCCCCTACAGATTGGGCAGCAACCGTGCCTACAGCTTCTCCTTTTTCAACCCGGGCACGTTCGTAAGCTTTTTTTATATCACCCACCAGGGTTTCCAGTTCTTTAGCCTTCAGTTCATGTTTTTCCGCTGCTTCGGCTATCTCGTAAATTAGTTTTTCAGGAAAATTGGCTCTTCTCCTCTTAATAACCTTTTCTACCCTATCAATATCCACAAAACCACCTGACTCCATTTTTCTATCCTTTAAATGTGAATCCTAAGTCCACTTAGATGAAAAATAAGTTTAATTTATTATTTACCTTTAGATTTTATCCTCATCTCATCTATCATCCGGTCTATATCAACAACTTTACCATAATCACTCTTGGCAGGGTCTATACCGTCTTCACCATAGTGAGTTTGAATTATAACTCCACGATTGTCTCTGACCGTTCCGTCGGGCTGGACACTGAGATCTTGCAGGGCATTAACCAGCCTTCGCTGCATGTATCCGCTCTGTGCTGTACGTATGGCAGTGTCCACCAGACCTTCCCTACCCCCCATGGCATGGAAGAAAAACTCCAGGGGATCAAGACCTTTTTTATAACTGGAATGAACGAATCCACTTGCTTTAGCACCCAATTCACCTTCTTTAAAGTGTGGAAGGGTTCTTCTACTGTAACCTCTCTCTATTCTTCCACCTCGAACAGATTGCTGTCCTACACAAGCTGCAATCTGCGTAAGGTTCAACATAGAACCCCTAGCACCTGTAAGAGCCATGATGACTGCATGATTGTCCATTCCAAAGTAACTTTCCGCTATTTCACCGGATTTATCCCTGGCTTCACCTAAAACCTGCATTATCTTCATCTCCAGGGTCTCTCTAAGGCTTCTACCCGGTAATGCCTCCAGTTCATCGTCTCTGTAAGCTTTGATGAGCTGTTCTACCCGGGACTCTGACTTGCTTAGAAGTTCCTCAATCCTGTCCTTGGCCTCCCGTGGTATTTCCTCATCCGCTGTGCTGGTGGTGAATCCTCTTTTCATTATACCAGATATTGCCAGTTTGGTGGCAGAATCTAAAAATTCACGGGCTTTATCGGTACCATATTCCTTAACAATTGAATCTAAAATCTTTCCAGAGAATGCACCGTAGGCTTTTTCATCTATTGCACCGGTTTTAAGTTTTCCATCCTCTATAACAACATAAGCATCGTTTTTACACTCTTGTTTCAGGCACTCATCACATTTTCTGCATATCTCCGCCTGGTAGACCATGTTAAGGTCCTTGGGTAATAGAAGACTGAAAACTTCTTTACCAGTCCAGGTTCCTCCTCTTTTCTTGGGATAGGGTACCTTGGATTTTTTAAGCATCTGGAAAACTTCATCTTCCTTGAAAACAGAGCCCTCTCTGGTCAATAGATAGGCCCCGGATATGTGGTCGTGTATTCCTCCAATAATGGGTCCGCCAAATCTAGGGGACAGTATGTGTTCCTGCACCCTCATGAGAGATTTGGCTTCTGCACGGGATTCTTCTGTCTGGAAAACGTGCATGTTCATCTCATCACCGTCAAAATCGGCGTTGTATGGTGGACAAACGCACAAATTGAGTCTGAATGTTTTGTAGGGTAGTACTTTAACTTCGTGGGCCATCATGGACATCCGGTGCAGAGATGGTTGCCGGTTAAATAGAACAATGTCACCATCTATGAGGTGTCTCTCTACAATGTATCCCGGCTCCAGCTTCTCGATTATGGCCTCTTTAGTTTCATCGTAAACCCTGATCTTTCTCTCATCGGGTCTTATAACATAATTCGCCCCAGGGTGAACTTTAGGTCCGGTTTGAATGTACTTCTTCATTTCTTCCAGGTTCCAATCAGTCACATAGACCGGTACTGTAACTTCTGTGGCGATCATTTCAGGAACACCCACTTCATTGATACTTATATTAGGATCAGGAGATATAACAGTCCTGGCAGAAAAGTTCACCCTCTTACCAGAGAGGTTGCTTCTGAATCTTCCTTCTTTACCCTTTAAACGTTGGGCTAAAGTTTTCAAAGGTCTTCCTGATCTGTGTCGGGCCGGTGGAACTCCTGACGCTTCATTATCAAAGTAGGTGGTAACGTGGTATTGTAAGAGCTCCCACAGATCCTCTACAATGAGCTGCGGCGCACCTGCCTCCATGTTCTCCTTCAATCTCTGGTTTATCCTTAAAATATCCACTAGTTTGTGGGTTAAATCGTCTTCAGAACGCTCCCCTGTTTCCAGAGTTATAGATGGCCTTACAGTAACCGGTGGGACTGGTAAAACGGTTAGAACCATCCATTCTGGCCTGGCAACTTCTGGATTTATCCCTAAGAGTATATAATCCTCTTCATAGATTTTTTCCAACCTTTCCCTTACCTCGCTGGCGGTTAACTTGTAGTTACCTTCCACCATAGAAACTGGTTTATCTATCTTTACCTCTTCCTGTTCCTCATCACAATGAGGACATTTATCTCTACGGGCCAATGTGTAAATATCTTTTATAATAGTAGTTATGCTCTCCTCATTTTTTAGTTTAGATCCTATTTTATCCCTGTAATCTATTATTTCGCTTTCTGTGAGGAGAATCCTTCCACATTTTTTGCAGGTTGATCTTAATATTTTATGAATGGTATCGGCAAAGCCCACATGTATAACCGGTCTGGCCAGGTTTATATTACCAAAGTGTCCCTGACAGTCTCCTCCCTTAGATCCACAGGATCTGCACCTGAGGCCAGGGTCTATTACTCCTAATCTGGGATCCATTAATCCAGCTTCTATTGGGTAACCATCTTCATCATAGGTGTCTGGGGTGACAATTTTGGTAACGGACATCTTTCTGATGTTTTCAGGGGACAGAAGACCGAAGTTGATCTGGGAAATTTTCTTTAAAATTCCTTTCAAGCTTATTCTCTCCTTATATAACGTTTTTTACTCATATGACCCTTTTTGTTATTTTATTTTTATTATTTGTTTTAAATCATTTTAAGAAGCATTTTAAGCTTTGTCTTCTAAAACCAGCTTGGGGAATATACATAAACTCTTGAGCTCGTCCAGTAAAAGTTTAAATGCGTAGGAAATCTCCACCGGAAATGTATCCGAATTTTCGCATATGGCACAGTACTTTCTATCCCTTATCCTATCGTATATGGCTATCATACCACAGTCTGCACATACTATAGCCTCATATTTATCTGATTCATCTAGAAGTCGCTCCTTCAATGCCAGAGCCGCACCATGAGCTATAAGACAGTCTCTTTCCATTTCTCCAAATCTCAAACCACCTTCTCTGGCTCTTCCTTCGGTAGGCTGACGGGTTAATACCTGTACTGGCCCTCTTGACCTGGCGTAGACCTTATCTGAGGTCATGTGGTGCAGTTTCTGGTAGTAAGCAACTCCCATGAATATTTCGGCTTCTATTCTTTCACCGGTTATCCCGTTGTATAAGGATTCTCTTCCGGCGGTTTCAAAACCGTTTTCCTTTAAAAGCTTCATTATATCCAGTTCATGGTTACCACTGAATGGCGTGCCGTCCATCCTTTCTCCCACCAGAGTGCCTGCCTTTCCAGCGAGCATTTCCAGCACCTGTCCAACTGACATCCTGGATGGGATGGCGTGGGGGTTTATTATTAGATCAGGGACCACACCATCTTCTGTGAAGGGCATGTTCTCCGGTGAAACTATAAGTCCAACCACACCCTTCTGACCATGCCTTGATGCGAATTTATCACCAAATTCTGGCTGTCTTTGATCCCTTACTCTTATTTTAGCTAATTTACTTCCTTCTACTGTTTCTGTGAGCATTACTGCATCTACTGTGCCGTGTTCACCGTGTCTTACCGTGACTGATGTTTCTCTTCTTCTCTCTGCAACGGTTCCAAATTCATCTATTTCCTCTAAAAATCTGGGTGGTGAGGTTTTTCCAATTAAAACATCCCCTGATTTTACTTCAACCTCAGGATTCACGATTCCGTCCTCATCCAGGTTCCGGTAAACTTCATCAGAACGGTACCCCCGGACTATGTTCTCGGGCACTTCAAATTTATCTTCCTGTCCACCGGGATAACGTCTTTCTGAAGCTTCATAAGATCTGAAAAATGATGATCTTGCCAGTCCTCTCTCTATAGATGCTTTGTTTAGTATCAAAGCGTCTTCCATGTTGTACCCCTCATAAGACATGACCCCGACCACAAAGTTCTGTCCAGAAGGTCTTTTGTCGTATTTGGTTGCGTCCATACTTTTGGTTTTAACTATGGGTACCTGCGGATGGTGTAAAAGATGTGCTCGGGTGTCTGTTCTCAAGCTGTAGTTGGAAACATATAGCCCCAGGGCCTGTTTGGTCATTCCGGCCTCCATGGTGTTTCGGGGTGATGAGTTGTGGTTGGCGTAGGGAATGATGCCTGCGCAGATACCTAGCATGGTGGATGGATCGATCTCAAGATGGGTGTGATATTCTGTAACATCTTCAGGGAACATGGCAATGTAGGTGTTTTCTTCTTCTTCAGCGTCCAGATATTCAATTATACCCATATTTATGAGTTCATTCCAGTTAAGCTCACCTTCGGCCATTTCTGTTATATGTTCCTCTTTAAGCAGGGATTCTCCATTTTCAACCACTATCAGAGGTCTTCTGGCCCTTCCGGGATCATTGAATATGTAGATCTCGTCGGCTTCCGGGTAGTGGGTTATGTTCATCTCATGGGAAGCTTCCCCAGACCTTCTTTTTTCCCTCATGGTTCCCACAAACTCTTCCGGGTCGTCGCAGGTTCCGATGAGCTTACCATTGATATAAATTTTAGATTTTTTCACTAATTTGCCCCCGTAACAAGATTTAGGACTTAAATATTTTTCAATACTTTAGATCCTATTTCCTCCATTTTTTTCCTTGATTTAAATTAGATTTCCTGATTTTGGATTAAGACGTATTTTATATTAGGTTTTTATGCGAAAGTTTTTATAAATGATTTAATATCTCCTATATGAAATTTAATATCTCCTTATATGAAATTTTAATAATCTTATATTGAATTTAAAACCTTATATGGAACTTATAAACTTTACAAAGGAACTTATAAACTTTACAAAAGGCTTATAAAATTTATATGAAATTTATAGTATTATGGGATCTACAACCTTATGGGATCTACAATTTTCATTTTCTTTATGCTGTCCTCTAATTCCTTTGAATCAGAACCCTCGGATATCTTAGCCAGTATTGCCAGATTTTTCACCAGACCACAGTTAGGTCCCTCAGGGGTTTCATTAGGACATATCTTCCCAAACTGGGTTGGATGCAGGTCACGGGCCTCAAAGTGAGGCTGACTTCTTGATAAAGGTGATACCACCCTTTTAAGGTGTGATAAAGTTCCCATGTAACTGGTTCTATCCAGAAGCTGGCTTACACCGGCACGTCCTCCCACCCAATTTCCGGTGGCAATGGCGTGTTTAATGTTCTCGGTTAAAACGTCGGAACGTACCGCCTGCTTTACAGAGGGTTCTTTTCCTCTGGCCAGGCTTCTCTCTAACTGATAGGTCATATCCCGGGTTAGGCTGGTGAAAGCCACTCGGAAAAGGTCCTCCATAAGGTCTCCGGACACTCTGAGTCTCTTGTTGGCGTAGTGATCCTTATCATGGGGCTTTCTCTTGTCAAATATAACCTGTAAAAGCATTTCAGCCATTTCAGCCAGATAGGTGGCTTTTTCAGATCTTTTATCTGGTTCAACCCCAATATGGGGCAGTAAGTAGCGATCTATAACATCTTCCGCTCTTTTAATCCGATATTCCTCGGTCATGCCCTTGGCCACCCGATTACCAATGTATTTGATGGCATCATAGGTGTTGGTTATTTCAGATGTCTGTATATCATCTATAAGCAGAAATTGTATATCAGTTTCATCTGAAATACTACTTACCAGGTCCTTATCTGTTTCCAGTCCCAGGGCACGCAGAAGCACCACCAGAGGTATCTCACCCGGTACGTAAGGGAATGATATTCTTAAAAAAACACCTTTTTTACGGGGTTTACGGTATTCAAGGGTTATTCTTGCCCTGAACCCACTTTTTATTGATGTAACAATAGCTTTTGCACGGCGGTCTTCTTTTTCACCGATTCTCTCCAGGATGATCTTGTTGGGCGCTATCTCTTCCATGGTTACAATAGCCCTCTCTGACCCGTTTACAATGAAGTATCCGCCAGGATCCTGAGGATCTTCACCATTCTCTTCCAGTTCTGATTCTTCATGTCCATGGAGGTGGCATATGCTTGATTTCAACATCACCGGTAGCTCGCCGATGTAGACGTTTTCCATTTCCTGCTCTTCTTCCCCTCTTATCAGGGCCATTTCCAGGTACATGTGGGCCGAATAGGTGAGATTTCTAAGTCTTGCCTGTGTCGGGAAAATTTTACTCTTTGATCCGTCAGCCTCCTTAATGAAAGGCTTCCTAATCTCCAGTTTCCCCGTTTTTATGCGGTACTCTCCCTGTTCAAGAACAATGGGCTCTGTTATATCTATTATGTCCTGTATCCTGTGATCCACAAAGTCATTATAGGATTTGATATGATGATCTACCAGGTTGTATTCATTAAAAAATGCATCAACCAGTCCCCATGCATTTTGCACCATTAAACTCCTCCAAAAAATAAATCATAGCATCTGTAATTGCATTTAATATTAACCACTTATTAATTTAGTATTAACCATTTATAATGTCTCAGCTGTAACATTAATTAGTCAACCAAGCATAGTGTTGACCAATAATAAACATTCATAGTTATTAACCAGTCGTATAGTTATAATAATTTTATCGTTAATGTTATTTTAATTTTACGATTATATCACAAATGTGATCAAATTTAATTTTCTTTAATTGTTACTTTGATCATTCCATATTACTTTGATCATTCCAGCACTAACCGATAGGTATCAAATTTTCCAGCAGTATGGCTTCTTCTTGTTATCTTCAAAATATCTCCTGGTTTGGCCCCAATTGCCTTAGCAACAGGATCATCGGATTTTATTTTTGGAAGCTGCTCTTGATGAATATCCAATTCTTTTAGTACTTTTTTGAATTCCGATTTCGACAAAATAGTGTGATCTGGAACCAATTTGTGTTTCAGAATATCTTTTTTCACAATTTATCCTCCAGTTAAAAATCAAGAACGGGCCCGACGGGAATTGAACCCGCGGCCACTCGGTTAAAAGCCGAGCGCTCTCCCAGACTGAGCTACGGGCCCACGTCAACGCCCTGGCCGGGATTTGAACCCGAGTCGCGGGCTCGACAGGCCCGCATGATAGCCCCTACACCACCAGGGCAGCTCTTATAGAATGAGAGTAAAATGAAATATTCATGTCAATGCTTAAATACTTTTCTTTTTCTACCCATGATATATAAACTTTGTGTTTTAATTTTTTTGAAAGATCAATATATTGTGGGATATATTGAACAATTAGGTAAATAAATGGGGGGATATAACTAAAGATTATCAACAATTAATTTATCGACACTAAAGATTATCAACAATTAATTTATCACCCAATTAATCAGTGCTAAATTAGAATCCCGCCTGCCGGACTTGAACCAGCAACCCTCGGATCTACAGTCCGATGCTCTGCCAAATTGAGCTAAGGCGGGTTGTTTGATGGGACCACCCGGATTTGAACCGGAGTCTCAGGCTCCCAAAGCCCAAAGGATCGACCAAGCTACCCTATGGTCCCTTGTAAACATATTAATTCATTGATAATTATCTAAGCCAACGTCTTAGAGCCCCGGACGGGAATTGAACCCGCGACCACGAGATTACAAGTCTCGCGCTCCACCAGACTGAGCTACCGAGGCATTATGAGGTTTAAGAACTATAACTTAAATAGTTTTGGGTTAATATATCATTTGTTTTACAACTATATATAACGTTATTTTTGGATTATCCTATTAATATTTTAATTATCCTATTAATACTGAATTAACCCTTATAATAAATTTGATTTTATAATAAATCCTATTGTCAGCTTTTTTTAAATAATCAGTATCGGTATGTTGTACTAATCAGTAATGTTTTATACTAAATTCTGTGTTGAAATTTGGCCTGTCTCAATACTTCCACCACCGGAAGCTTTTCTCCAGCCAAGAGGTTGATGGATGCCCCGCCACCGCTGCTGATGTGGCTTATTCCAGTAAGCCCCATGCGGTTGGCTGCGGCTGCCAGATGCCCCCCACCAATTATGGAGAAGCCCTGAGAGGATGAAATAGCATTTAAAATGTCCTCAGTGCCTGTACTGAAACCTTCCTTCTCAAAAACACCCGCAGGACCATTGGCAAATAGTGTACGAGCTTCTCTGATTATTTTAGCATATTCTTTTATGGTTCCAGTTCCTATATCAAAGATCGGTTGATTTGGGATCTTCTTCACAGGGAATTCCACTCTTTTATTATCTATACAAACTGCAACATCTTTAGGTATTATTATTTTACCTTTAAATTGTTTTAAAAGCTTTTTAGCTTTTTTAACATATTCACAGTAGTCTTTATTCTTTATGAAATTTCGATTGTACTTCCTTATCTTAACATCAGCTCCCCAGAGGAATATGTTAGCCACTAGCCCCGTGGTGAGGATATAATCTGCACTTTCGTTGCGCAAAACATTTTCCATTACCATTATAGAGTCATCTACCTTAACACCACCCAAAACATAGACGCATGGCTTTTTTACGTTGCTGAGTGCAGTGTATAATGCCCTGAGTTCCTGTTCCATCACCCTACCCGCCCCAGATGGCAGTGTAACGGTAAATCCTACCAAAGATGGTTGTGAACGGTGTGCAGCTGCAAATGCATCATTTATAAAATAGTCTGCCAGTGGCGAAAGTTTCTGAACCAGATGAGTTTCTGATTGCAATTTCGCTTCCCTGTTGAGGATTTCCTCAGAATAAAAGCGTACATTCTCTAATAAAAGGATTTCACCTTTTTTCATTCCAGATACAGCTTGGCGGGCGTTACTACCAAATATATCGTCCACATATTTGACCTGTTTTTCAAGGATATTGGAAAGTGATTCAGCATGTTGCTCAAGAGTGGTGAAGTCCTTTTTACCAGGCCGGCTCTGGTGGGCGAGGATAACTGTCCTTGCTCCTCTATCTGAAAGATCTGCTATGGTCTTAGAATGGAGTCTTATCCGGGTATCATCCAGTAATATGCCGCTGTTAGGGTCTACCGGGGAATTTATATCCACCCTTACCAGGACCGTCTTGTCCTCCAGATGGAAGTTATCCATGGTGTAAAAGTCCAGGGACATGTTTTTAGTCTTTGGCATGGATTTAGATTAAAATTTTATTATTAATTAAGTTTGTTGTTTAAATTTGAGTTTGTAATATTTTGCTTTATTTAAGGTTATTTATCATTTAAGGTTTATTTATCCATTTTTTAAATATTTCCTACCAGGTCTAAAAGTGCTTTTTTAGGATCATCGGCAAGTATTATCCCTGATGCCAGAAGAACCCCTTCAGTACCCAGGTCCAGTGCTGCCTGCATGTCCTCACCGGTGGAGATGCCCGCACCGCACAGAACAGTTACCTCCGGACTTATATCGTGTATAATATCCACTGTTCCTTCCACTATTTCTGGCTCTGCCTTGGATACTGGTATACCTGATCCTATTAGTTCGGGAGGTTCTATTGCCACGAAATTGGGTTTAAGAGTGGCTGCTGCTGCGCTGGTCTCCACGTTGTTGGTGCACACCACACTCCCCATGCCGTTATCAGCGGTCTTTTTAACCATTTCCTGAATGTCCGCCAGTTTCATCCGCATCTCTGAGTGGTTTATCAATGTCCCTGAAGCTCCAGCTTCTTTTACAGATTCAAGAAGCACGCTGCCTGTATGTCCGCCGGCATCCACCGCATCGATGTGCTGGGCCAGGACCGGTATCTCAACCTCCGCTGAAATCCTGAATATATCTGCGTGCTGAACTGCAACTGCTATATTCACACCTGTTTCCTCTGCAACTTTTTCTGAAATTTTAGCCAGCTTAAGAGCTTGTTCTCCGGTAGATTCGAGATAGGTTTTAAAATTTAGAATTACAATGGGCGTTCTAGTATTCATGAGTAAATCCTCCAAAAAGAGTTTACCAAATTTTATCTATTCTATTTTATTTTCACACAAATTTCATCAAAATTTACTAAATTAATACCAAATTCTATTTTTACTAAATTAATACCAAATTCTATTTTTATTCTTTTTTTTATTGGCTATAAAAATATTGTGGTTTAATATTATAATATTAAGTTAGCTAAAAGAATTTACTGCCCAGATTAGACCTAAAAGAAACACTACGCACTTAAAATAAACCCTACATTTATACAATTTTATAATTAAAATTTACGAAAACAACCTTGACGATAAATTGACGATAAATAATATAACTCCGATGAGTCAAACAGCAAATACCAGAAGCGTTAGGATCAAAAAAAATGTCACTCACAGAAAAAGATATAGAAAAACTTGAAAAAAAAGGATACCGCTTTGCTGGTTCAAAAAGACATGCCGCAGCCAAAGTGTGTCACTGGACCAAAAAAAGCATCCTGGACCAGGGAGTTTGCTACAAGGAAAAATTTTATGGAATAGAAAGCCACCGTTGCTTACAGATGTCCCCTAGTATTCCATTTTGCCATCATAAATGCCTTTTTTGCTGGAGAGACATTTCCATAACTGAAACTCAATGGAAAGAAGACTTTGATGAACCCGGTGAAATAATAGACGGATGCATCGAAGGACAGCGCAACCTGCTGTGCGGTTTCTTTGGAAATTCCCAGGCCAACCCAGGAAAATTAAGAGAATCCCGGGATCCCACCAATGCAGCCATCTCCCTGGCAGGAGAACCCATGCTCTATCCCCTTATCGATGATTTGCTGGCTGAATTTAAAAAAAGAGATTTCACAACCTTCCTAGTCAGCAATGGAATAATCCCTTCCAGGCTGGAGAAACTAGAAATTGAACCCACCCAGCTCTACCTATCCCTGGACGCACCAAACAAAAAAATATATAATCTGCTCTGCAAACCCCAAGTTGAAAAGGGATGGGAAAAACTAAACCAATCCCTGGAACTTATCCCTAATTTCAACTGTAGAACCGTTGTCCGAATGACCTGTGTTAAAGGTTACAACATGCTCAACCCCCAGGAATATGCAGATATAATAAAAAAAAGCAACCCAGACTTTGTGGAGATAAAAGCTTACATGTACGTGGGAAGTTCAAGAAAGAGGCTAAGCATGGATAACATGCCCCTATTCCAGGAAATCAGAGATTTTGCAGAGGAAGTAGCTGAACTTTCCAGTTTGGAAGTTTTAGACGAAGTAAAGGAAAGCAGAGTTGTACTGCTATCTTAGAATTCCTCAAATAGTGTTAGGTAAACTAATATCTGATAGAAAGACCAATATCTGATAGAAAAACCGGTATTGATAGAAAAGACCAATACTAATGGGGAACAGAAGTCAAATAAAATTTCATAGGAAATAAAAAAAAAATTTTAGAGAAAAAAATCATAAAGAAAAAAACTAAAATTATTAATGTTCAGTGGTTAATTTTAATAAGGAGAATTTAAATAGATTCTAAAGAACTTATTTTCCCACAAACTTAATTAAGAAATTAATCAAATCTATAGAACTGATAGATTAACGATCAAAGGGAATAATCAATGAAGTTGATAATAAGGGTGGAAAAATGAAAAAATTATTACTGGGGATTATAATTGTAATGATGGTTTTAAGTCCAATTTATGGTGTTTCAGGATTTGCAGTTACCTATGGGGAAGCTACTTACGCCAACCAGACTTGGAAAGATTCAGTACTGACCTATTTCCAGTCGCACACAGATAAAAATATTAACAACGCCACCTCCAATGTCATAACCGCCTCAGAAGTGAATAACATATCCAAGAATATAACTGGTAAGAATTACAGTTCTAATCAGATATTTTCCTGTGCTATGGTGGATTTAAGCTACAACAAAGGAATTAAAATAATAGTTGACACCAGTAAAATAAACGTGGTAACCCCCAAAATGTACGCCAATGCCCTTAAATCGTCCGGTATAGAAGATGGATATGTGGTGGTTACATCACCACTCCAGTCAACAGGTGAATCAGCATTGACTGGAGTTTTAAAATCTTATGAGATTGCGGTAGGTACGGATATACCTGAAAATGCTAAAAAAGCCGCCACAGAAGAGCTGTACACCGAAACCCAGATCGTTAACCAAACAGGGGAAAATCCAGATACAGTTGCATCACTCTTTGAAAAAGCTAAAAATGAAACTCAAAAACAGAATTTACAGAACTCAACCCAGATAGAAAATATCGTCAACACCACCTCAAATAACATGAACATCAACCTCACGGATCAGCAGACCCAGCAGATTGCACAATCCCTTGCCAACACCCAGAGAGCCCAGGGAAATCTGACTGAATTTAAAAATAAGCTTCAAAGCGCGGTTAATCAAGCTTCACAGCCAGAAAGCATAATAGATCAAATAACAAGTTTCCTGCAGGAAATATTTAACTATATAAAAGGTCTTTTCGGCCAGTGAAAATCAACGGGACAGTATAAGCCCAAACAGATGTTAATTTAGGGTCTATATTTTATCCTTTATATGGCCTATAATGAGAAATCTGATATCCTGATCAGATTTTTAAAGTAAATTTATACTCAGGATCAAGCGTTTTTTATACCAAATCAGATTTTATAGTAAGCTATATTATTAACTAAGTTAAGTAAGCTATATTATTAACTTAAGTCATAATAAATGCAAGCAATAAATGCAATCTACTTGAAAACTCCCATAAACTCTATTAAACTAAAAACAATGCATAACCATAGCCCAGGGATTATATGAAAAACCCATATCCCACTTTGAAGCAGAGACCTAAAGTGATAACATGTTAATACCAGAAAATCACCTGCAGTTCATAATAGAAGTAGCTGTTCTTATACATGTGGGGATAATACTGCTTTTCAATGTCATCACCATTCCCCTGAGTATGGTACTATTTTTATCACTATTTCTAACCATCATTCTAACGGCTTTATTTGGAGTAGACGCTGCTTTTCTTTTCCTTCCCTTCGTATCCCACCATGAGTTTACCCATCCTTTTGGACCGCTGGCCGTCTTTGCCTGGGTTACACTGAGTGCTTCAGCCAATCTCTTAAGTGAAGTGGACATTAAATCCTCATCTATAAAGACCCTGTCACTTATACTATTTGTGGTGATTGCAATTGCAGGATCCTTAATGCATCGGTCATTCCTCCTTCTCTGGCTTTTAGGATGGTTTATTGGATTCCTTATAATGTCAAAAAGTTTCAGGAAAAGCTCTAGAATAACCGTAAAAAGGATATTGGCCGTTATTGCTGCAGGTGTTGCTGGATTTGGGATTTTAGAGATATTGGCCACGATATTTAATCAACCTGTACTCAGCCCACTTCTCAGGATAACCCGGTTGGAGCAGTACGCCATGCCCAGCCTTAATATGGTGATTAAAAACACTACGCTGTGGGGACACGTACAGGGTGCCTGTTTTTGGGGATCAAACTGTTTAGGAGGGTCAGACGGTTACATATCTCTCCCTATGAACTTAATTAACTTCTTCACCCTGCCGTTTCCCCTTTTCTCGGGGGTACTGGTTACCCAAAAGGATTATATAGATTACATGCTTCCCGGAATCTTTGGCGTCGCCTTCGACTTCGGATATGGTGGGCTGCTTCTTCTGATGGGTTGGTGCCTCATCGTGATAATAACTGGATTTTACGTACTCCGAAAATACCGCAGCAAAAGGAAAAATGGTAGCCGCAGATATCTTGGAAGGGAAGCTCTTTTAATCGGAGCTCTGGCTGCTTTTATGACCCAGACAATTATTGGGCTCTTTTTATTCACCAGAACCATCGACGGTGCGGCTATGTTGACCTATATATTTCTGTCAGCGCTGGTAATGGCCCACGCGGTTATAGTGAAGGTTAGAATGTAGTAGAGGCCTTGATTATCTTGATTTTTAGGGATTTTTAATTCTTATGTTGTATTAAAGCCCCTTTATACATATTAATACATAAATTTTTATAATATTTTTAATATAGAATAATAAATTGATAAGATAAAGGGATGTATAATTTGGCCAAGAAATTTTGTCCGAAATGCGGGGAAGAAAATCCATACGATGCAAAATTTTGTAGGGATTGTGGTAAAGATCTAAAAAAGGTAGTGAACACAGGGAAGCCTGAGAAGAAATCAAAAAACAAATCAGGCTGGTGGAACAGGCGGAGTTCCGGAGGAAAAGCGATGACAGTGATCGCTATTATCCTTTGCATTCTACTTACACCAATATTATTGGTTGGAGGAAGTTATTATTTCCTGGTTTACGGTCCCTATAAGGATCAACTTCAAGCAGCGAAGACCGTAAAGATTAACGAGGTTAACGCCTACTTCAAAGGACCTTTAGCGGTAGATTCGCAAAAACAGATGCTTACGGCGCAAATTGATGGAGCAAATATTCCCGATCAAGCATTGGCAGTAGATGTTATTGGTCCTGCAACCCAATCATGGCGACTCTATCAAAATCAACAGATCAGCACTAAACAAGATCCCTATGGAAGGGTGATGATCACTTACACAGCTGGGGGACAGAAA
>JADGNH010000084.1 GCA_017883605.1 Methanobacteriaceae archaeon
AAAAGAGGTGCCCTGGTAGGTAAAGAATCGAATAAATCCCTGGAAGAGGGAAACAAAGTACGGGCAAGAATCGTGGCCTTGAGTCTCAAGGGAAAGTCATCTAAAGAAACCAAAATAGGCCTTACTATGAGGCAGCCTGGTCTGGGAAGATTTGAGTGGATAGAAAAAGAGAAAGAAAAAGGTAAAAAGACAGTTAAAGGAAAAGAGACTACTAAGAAGAAGGAAAATACTAAGAAGAAGAAGAAATAGGTACTAAGAATAATAGGTACTAAGAATAAAAGTTGATAAACAAATAAAGTACCAGGAAGATAATAGAATGGTTACAAAAGCATGTACCAGATGTCACAGGATTATGGAAGATGAGAGATGCGCCATATGCAACCTTCCCTCCTCCAAGAACTGGAGCGGTTTTTTGATAGTGGTAGATCCTGAAAAATCAAATATTGCCAAGGAGCTAAACATAAACCTGCCCGGAGAATACGCCCTGAGGGTTAGATAGTGCTAATTCTGAAAAAAGAAACAAGGTCAGAGCTTAAAAAACCTTTTGGAAAACTTTGTTTATCCATAAAAGACCTGAAAGAACATCTAAAAAAATTAAAAAAAGAAAATAGGCTTATAATCTCCATAGGAGATGCAACCACCATCAATCTCCAGAGAGAAGGTATAACACCAGATATGGGTATTATAGATAATAAAATAGAGAGAAAAAATTCTATACATAACAATGAAATTATTTACGCCGATTTAGAATTAAAAGCAGAAAATCCGCCTGGAACAATAACCCCTAAACTCTGGGATACCATTGAAAAGGGCTTCCATTTGATTGAAAACCCAGGAAAACAGGTCCTTATCGTGGTTGAGGGAGAGGAAGATCTGGCAGTAATTCCATCGGCAATACTGGCTCCTCCTGGTGCGGTGATCCTTTATGGTCAGCCAGGTGAGGGTGTAGTGTTTTGTGAAGTTGATAAAATGAAAAATAAGGCAAAAAAGTTGATAGAGAAGTTTGAGGAGGCATAGAATGGAAGTCAATATAAACGAGCAAATTAAAAATCCACTTTTAAACAGGACCGAAATACATTTTGATTGCATATATCAAGGTGAAGCAACCCCAAGAGTCTTAGAAGTTAAAAACAGGCTGGTTGCAACTTTAAACGTGGATAAAAAACTTCTGGTAGTAGATAAACTTAAACCAACCTTTGGTGAAGGTAAAGCAAAGGGCTACGCCAAGTTATACGATTCAGAAGAAAGTATGACTGAAGTTGAAAGAGAACATGTAATAAAAAAGAATCAGGAACCTCAGAAAGAAGAAAGCAAAGAATCTAAAGAAACTGAGGAAGTAGAATAAGCAGAAGCAGGAAAAACTGAAGAGACTGAGAAAGCTAATAAGTGATTGAAGCCAAAAAAGTCAAATGAGGAGTAATAAAAAATGAAGAAATACCAAATTTATGAAGTTAAAGATAATAAAATTGTCAGAAAAAATCCTGAATGCGTTCGATGCTCCCACGGGGTTTTCATGGCCGACCATGGGGATCGTTATGCCTGTGGAAAATGTGGCTACACCCAATGGAAGGGAAAAGGCGACTAAGGTGATTTTCAATTGAATCCAAGGTCAGGAAGGTTACTGAGGAAAGGAAGACTTAAAGATAAAATGACCGATGCTGCTGCATCTTTCACCTCCTCCCTGGAGTTTGACCGGAGGATATTTGAGGCTGACCTGCAATGCAACATGGCCCACACCACCATGTTAAAAGAACAGGACATAATTTCCCCAGAAGACGCTGATAAGATCCTTGGTGCACTCCAAAAACTGGAAGCAGAAGGGGTAGATGCTCTGGATCTGGATCCATCAGTAGAGGATATCCACATGGCGGTGGAAAATTATGTAACCCATGAGATCGGTGAAGTTGCCGGGTTTATGCACACCGCCAAGTCCAGAAACGACCAGGTAGCCACTGACCTGAGACTGGTTTTGAAGTATGAAGTTGAAGAAATTCAAGATGACCTCCTGAGATTCATAGGAGTTATCCTAGATATGGCTGATAATCACAGAGAAACAGTTATGGTGGGTTACACCCATCTCCAGCATGCCCAGCCCACCACTTTTGCCCACCATCTCCTGTCATACGCTAACGCCATCAAACGCGATTATCAGCGGTTGAAGGATGCTTATCAGCGGATTGATATGAGTCCCCTGGGATCAGCCGCCCTGACCACCACCAGTTTTAAAATAGACCGGGAAATGACTCAAAAACTTTTAGGATTTGGTTCGGTGATGGATAACTCCATAGATGCTGTTAGCTCCCGGGATTTCATGGCAGAAACTGTTTTTTCCTTGGCACTCCTGGGATCCACCCTTACCAAGATCTGTGAGGAAATGATCCTCTGGAGCACTTATGAATTTGGTATGGTGGAAATTTCGGATGAATTTTCATCAACATCATCCATCATGCCCCAGAAAAAGAATCCGGACGTGGCAGAGATTGCCCGGGCCAAAACTGCTACACTTTATGGGGAACTTATGGCTATTTTAACCATTTTGAAGGCCCTACCCCAAAGTTATAACCGTGACTTGCAGGAGGTTACCCCCCACTTGTGGAACGCAGTGGATACCGCTCATTCCATGTTGAATATAACCCGGGAAATGCTTTCATCAATAGATTTCAAAAAGGAACGCGCCTTAAAACTGGCCAAGGCCAACTTCTCAACCGCGACTGAACTGGCGGATCTCATGGTAAAGGAGAAAAGGATGCCCTTCAGATTGGCCCACCAAATAGTAGGCCGGACCGTTACCACAGCCCTTGAAAACGGGCTTGAACCGGAAGAAATTGATTCTAAAATTTTAGACAAAATTTCAGAGGAAGTAACCGGCGAATCTCTTGACCTGGATGATGAACTGGTGAGAAAGGCCTTAGATCCATCTGAAGTCATAAAAACCAGGAAGGTAGTGGGCGGACCATCACCAGAAATTGTGGCTGATGCTATTTTAAAATTAAGAGGTTTTATTGAAGCAGAATCCAGTGGAAATGTTTGAAATAAATTCATTCTAATAAATTTTCTTACATTCCCATTTAATCTCCCTTATATTCTACATTTGATCTTATAGTCCCCATTTAGTCTTTAAAAATATTCCCATTTCAATCTCACTTATTTTTAGTATCTCTTTTGATAGTTTTTTTTTAATTTCGTCTGCCAATTCTTTTTCCTCTATTACCACCGGTCCCTGGCATCCACAGTCCCAGCAGATCCATAGAGACCACATCGGGGGTTGACCCATTTTATGTTGGAAGACCGCACCTGGGACAGAATTTTAGATTATTCATCATGATACACTCCCACTTTATAAATTTATCTAATAAAATTTATATATGATCTTAAAGAGAATAATGGTATGGAAGAAAAAACAACTAAGGAAATAATTGGAATTGTGGCTATAATTTTGGGTGTTTTAATCATAGTATATCCTTATCTGATCGGATGGTTAGCTGGGATATTCCTGGTGATCTACGGAGTACTTGAATTAATTAGATAAACTCATTATCAGATCAAGTGCCTCTCCTGGCTCCAATATCCCCGCCCTGGTTTCCCTTAAAATTCTCTGTAGAGAAAACCGGCTCATGTGGGGATATTTTTTGTGCACAGCAGCAAGCAGGGGACACCCATAGACCCCACTTTTTGATACGCCGTAGCTTTGGGCCAAATTCTTTACTTCACCCTTGTTAACCGAGAGCAGGGCAGGCAAGTTAATTCTCAAAATATTTCCTTTAGAAATAATTGACTGGGCTCCGGTGGAAAGCAGGTCTCCATATATCAACAGTGGTATCCCTGAATTCAGGGTATAATCCATAACAGTTTCTTCAATTATTTTGGAGCATCTACCGCAGGGATGGAATCTGCCTTCAAGCGCACCTTCAACTACCTTTCCCATATCTGCTTCTAAATACTTATGGTCCACACCCAGCTTTCCCGTGAGTTTTTCCACATTTTTTCTGAAGTGACCAGGCAGTATGATGTCCCCCGGGTTCACTGTAACCGCTAAGGGATTAAATCCCATCATCTTAGAAATCACCAGGGAGGAACTGCTGTCAACACCACCAGAAAGGGCGACTACCGCATTATGGTTCTGGTCAAGGGTTGATTTTAGGTTAGGTTCAAAATCTTCTAAAATAACATCTAAATCATAAGGATTTTCTAACCTTCTTATAAGAAGATCCGATAAGTTATCAAGCGGCACCCTATATTCTTCTCTATAAGGCCTTAATTCTTCTATCCTGGAAGATGCAAGCTCCAGCTTATATTTTCGGAGCAAAATATCAGGATAGGCCTCTACGTGTATCTGTTTTAAGGCCAGCTCTTCTCTGAGCCTTCCTACCACCCATCCCCCCTTCCCAATTACCGTAGATTTATCTGGTCGGTCTGAAGTTATAATCAAGAGTTTCCCACTATCCTCGTGAAAAATTACATCCAGTATATCTGGTTTTATATTTTTATGGCCTATTTCATCTCGGATACGAGATATTGTGGTGATAATATCATCCTTTTTTAAATTCAAATCTATTTCACTCCATTTACAACTGCATTATGCCCTTATCGTGTTTTCTGGTACCATTCATTAGGATATCATTTTGAAATTTTATTTTTGTAAACAGAATCTCCTTAAGATTATTTTTTGTAACAGAATTCCTTGAAACTATTATTTTGTATTAAATTCCTTAAGATTTTATATTTTAATAGAATCCCTTAAAGACTCTATTTTTTGTAATTAAAGTTCCTTAAGATTTTTTTTATGAGTCTCTTTGATAGACAGTGATCAAAAGTGTGCTGTTGATAATGTGATAACCGGGGATGTTTGGTCTGGACTTGTTTAAAGCCTCTGAATTGCTTAGAGTGTCTATGTAATAATCTGCCCCTGCAACCTTCAACATATTAGAAAACTCATTATAATCTTTAAATACCCTTGGAACTCCTTCTTTTACTTCTTTTTTCAGATACCATGTAGCTGCAGGGCTGTAGTCAGAGTAGATTATTTTATCTCTGTAGTTGGGATCGTATTCTTTAAGCCAATTCGTCGCATTATCTATATGGAATCCCAGGGTCTTTTTGGGCGTGTGGCCCATTTGGGTGGCAGTGGTGGATGTCAGGAGTACCAGTGCCACCAGCAGGTAGACACCCCACGATCTTAACTTTTTATTTTTAATTTTAAACTTAAATTTTTCAATAAACACACTCAGACCAAGAATCATGAAGTACGTCAAAGCAGGGACCATGGTAATAAAATACCGGTCAGCTTTAATGGAGATTACACTGTGGAAAATGAAAAAAGCAGCGAACCAGGCGAGAAATAGAATATCCATATCCATATATTCAGTTTCTTTAAATTTAGAATCCCTTAATAACCTGTATCCCAGGAAAAATACACCTAAGAAAATAACCTCAGTAGCCAGGTAGAAATAGGTGAAAAAGCTTATCACCCCCACTACTATCAAAATAATTAAAGCTGTTACCAGCACTATGCTCTTATTTCGGTTTGATCTATCAATTTTTTGGATTTTTACCTTTAAAACTCTGTAGACATATATTGAAAGGCCTGATATGATTATTAAAGAAATTATATAAGATAAAATAGATGGAGATCCCTGGAAAGGGTTTTGAAGCTGGTTGTAAGTCCCCCTGAGGGGGCCAACCGAAATATAATTTAATATGTTCTCTAAAAAATAGAGTTTGTAGGGGTTATATCCCACATCATTCACTCCTCCATTTAAACTTATTAAAGTAGAGATGAATATCGCGGTAATTACAGATAAATCCCCTAGTTTCTGGTAGATATATACAAAAAACGGTACTACCAGGGCCAAACCTACTGAAGCCCCTATGACAATTTTTTTAATGTTTTTAAGGTAATCTTCACTGATGAGCAGGTAGAGGAGTATGGGAAAGATGAGGATAAACGAAGTGTACCTGGCAACAAATGCCAGAGCAGCCAGGGGCAAAACCATATACAGAAATTTCGAATCCTTTTTCACACCTAAAACCAGGAAATAAATAGCCCATATTGAAAAAGAGACCGCCGGGACATCTATACCCCCAGAAGCAGCCCAGATAAATATTAATGGAAACGTTAAGAATATTAAACTACCGGTGAAGCTTTTAATAACATTGAAACGCTGCCTGAAAAGGA
The DNA here is from genome assembly GCA_017883605.1 of Methanobacteriaceae archaeon. Lineage (GTDB taxonomy): Archaea > Methanobacteriota > Methanobacteria > Methanobacteriales > Methanobacteriaceae > Methanobacterium_A. The sequence continues at coordinate 6,176 of JADGNH010000084.1, forward strand.
GATAAAGTCCTATAACTCCAAAAACAAAAATAATCCCGTCCAATATAAAAATAACGTTGCTGGAAACATATCCTGCCCTGAAAACCAGGGAAGTTAAAAATGGTATCAGCGGGGAAAGATAGATGGATCCCGGGTTTCCAATGGGCATTCCTGCAAAGTTCATGGCATTATCTAGATAAGTATAAACATCGTAGTAGGGAACTCCCAAATTGATCTGAACCCATAATAAATAAGAGGTTATACCCACAGTAATTAAAGTTAAAAGGAAGAGAGGATGTTTGGAAAGTCTCTTCAGTTTTTCATCAACTCCCTTCTCTCCGGAATCCTTCAAAATGACCACCTTTTATTATAAAGAGCTATTTAAATAGTTAAAACTAGAAAACTAAATTTTAAATTTCAAAATTTCTCAATAGTTAATCCTTGATAAATTAATTTAATCCTTGATAAATTAAGTTCCTGATAAGTTAAATCCTAATAAAATGTTTTTTTTTAATAACATAAATCCTTAATAAGTATTCTTTAACAATTTAATCCCTAATAAGTTTATTATTTAGTTTTAAATCTTAATAAAATGGTTAATATATTATTCAATAGATATTTATCACTAATAGAAATCGAATCTCCCCTATTTATTGATTTATTCAGATCCTTAATGATTATCTAATATTATCTGTATTTAAATAGATTGCCCTAATCATTTATCCAGAAATTCTTGTGGAGTATGCTAACGGAATTATTCACCCCTCCAAATGATGATATCTTCAATTCTGCAATATCAACGAATTTGTTCAACACTACCGGCTGTAAACACCCATAGTCTGACCTTGATCTATAATATGTCCATTCATGGCATTTAAAAGCTCTTTTCTTGTTATCAGTGCAGGTAAGTCTATTTCAATATCGAGAGCGTAGATCTTGAAGTAGTAGCGGTGAGTGCCTCCCGGAGGGCAGGGTCCTCGATAGCCCACATTACCAAAGTCGTTGATTCCCTGTACTGCCCCATTTTCCAGGATCTCTCGTTCCATAACCCTCTCTGGCAGACTTCCGGTATCTGGAGGTAGGTTGAATATCACCCAATGAACCCATAGACCTCCTGGAGCGTCTGGATCTTCACATATAATGGCAATGCTCTCTGTATTTTCACTTAAAGGAGTCCATTGGAGTGGGGGTGATACATTAACCCCCTCACAGGTGTACCTTTGAGGTATAGGTTTTCCTTCTTCAAAAACACTGCTTTCAATCTTTATGGCCACTTAATCACTCCCTTTATCATTCCCATAATTTTCCAATCAATGTATGTTATTTTTTTTATATAATTTCTTTATAATCACTGAAAATTAAAGTTATCCATAAAAAATGGCATATGTCATATCCAGTACCCACCAGGAAAAAAAGAAGTTAAAATAACAATTGGTGAAATTAAAGTTTTTCTAAATAAAGGATATTGAGTAAGGATTATAAACAAGGATAAAATCGACAAATTTAAATAGTAAGGAGTCATAATAATAAAATGAGGTGTTAAATATGGGAGAATTACCAATTGCCCCAGTAGGAAGAATAATTAAAAATGCTGGTGCTCAAAGAGTAAGTGAAGATGCCAAAGAAGAATTAGCAAAAGTTTTAGAAGAAATGGGTGAAGAAACAGCTTCAAAAGCTGTTAAACTAGCAAGACATGCCGGAAGGAAAACCGTTAAGGCATCAGACATTGAAATGGCTGTATAAATAACTGCTGAAACATTAATAGCTGTAAAACAGCCACATTCTCTTTTTATTAAATTTTTAATTTCTTTTTCAAATATCCCAGCTATGGCTATTTTT
>JADGNH010000085.1 GCA_017883605.1 Methanobacteriaceae archaeon
TCCTTTGCAAGTAATAAAAACACTTTGAACAGTTTTAGCAATGGTTTACCTTTTTTAATCTACAATTTACCAGGTGGAATTAACAACGCTACTGCAGTTAGCGTGACCAAGGATGTTGATGTAACATCCGGAGCGCGTATCCTGGATGGTTATGTAAATCTGAATGCCTATGGTGGTACCGACAATGTTTTAGTTGAGGTATGGAACGATAATTCATGGAAAACCGCTTTCTGTTCCTTTAATTTTGATGGTAAAACCTATTCTGCTAGAAGCGATGGATACGGTAACATTCCAGGGGTTATATATATAGGTAGTTACCTGAAGACCGGTAACAACAAAGTAAGAGTTACAGTAATGGACAACTATGAAGACCTGCGTTTCGACCCATCAAATCCTGATTATGAGCTAGTAGGGATAGTTGACAGTTACACCACGGTTACCACTTCTAACCTCCCAGTAAGATGGGAAACATTTACATTCAACAGTTATCAGGCAACAGAAACCAGCTCTGAATACACTTTCCCCGAACGGAGCGTTGCCATAGGCCCTAACGCCAAAGAAGTTTATATGTTTACAGGAGTTGGTCTTAACTCCAGGCATCTGAAAGTTGAAATTAAAAATAGTACTGCTATTACGTGGAATACGCTTTACAATGATGATAACATTCCATTTTCAATAGATCTGGCAGATAAAGATATTAACGGTCCCAAGATATTTACAAAAGGAACTGCTGGAAATTACACCATAACCCCAGGAACATATAAAGTAAGAGTAAGTGTAAAAGCCCCAGATAAGAATTGGGACAGTGGAGATGGAGGTTCAAGCCCTTCTGGTGATGGTGCACATCCCGGTCCAGGAAATCCTGCTATATTTTCAGGGACTAGGGTAGCAGTTTTATATCCCACTCAAACCATTTCAGCTATAGCTTACGATAATGATCCCACCAACGCACAAAACAATGCCCGGCAGAAATTGATTAATTTATTCAGTAGTATGGGTATAAACATAAATCCTTCTGATATAAACACAGAAGCCATTTTCACCGGTAATGCGCTAAACGGCATTCCTGTGAGATTGGATCTGTGGAGGGAGTGATAGAATGGATGAAAAAGGATACGCTTTCACCCCCATGGTCTTTCTGCTCTTCATACCCATAATGATCGTGGCCATATCCTATGGAAACATAGTTGATGAATTGAATACGCTGAACGCTGTAATCACCGGAGGAGATGTGACCTACACTACGGCAACCTCTGTAATTTCTAATATAGAAAAAGGTACCTCTGAAGCCGGGAGAAACGCGTCTTTTGCTGCCACCAGGAACGTAATAGATAATCAAAAATTTTTTGGTAACGGCCAGAGTAAACCATACATTATCGATGGCACGGTGAATATTTTAAACAATTACGTTGTCAACTCCGCCAATAATTTAACGACTGAAACTGGGCGGGAGATCTACATAAGAGATATGAACAATCCAGTTGGCAAAGGTACTAGCCCATTCAGTGCCAGTGATATTACCATAACCCAATCCGATCCCTTTGGATTTTACATTACCCTAAATGGAGGTATACCCATTAAAGTGGTACAGAAAGACCAGGTTTTTGAAACAAAAACACCAACCATAACCTCATATGTAAGCATAGAGGGACTGGAAGATCCTTACATCCTGCTTTACACTAAATATAATTCAATCAGTCTTAATTCAAGCAAAGTTAGATCTAGTAATGTGATTTATAGGTATCCCCACTACACTACCGCATTAGGTGTTCCTAACTATCATTTTGCTGATGCCAATCCACCAGTGGATTCAGTGGATCCAGCCAATGTTAGATTAAATTACCTATGGGACTGTTTATACGGTACCAACAACCCCAGTGGAATATCACCACGTCCCTACTATTTCCCAGATACCAATGGATTATCCTTTTTTGATAGGTTAGAGGGTAAAAATTCCTCCACTGATAGTAACGCGGTCAGAATGAGTACTTTCATACTGGGCGACCCTTTACAGGAGGACCATGGAAGACGTGACATCTCCAAGTTGGACCATGAGTACTTTACCAGTGTGGTCGGTACTCCCATACTCATCGGCGACGACATGGTGAATGATCCTTTAGGTTCGGTTTTTTATCTTTCAAGTTCTTATAAGACATTTTTCAATCTCAATAGTGAGTATTAGGTGAACAACTCAAATAGTCAGTTTTAGGTGAAAAAATTGCGTTTAGATAACAGAGGATTTGCCAGTGCAGAGCTTATATTTATAACCCTGATAGTTCTGATTGTAATTGGAGGTTTAGCTGCCCTGGTCAGTAGCTCGCAGGATAAAACCCAAACAGGAAGTCTGGGTGAAGCACGAATTCTCGGAGAAAAAATAGCTGAAACCGTGAACACAGCTTATGTACATGGGGACGGTTATTCTGTTAATTTAACACTTCCTGTAAGCCCCGACATTACAGCATCTGTCAACAGTCCCCCCCATTACATAACCGTTCTTTATGGAGTCCAAAATATCAGCATTAAATTAATACCTCAGAACGTGCAGGCTGCAACTTTAAGTAGTAACCATATTTACACTGTGACTAACACCAACGGAACCATTAAAATTCAACAAATAGCGTGATTCCATGGATTTACCTGAAAATTGGGAGAAAAAGGCTTTGATAATTCTGGTTGTGATAACTTTTATGGTTGTGGCCTACGCCTTTAACCCTTTCCATCAAATTTCAAGTCGTGAGGTTCAAAACCAGACTCCCGCTCCAACTGGAACGCCGGTGCCCATAACGCAGCCAATCTTCAACAACTCCACCAATAATTCGTCCGCCTTCCCTGCAAATATCACATTTAAGTTAACTGCTGATCAGTCCAAAAACATAGCAACCCAGGCGAGACCGGGTTATACCACAGGACAGCCTATACAGGGCAGCGTAGTTTTGAACGGAACAAATATTGCCGTTTGGATAGTCCCACTTTCCAAGAACAATGTGGTGTCCAAAACCATATATATAGATGCCAACACAGGGATAATTGTACAAGAGCTATAAATTGGAAAGAAGTTAAATACCCGAGAAATTTGAATTAAACCAGAGATGAAACCATGGACGCCATTACAGTCATAATAATGATAATAATATTTCTATTCTTGCTTGTCTTTGTATTTTCAACCGCACTTTTAACCCCATTAATAGGCAAAAAAAACCTGTTATTTGTGGTAGTCCTGGGATTTGTGGTGGGCATTGTTGGTGGAACCTTTTTAATAGCCCCTATATCTGATGACATACCAGATATGGCCCGATCTGTCTATCAATACACCACAGGTAGCAGTGCGGAGATTATAAGTGTTGATGTATCGACTAACACCAACATCACCAACTTCATAGAGAACACTAAACAAATAGAGGGAGTTAAAAGTGTCCAAAGCAACGGTATAACCATTAAAACAGCCACTATCTCCGATGACTGGAAAGCAACCCTGAAAGCGCGTATACCAACCGCCGTTCCCAATGTAAATTCTGTGCAAATTCAGGACAGCAACACCATAATGCTAAATGTTAAAAATAACAGCAATCCTCAGGACGTTATACAAAAACTAAAAGACTGGATGATGCTTGTAAGTGGTATAGATGTTAAATACAGCATAGTCCATGTTTCCATTTTCGTGGACGCTGCCCAGGTTGACGTGGTTGCAAATAAGCTGCCTAAAGATGATGTGGTAATAACTAGCATAGGCGGTCCTTTAGAAGAGAAGATCGCCGATCTAAAAAGTATGATCCCTAATAAATTTAATATCGTTATTTTCTGTGGATTTTTGGGTATTATAGCTGGTCTGGCCGGTTTATTCGTAGACAGTATCATAAGCGTGCTGGCCAGAATTAAGGATATGATACTAAAAAGAGGACAGGAAAAAGAATAGGATGATTACATGAAGGCTGTGGTTCTATTTTCAGGTGGCAAAGACAGTACTATGGCGATATACAAGGCCATAGAGGGTGGTTGGGATGTCAAATACCTGGTATCCATGATATCAGAAAACCCAGAATCTTACATGTACCACACCGCCAATATAAACCTCACGGATCTTTTATCCCAGGCTATGGGAATCAACCTGATAAAAGCAAATACCAAAGGAGAAAAAGAAAAGGAATTAAAGGATTTAAAAGCTGTTTTAAGTAATTTGAAGGATGAAGGAATAGAATCTGTATTTACAGGTGCTCTAGCTTCAAATTATCAGAAATCTAGGGTAGATAAAATCTGCAGTGATCTTAATCTCCAGTCATGCGCCCCACTCTGGCATATAAACCCCTTAGAATATATGGAAGAAATTATTAACCTGAAATTTGAGGTGATAATAACCAGTGTTTCTGCTGAAGGCCTGGACGAATCCTGGCTGGGAAAAAAAATCGATGAAAACCTTTTAGAAGAGATTCTGGTGTTGCATGAAAAGTACGGCATCCATCTGGCCTTTGAAGGCGGTGAAGCCGAAACCATGGTCCTGGATTGCCCACTATTCCAGAAAAGGATCAGAATACTTGAAGCAGAAAAAGTATGGGATCAAGACAGCGGACATCTATCCATCAAAAGGGCCGTTTTAGAGGATAAATAGTTATTATATGCTACTTTTAAAGGCCTGTAAATACTTTTAATAAATTTTAAGGTCATGTAAATACTTTTTAAATGCTTTAAGGTTATATAATACTTTTTTAATAATCCCTATTTCTTTAAAACATTTTGTGAGTAAAAAGGTTCATTATGATCAAATGTTCTTGTTTTTATAGAATTAAAGTTCTTATTCATGATTAAAAAAATTTTATTTAAAAAAAAATTTCACACATTTATTTCCGGTGCAATCCAGTCTATAAAAGCCTCTGGATCGCTGCATTCTACTTTAACTTCTATATCTCCCAGGGGAGACATCTTCCCTTCCACGAAGTTGGAAACACCCACAAAGGCCGCCTGCTTGTTTAATCTGAAAAATATCATATTGCGGCGGACACCTTTAATCAAGATTTTACGGGCTGTTGATCGGATTCTCCTATTTTCAAGTGATTTTTTCCAATTAAGGAGAGATTCCAACCCTCCAGATACGGTAACACAGTTTTCTCCTATCTCCAGTTCATCATAATTAAACAGGTTTGATAGGGACTTTATAACCTTTTCCAGATCTTCTGTGGGGTTTAACCCGGCTTTAGCACTCATTTCGCATTTCATGCTGTAATATACCCCCTAAAATATTCTTAAATTTATGGATAGATCTTTCATTCATTACCATATAATCTGAAGTAGCGATTACATCTCCTATTCCAAATTTAAGTTCTCTTTCGTCTCTCTTTTCAAATTCAGATATTTCAGAGGAATCATCAAAACGCATTCTTCTTTTTAATCTCTTAAAACGTGTTTTTGGAGTGGAATGAACTGCTATAACCTTGAAATTCTTGAAATTCTTTTTAAATATTTCAACCTCATAGGGGCTTCTAATCCCCTCTATCATGTAAAACCTGTCCTTATGGTAACCAGTTCCACCAGAACCTATTTTCATGTCTTCTAACTGCTTTATTTTCATTACACAACGCTCTGCAACCACATATTTACCCTGTTCCTCTCGAAGCTTAACCGCCACCTCCGCTACAGTGACATTTCTCTTCTGAGCTTCATCTCTGATTATATCTCCCATTCTTACCACTTCAAAACCCATTTTACTAGCGATCCCTGCCACAACACCCTTTCCTGAACCGGGCATCCCCGTAACTCCAATAACTCTCATGATTCCTCCAATAAAATCTTATAACTCGAATTGAATCTTACAAATTTTTTCTAATGAATAGTTTATCCCATAAATTCTAAATCTTCTTTAATAAATTTTTTATATTCATTAAAAAATCTCATAAATTCTTAACAAACCTCATAAATTCTTATATTCCTTTAAAAAATCTTATAATTCCATTTCACCAGTATAAGCTCTTGCAACTATCTCCAATGAGTTCTGGAGGTTTTTTTCATTATCAAAATCTTTCAACATCTTCTGAAGCTGGTTTCTATCCATTTTTTTAAGTTTTTCCACTTCAGACAGTAGGTTGGGTAGGGCCCTTACCAAATTATCAATTATGGTTATAGATGCTGTTTTAGCTGTTCTGGAGAGTGGATTGAGATCTATTGTCACCACCTTTTTCCCTCCGGCCATCAGGGCTTCTGCCCGGTCGCCGTCTTCCAGTGGAACCAGCACCACATCCGCCTGGTATATCCCTTCTTTACTGGCCCTTGATCTGGGTCCCTTCAGTCCGTTTATGTAAGCTGGTTCTTCTCTTTCTGTACCTAAAACTTCTTTTGCACCAGCATACCTTAGAGCCTTTTCTATCAAATTTACCCGGGTAGGTGTTCTGTAAAAAAGGTTTATCTCCAGCTTGGCATTCAGTTTATCGGCAAGAGCAACAATTTCATGTGGAACCAGTGCCGCGGTGTTTCCGTTAACTGATATTACTGGATATTCTGCCAGTGATAGGGCTGCTGCACCTGCATGGGTGGCTTTCCTCGCTGTTTCCGTTGTTTTCTCCCCTATAAGATAGTCAAATGCCTCTCCCCTTCCATGGGCTATCAGGCCTGAGTCTGCCAGGATCCCTGCTTTATAAGCTTCCACCATCCTGGCCCTCAGCATCAATGATTCATAGCGGGGGTGATCCGGTGATATCATAATGGAATTTTTAAAACTCATGTTATATACTTCTTGAGAATAGGTAGAAAAAAATTTTTCTAAAAAACAAGTTTTCTAAAAAAATCATTTGGAAATTTTTTTTAATCCAATATATTTAGAAACTAATAAAGGAAAATTTAGAACTAATAAAGGAAAATTTCAGTTAAATATGGGTTGGAAATTTATTTTCACACTGTAAATAATCAACAAAAACTCATTTATCAAATGAACATTGACAGAAATCTGATTTACCTAAATTCCTATCTTTTTTAGGATGCTGGTTGGTTTGTTGCCTCCAGTGCTTAAAAGTTTTTCCTCTATCTTAAGCTTTACATTGTCGCCCTCCACAGCACCGTAACTGTTCTCAACCAGATATATATCTGGTTTCACATTGGACCTGATGTCGTATTCCACTTTTACATGGGCTGTGTTTTTTCCTGCTTCCATAACCATACCGTAGGTATAATTTCTGTGGTACCTGATCCTGAAGATCAGGAAAATTGCTGCAACACCGATGACTGCAAATATGAGTATGGATAACGATGGCAGGAACTCGAAGGAGAATGACATTACTAAACTGGAGTTTCCACTAACCATTACCAGAATAATTCCCAGAGCAATGTACATCAGAAAAAAGTCACGGTAGGCGCTGAAATCCTGGTTATACATGATTTTAACCCTGGAAAAGAGTAGATAAATAGTATAGGCAATCGTTATTCCCCCAATTATGATATACAGAAGTAGGGAAAGAAAATTAAATATATTGAGTATGGAAAAGACCAGGAAAGCAGCTGATAATATCTGAAGCTGTAATATGGTTCTTTCTTTTTCTTCCGAGCTGAAACGGCCGGATGTCAGGATTATATCCGAATCATGATCTCCAACACGTTCTCCAGATTTCTCTACGGATTCAGTTTGGGTTTTTAAAGTTTCGCTTCGGGATTTAGGCATTTTTTCCCTTTTGGAAACATTTTTAAGCCGATCTTCAACTCCAGTACTCTCCCTTATTTTGGATAGACTATCCTTAAGGTTTTCCCGGTCAATTTTCTCCCGGATGTTCCCTGTATTTAGATTTCGAAGTTTACCGGGGATCTTGGGGATCGCCATAATTATCATCCCTAAAAAAGAGAATAATCTTATGATTAAATCACCGAACTTAGCGAAAAATCCCATTTAAATTCCTCTTACTATCTGAAACGTTGTTTTTTTTCTTAATATTTATAAATAATTTAAAGTGAATTTGCCTAAATATCTAATCCATATTATATATTGTTTAGATTCTTTATTATA
>JADGNH010000086.1 GCA_017883605.1 Methanobacteriaceae archaeon
TCGCGGTGCAGCTCACCGGACAGTCGTTGAGCGGACAACTCAGCGCGTCAGACGGACTGGTGCTCTGCAGTGGGGCAGGGCAGGGGGCCATGCCGCCACCAAAACCACCATGTCTAAGGCTGCCTTGAAAACATTTAAAGCGGCTCTGGAGTGTGCTGGATTGTGCCGAAAGGTCCGCCCCCAGGTAGTGGTGGGAGTGATCGGCGGCGGTGCTGTGGTCGGATGTTTATCTGCCAGATTAGCCCGTATACCATCGGTAGGCGTTCTGATTACCCCCATGGACGCTAAAGTATGCACCAAAATAACCACCACCGTGGCTCTTCCTGAATCAAACCTGTTCCAGATGGATTTAAATAATAAAAATATTCACAAAGCTTATTCTCCTGTTAATCCAGATATTACTGAGGGTAATAAAGAAAAAGCCCTTTCCATGATGCCCCCCGGGTTTGATGATAAGCGTCCCACCATCCTGTTTTCATCTGGCTCCACCCTCTTTGAGAAGATGGCTCAGGGAGCAGCAAAGCTGGGAGAAAGCGGATTAAATGTCAATATTTTAGTGGTGGGAGATCCGCTGGAAGATGAATATCTGAACTACTTAAAAGAAGACAATGTTCTATATCTGGGTTATATAAACTGGATTCGTGATTTATATAAACTGGTGGATCTGGCAGTGCTCACCGACGACGGCCTGATGATCCATGAAGCTATAGCCTGCCAAATGCCTATCATAGCCCTTATTGGCGTAAAATACGGCCGATACCATAACCTGGCAGATGTGTTCAAGGGCGCTGTCCTGGAAAGTGATTTAGAGAATATTGAAGAGGTCACCCAGCATGCATTGGATAAAATGGATGAGATGAAAGAAAATGCCCGTAAATACAGTTGCGATGTTTTAAAATCCTCAGATAGAATTGCCAGGATAATCTACCAGCAGATGGATAAAAAGATAGAATAAAATACGAATATGGATAAAAAGATAGAATAAAAAACGAATCAGATGAATAAAAAAATAGAAAACATAATACGAATCATATTACAAAATTAGAATAATAAGATAGCCCCATTACGAATTATTCCTTTTTTAAACTCTTAAAACAGTCCATACAGACAAATTTTCCATCTAAAATTTTTACCCGGTGTTCTGAAACCATTTCACCACATTCTGGGCATTTCAAAGATTTGAATATTTTGGCCTTTGGCGGTATTTGAATTTCAACCGGTTTAACCTCAAACAGATCTTCCAGGGGATAATCCAAAACTTTCTGGGAAACTTCTCCCACCAACTTTTCCAGTTCATCCTTTTCCTGAGGGGAGGCCTTTCCTGATCTGACTTTCCTGCGCAGAACACCTAAATTGGGGTCGATTTTATCCATATTAAAGGAACTTTTTAAAGAAACCCTTACCGCATCCCCTGTATTTCTATTTATAAAGGTATAGACCTGTTTTCCATAATCCTGGAATATTAGGTTACCCTTTCCAAAGGTGCAGCCGGTGACTACCTGTACTGCGTCAACGGCACAGCTATCATTTTCAACTATGGCCACCAGCTCTTCATCTGGTGAACTCTCAGAAGAAAGCTGGGTTAGAGCCGCCTCTGCAGCGCGGTATCCCAGTGCAGAACCAGGGCAAATGTGTCCATGAAACTCGGTAACGTCAGAAAAGGGTTTAATTTTTTTAATATTAGTTTTATCTAATTCTAATTTTTTATCTAATTCTAATTTGTTTTTTTCCAATTTGAGCGCCTTCATATTTTCTTTATAAAATTTTAATTTAGAAACAGGTTATTATGACGAGTTTAGTGAAATACTTCTACCCGAACCTGGCCAGAAACCGTATGAGTTTGTAGGTGACATCGGTGGAGGGGTGGGTTTCCATAAAGTCATCAAAATCTTCGGTTTTATAGTTGTCCCTCATCATTTTAGAGAGGTAGGCCATGCTGGTGCGTGCTGATGGTGATATGGATGATATGTCCCTGATTTCTCCGGATTCAGGGTTAACCTTTACCTTGGTGAAGCCGGTGTTACCTTCCAGAACACCCCAGAAAGCCCCAGGCCCTGCAGATCCTGGTATGGAACCTCCTAAAGCTTCAGTATCATCTTCTGAAGTGAAAAAAGCCACATCATAATAAAGGGATATGGAGTTAGGTATAAAACGGTAGTCGGCCTCTGCAAATATTCCGCAGGCATTCCTGGCAGCTACCACACCCTCCATCCGGGCGACAGGTGTGGTTCCAATCCCGCCTGTAAGATCACCAGCAGCGTAAATAGTTTTAGTGGAAGTCTCCATGCGGTGATTAACCTTCACTTCTCCTTTGCTTCCCAGCTCAACCTTTCCTTTGAATATTTCAGAGTTGGGAGTCATACCGGTTGCCAGAAGAACATCCCCCGGGATAAAGCCGTTATCAGTATCCAGGCCTTCTGATTTTATCTCATTAACCTGGACTTTCTCATGTATCTCCACCGTATCCAATAGTTTTCTAACCACGTATCCTTTAACATCATCATCCAGAACACTCAGAAACTGGTTTCTGCAGATAACTTGGACCTCGGAGCCCATTGCAGAGAATATGCCGGCAAATTCTGCTGATATCACACCGCTTCCCACTATAACCAGTTTTTCTGGAATTTTGTCGAAGTTTAAAATATCTTTATATGTTTTAGCATTATCTGAACCTTTTATGGGAGGAATGTAAGCCCGGGAACCGGTGGCCGCTATCAAACTGTCGTAGGGGAACTGCTCATCATCAACCTTAACCGTCTGATCTTCCAGTTCAGCCGTTCCTTTCACCAATTCCACACCGGCTTTTATGGTTTCATCTTCATGGACCCTTCTTATTTTAGCGATGGTATCTTTTATTCCGTCAGATATCTTTTTAAAGTTCAAATCAGTGATTTCGTTAGTGATTCCCATATCACTGAATCTTTGAGAGTCTTTCAAAAACTTTGCAACATCGTTAAAACCAGAAACTACCATACAACCCTTATTTAGACATTTACCACCTAAATACTCTTTTTCGATTAGAGTTACTTCTTCCCCTATTTGTGCTGCTTCTATAGCCGCTGTTCTGCCCGCCGGGCCTCCACCAATAACTACTATGTTCATGTGCAATCCCTCCAGACCATATTTTTATATGGTAAAACTACATATTAAAATTATTAAATACTATAATCTATTAAGAATTAGAATATCATATTAAATAGAATATCATAATAAAAATTATTCAAATGATTTTAAAGCTGAATTTTATAAATACCATTAAATTTGAAATTTAAACTAAAATAATGACTAAAAAACAGTTAAAACCTAAAAGACAGTTTAACTGATAAAGAGGGAGATATAAAATGTGTATTGCAGCACCAGCACAAATAATGGAAATTAAAGATAACGTGGCCACCGTGGACTTTGGAGGAGTCAGGCAACAGGCAAAATTAGACCTGGTGGAAAATGTGGACGTGGGCCGATATGTACTGGTCCATTCCGGATATGCCATAGAAGTTTTAAGTGATCAGGAAGCAAAGGATTCACTGGAAGCCTGGGACGAACTCTTAAAGGCTCTTGATGAAGAGGAACTTGAAGGTTCCTGATGAAAGAAGAATAACTTCCTTATTTTTTTTTATTTTTTTAATTTAATATAATTATTTAGTTATTTTTATTAAAAAAAATTTTTTTAGTTCTTTAATTAACAATCAAACCATTTGTTTGTTTTTAAAATTAATAACCAATTTTTAATTGTTCCTTTAATTTAAAGTAAACCCCTATAATAAATGGAAATTTAATTGTTTTTTTTATTCTTTGGTTAGTAAAATAGCGTGTTAAATTAGATTGGTATTTCAGAAAAAATAGATTTATTCTATTTAGGGTTAGTTTTAGGGTTAGTAAAAAAGAACTAGCATGTTATTTAAAAATATTTGTCAATTCTTTGCTTTAAAAAAGGATCGTCTTTACAAGTTTCTATTATTCGGGGCATCCTCATGATTTCTTTTATCTTTTTCGGATTAAGCCAACATTCTTTCTTATCACCATAATTTGTAGGTTTACTTAACAATATTTTATCCTTAATCAGCTCATCTCTAACCTTTTTAACATTTCCTCTCATATTTTTTGGAAAACCTTTAACCAGGTTATCACAAGAAGTGTGTTTACCACCGATCTGAGGATGGGCCTTTTTAAGAATATTGAGTAATATATCGGCTTTAATATTCTCTTTTTCTTCTTTGGTGAGTTTTACCATAATATTAATACTATTTTATTATATAAATATGATTAATATAGAAAATAATATATATCATAAATGTTCAAAAAGTCAACAATAGGAAATGGAGTAAAGTAAATGATAACAAAAATTTTTGGCGAAAACTGCAAACGAGCTAAAGTCTTTGATATTTTATTATCACATCCACACACAGAATATACAAAAAAAGACATGGCAGAGTGTGCTGATATTTCAAGAAATACATTAGACAATTTTATAGACAAATTAGTTGAATATGAAATAATAAAACCCACCAGAAGAATAAAAAATGGCCAATTATTCCGGATTAACCTGGATTCTACCATTACAAAGGCTTTAAACTCTTTCCAAAACCAATTAGCTGATATAGAAATTGAAAAAGAAATGAAAACTTATAATGAAGAGATTGATAAATCAATAGAACCAATAAAGCCATTTGAAGAAATAGTTAAAAGAGAAATTACTGTTGGATTAGACAAAACTACCAGTGGGACAAATGTGAAGTACATTTATTTTGAATTACCTCCAAAGATAAAAGATGATATAGAATTAGTTCTTGGATCAGACAACCAACTAAGTTTGTCACCAATAGCTGCTAAAGAACTACATTTATGGTTAGGAAAAAGAATTAAAGAATTTGAAGATAGAATGGGGGTTATTAAAACAACCATAAATGAAGAATCTATGGGAAAATGATTTATTTGAGAGTTAATCGTTCAAAATTATATTCAACCACTAATGGTGGTAAATACATCAAAATTTGTATTTAGCGTGTTCACCCCAAACAGCTCTTTTCCCAACCCAGAATAACAGAACTAGTTATTTAATAATATAATTGAATTTAGTATATAGACACCCTTTTTACTCCGGGTATCTTCAGGAATTCGTTGATTAATTCTCCTTTCATTGGTTTCTCAGTGATAATGGTCAGTCGAGGTTTTTCTTCAAATTCAGGATCACCGGCATGGGCCTGTCTGATGCTTATTTTTTCCTTAGAAATTAGTTCCGTTGCCCTGGCCAATATTCCAGGGTTCCCTGCCTGGGCCTCAATCTCCACCACACCAAAACCCAGGTTACCTGCCACCTTTTTAAGGAGAGCCCCTGCCGGGAAGATGTTCTTAAATATATCGGATAACTGGTCATCTTCAAGTATCACATCCACCGTAGCCTTTATACTCCTTCGGTCCACCCCTGCCGATCTGGCCAGGGCCAGGTCGCTTATCTCCACATCTGCACAGTATATTTTACCATTTTCCCCTACCCGAAGCCCCAGTTCCACAATTTTCCTGGCTACACTCATCCTGGCGGGAAATTTTTCAAAATTATGCTTTATTCTATCCCACATCAAATTCCACCCTTTTATTCAACTTTTTTTTATTAATTAAACGTTTTATTCAAGATATCTGTTCAAATTAAACGTTTAATCAAATATTTGTTCTCAAAAATTTATCTGTTCTAGTTTGTCTCCAAATTTGATCTCATTATGGGTTTTTTTTATCCCCAAATTTTGATCTCATGTAGTCTAGTTAGATCTTCAACTATATAAACTTGTGTACAAATATGTACTCTAAAGCTTTAAATAGTACTATACTGTATATAGTCTTCTGTGATACTCTTAGATAATTTAAGGTGACAACATGAAAAGCAGTGAATGTTTTTGGCGAAATGAAAATTGAAATAAACGAACCTAAAACCACCAAACTCGATTTTAAATACCCTTTTGAGGTTTTCAAAGGAATATATCAAAATTTCTCCGACACATTTCTATTGGAATCAATGGAAAGCGACAGTGGACTGGCCAGATTCTCAGTTCTGGGTTTCAAACCCATTGCAAAACTAAAAGCACATGATAATGTACTTTTAATAGAAAAAGATGGAGAAAAAGAGGAAATTGACGTTGAAAATCCCTTCCATGAAATAAAAAAAATAGTCTCCTCCAACAGGGAAAAAAAAGGTTTCAGGGGAGGTCTGGTGGGCTACATCTCTTATGAAGCTGTAAAACACTTCGAACCATTAAAACTTCAAAAAAGCCCCTATCCAGATTTTGAATTCGGACTGTTTTTAGACGGCATAATATTCGACCGGATCCGCAACCAATGTCAGTACGTTACCCTGGGAGAAAATAGACTGGAAGAGATAAAAAAAATCTCAAAAGAAGAATACCATATGGAAAAGATTACCTTCAAAGAAAAAGGACACTACTTCTCCCAGGAAAAATTTGAAAAAATGGTTTTAGAAGCCAAAGAAAGGATTAAGGCAGGAGAAATATTTCAAAGTGTCCTGTCCAATGCCAGAGAATATAAAATCAAGGGCAGCAAACTGTCATTCTATGAAAGCCTCCGCAGCATAAATCCATCACCCTACATGTACCATCTAAAGCTGGGAAAACAGGAAATCATAGGTTCCAGCCCGGAGATGCTGGTCAGAGTGGAGAACCGTAAAGTTGAAACATTCCCCATTGCAGGGACCAGGAAAAGAGGAAAAAACAGCCGTGAAGATGAAAAACTCAAAAAAGAACTTTTATCTGATGAAAAAGAGAGGGCAGAACACCTGATGCTGGTTGACCTGGCCCGAAATGATGTAGGAAAAGTGAGCCAGTTCGGTACCGTGGAGGTTCCAGAGTACATGACAGTTAAAAAATTTTCCCACGTCCAGCACATAGTATCCAAAGTTACCGGAGAACTCCAAAAAGATAAAACTGCTGTCGACGCTTTCAAAGCCATGTTTCCAGCCGGGACCTTAAGCGGAGCCCCTAAAATAAGGGCCATGGAAATAATAGACGAGTTAGAAGGAATTCCAAGGGGACCCTATGCCGGTGCAGTGGGCTATTTCTCCCTTAACGGCAATGCGGATTTCGCCATAACCATACGCACCATGGTCTGTCAGGGAAACCAGGCCAGAATACAGGCAGGCGCCGGTATAGTCCACGATTCTGTGCCTGAAAAAGAGTATTATGAGTGTGAAAGCAAGGCCCACGCCCTTATTAACGCCCTGGAAGCAGCAGGTGATTCAAAATGATACTTGGAGCAGCAGGTGATTCAAAATGATACTGATAATCGACAACTATGATTCCTTCACTTACAACCTCTACCAGTTGGTTGGAGAACTCCAAAAAGAGGTTTTAGTTAAAAGAAACGATGAAATAAAAATCGAAGAGATAGAAAAGCTCAATCCCGAGTGTATAATTATTTCACCAGGACCTGGAAATCCAGGGAACAAAAGAGACTTCGGAATTTGCACGGAAGTAATAAAGGAGTTCGGATATAAGATACCAATTCTTGGTGTGTGTCTGGGACATCAGGGAATTTTTAGAGCATTTGGCGGTAAAATAACCCGTACAGAACCTGTCCATGGTAAACAAAGCCCCATATTCCACAGTGAGGACGGGCTTTTTAAAGGGGTTCCAAACCCCCTTCCAGCAGCCCGGTACCACTCCCTCATCTGCCAGGATGAAACAACCCCCAAATGTATGGAAGTCACAGCACGAACCAGAGAAGGTGCCATAATGGGAATAAAGCATAAAAGAGATCCTATATTTGGACTGCAGTTCCACCCAGAATCTGTGGGGACCTCAGAAGGAACCAAAATCCTGAAAAATTTCATGGAGATCCAGGCATGATATCCCACAGAAATTCAGGCATGATACCATTTGATGGAGATCCAAGTAGGATATCATCCAACGGAAATCCAGGCAG
>JADGNH010000087.1 GCA_017883605.1 Methanobacteriaceae archaeon
TTCCTGGAAGTAGTCTTCCTTCTTTAACCAGGCAGGTTGGGAGGTTTGGCCGCTTCTGATGGTTAAAGACAGGTTTATGGGGCCGTTGAAATCTTCGGGGTGGATCTGGAAACTTTTTTTCATATCAGTTAGTCCTGTGTGTTGGAATTTAACTATTTTTTTCTTTAAATTTTAATATTTCTATAAAAGGAAGGAGATAAAACATAGATCGCTGGCATTAATCATAAAAACAGGTGACTAAGCACTTGCTGTGGATAAATAGATTTTATTTATTATTAAGAATAATTATTTATTATTTCTTTCCTAGATTTAAATCAACTTCTCTGGTTAAAGGGAGGAAGCTTTCCCGGAATTTGTCTAGTTGATCCCTGGATTCTTTTAGTTTTTCCCTTGATTTTTCTTTTGAACCTTCTTTGGCGGCAGTCAAGGATTCAGAATTGATAACCACAGCTTCGTGCAGGGCAATCAGGTTGTGTAAAATTCTCTGGTGCAGGGGAACACATCTGGACGGGGGGTTTAGTTTTTCATACCGAGAAAATGTTTTTTCTATCTCTCTTCTGATATTATCCAGTTTCCTGTGGGCTTCGAGAACACTGACACTTTCTTGGCTTTCTTTGTCCATTAATTCCCTAAGCAATAGGATTTCGGTGCCAGTTTCCTTCAAACAACTCTTGCTTTTTTTTAGGAACTGTCTCTTAGTCATGCCGAACATTTTTCTCTAGGATGGTTGTTAGGTTATATATTTTTTTTAATAGAATAAGATTTTGTTATGTCTGAGAGAGGGTTTCCTGTTCTTTTAAAAAAATTTTTTTATTAATTACTATTTAAATCCTTACTAACATTATTTTAAACCCCGCCTAACAAACCCATTCCCCCTAACCAAAAACCTCCACGGCTGTTCCCTATCCTCCCCAGCATAATCAATATTAATCCTGGGAGTGGCTATAATTTCTTCATCTTGTTTTAAATCCTCGTCACTCTTTATAAAGAGTTCATCTCCGCACAGTTCAATTCCATTGAGGGAGGTATCTATACCCATGGCCTGGCACAGTTTTGACGGCCCGTTGGTCAGATTTTTGAGTTTACTGAGTGTAATATTACTAATTTTACCCGAGTCGATGTCTATGCTCCTCCGCTGGGCCATGAGTTCCAATCCCTCCATGGGCTCTACCGCCAGGATAAGCACTGCCTGGGGTATATTCTCCTTCTGGGTCACCACGTTAAGGCAGTAGTTATGGCCATGCAGCTGGTAGATGTAGGCAAATCCGCCCCTTTTAAAGAGCGGGTCCATACGGGAGTACGTCGGCCTCCGTAAGAATGAGCAGCTTTATCTTCAGGGCCCAAATAGGCTTCTGTTTCTACAACTCTCCCTTCAGTAGTACTTTCTGGAGATTTATGGACTAAAATACAGTTTAAAAGATCTTGAGCCACGGTTAAGGTGTCTCTTTCATAAAAAGATCTCTCAAGCATCATTACTCCCCTCTTCAAGCTCTTTATGCCGGAAACAGTCTACCACATGGTCGTTAACCATACCCACCGCCTGCATGAATCCGTAGCATATGGTGGGTCCTACAAATTTAAAACCTTTCTTTTTAAGATCTTTGGTCATCCTTTCTGATTGAGAAGTGGAGGAGGGCACGTCTTCCAGTGTTTTCCATTTATTTTTGATGGCTTTGTCGCCTACGAATTTCCAGATATAAGCGTCGAAGCTCCCAAACTCCTTTTGAATCTCTAGAACGGCTTTAGCATTACCAACAGCGGCCCTGATTTTAAGACGGTTGCGTACTATGCCCGGGTTGTTCAGAAGTTCTTCAATTTTCTGTTCATGGTAGGCAGCCACCCTTTCCACTTCAAAGTTATCGAATGCCTTCCGGTAATTTTCCCGCTTCTTGAGTATGGTAATCCAGCTTAAACCGGCCTGCGCTCCTTCCAGTATCAGGAACTCAAAAAGAAGCCGGTCATCGTGGATGGGAACACCCCATTCCTGGTCGTGGTAATCTATTATCAAAGGGTCGTCATGGACCCAAGGGCAGCGTATTTTCATGATTATATTTTAGTGTGTTATCTAATTTATTTTTTTGTTCTAACTAATGGGGTTCTAAATATAACGATAGAGACCTGATCCAAGTTTTATGCGCCTTTGATCTATCGTAACCCAAAATATTTACTTCAAAGATGGATCTAAATTAAAATAGCCCTATTAAAATGAAAAAGGCCCGGAACCATCAAAGAGGATGGCCCGGGCCTTAATAGTAGCTGTAGTTTGTTAATTTAAAAATAAAATTATTGTTTAAAAATATTGAGTAAATTGTTTTTAGAATAATTAAATGAAAATAATTTTCAGAAAATGAATGAAAAATAATCTCAGAAAAAAATAGTTCGCTATTTTTGCTATCACTATATAGAGCGACCTATCAGATTTCACGATTTCTGATAAGAATCCAGTTTTTGACTGATATGACTGTAAATTTCTTTAGTTACTCCAACATTCCTAATAAAATCGTTGGAATATTTTATGTCGCCTCTTCGAGGGTTATCCTGCCTCATAACGTACATACAGATGGCAGTTATGATCATCAGAGGGTCGGTTTTTCTGCCTTTTCCCCCACGATAAAGTTTCCTGAAATCAACTTTGGAAAGTATTTCCCGGGCCCGGTCTTTTTGACCTCCACCCACAGGTAACAGGACTTCATCGCCTTCTTCTCTTTTGGTTAAAACCAGGGTAGGGCTGTGGCCGGTCATCATGAAGTTGCTGGCTACTATGCTTAAGAGGGCCAGTTTTTCTTTTAAACGAAAGTCTTCTTCGGCGGTTTTGTCACGGTAAGACTTATATTTCTCATACTTTTTTATTTTCCTGTCAACCCTTTCGATTTTCGTTTTTTCGTCCAGGAAGATGTGTTTTCGTTTTTTCAAATTTCTCGCCTGATGGATATATGTTTTTTACTTGGTGATCAATGTTTTTTAACCTGGTGATCTATGTTTTTTTTTACTTGGTGGTCTGTGTTTTTAATATTAGATCAGTGATCTTATTAAGTTGAAGTTTAGATCCCAGTCAAATGGAAATAAGTTATAATCTAACCGCCACACCCTTCTCTTTCAGATACTCCTTAACCACCGGCACCGGATACTCTTTATAGTGGAATATGCTGGCAGCCAGGGCTGCATCAGCTTTACCCCTGATAAAGGCTTCATAAATGTGTTCTGGGTTTCCCCCGCCACCGGAGGCAATAATGGGGATATCCAGCATCTCGCTCATGGTCCTGGTCAGGGGGATGTCGTAGCCGTCTTTGGTCCCGTCCCGGTCCATACTGGTTAAAAGAATCTCCCCGGCCCCTCTTTCCTGGCATTCCATGGCCCAAGCTATGGCGTCAATTCCGGTGAATTCTCTTCCGCCGTAGATGCTGCAGTCGTACCAGCAGTATCCCTTTTCAGTTTCCACGATGATTTTATCATAACCCTCTTTAGGGTTGTCCACGTAGCGTCTTTTGGCGTCGATGCCGATGACACAGGCCTGGCTCCCCACCACCTGGGAAGCTTCGTTAATCAGATCGGGGTTGTGTATGGCTGCGGTGTTGGTGGAACATTTATCTGCTCCTGCTTTGAGCATATTTACATAGTCCTGGGGCTTGCGGATTCCTCCACCCACGCAGATGGGCACGAACACGTTCTCAGTGGTAGCTTCGATGACGTGGGCCATAGTATCCCGGCGCTCGTGGGAGGCTGTTATATCTAAAAACACGATTTCATCTGCCCCGTCCTGGTAGTACTGGGTGGCCAGTTCCACCGGTTCTCCGGCGTAGCGTATCTGCTTAAATTCGACTCCCTTCACCACCCGACCGTGGGGTACGTTCAGGTCACAGTCCAGACAGGGTATTATTCTTTTTGCCAGCATATTAGTTTCCCTTTACATTTATTGCTTAAATATTAATTCTTAATTTTCTTTTAAATTCTGGGATATAAAGTAACTTATGATCTTACAACATTAATAAAAAATTTATGATCTTATACTATTTAATAAAAACTAGATGGAATTAAAAAAACTTATTATATGATTTAAAAACTTACTTAGGGCTTAAAAAAATTTAAAAAAGAAATAAATTTCCATATAAAATTGATGGTTTAAAAATATGCCAGGGTTCCCAGTATTCCATGTATTATTGCCAGGCTTATGGAGATCCCTGCCATTGTGGGGTGCCATCTGAATCTGATTCTGGCCCATCCTTTGTGAATGGAGAGTCCTATGGACGCTGTAATTAGAAATGAAGTTAAAGTTACAATGCCCAAGTAAAGTATGAATGGCTTACCATAGATGGGATAATAGGTTATCTCCGTTAACATGTCTTCTCCGAAGCTTTTTTATTGAACCATTATGCTACCGGTCATGGATGGATGTATCATACAATGGTAGGGGTAGGTGCCGGTCTGGTTAAAGGTGAAGCTGAAACTCTGACCATTGCTCAAATCACCACTATTAAACAATCCTGTATCACTAACCACCTGGTGTGTAGCAGAATCCTGATTTACCCATTTAACTGTTGTGCCTGCTTTAACCGTCAGCGTAGCCGGGTTAAATGCAAAGTTTTGGATGGCAACTGCGTTTGGACCTAAATTTGAAGTACTATTACTTTGATTAGTGTTGCTGGTACACCCGGAAACTGAAACCACAGCCACAACCATCAAAAAACCTAAAAATAGAAACATCTTATTATTCATTATCCCTCCCCCTCTTTAATTCTGGTAACTATTCTAATCCCCTTCTATAAAATATTTTTCTTTTCAGACTGATGGAACCGTCCTTTTTTCGATATAGTTATTATAATAAAAAACATATAGTTTAAAGATCATTCTTTATCAACCTTTTTAAAGTTGAATGGGCCTGTAGTCTAGCCAGGAATATGACGTGGGACTTCGGATCCCAAGGTCGGGGGTTCAAATCCCCCCAGGTCCGTTATTATACTTTTTTTGAAGATTTCATCCAGTATGCACAGATTTCTTTATATATTAATTCTGGACTGATTTATAAGATCCGATATAGGACTATAACTGACATTATGAGGGGCTATAAACTGGCATCATAGCTATAAACTGATATAATGAACTAAAAGAACTGACGCTGAGGCTAAATAATATAAGCCACATATATTATGAACATGGTTAGAACTAACCCAGATCAATTTGAGCAATATTACGCCCGCGACCGTCAGGGATGGCGCCGGTGGCTAGAAAAAAATCATACTTCTTCCCCGGGAATCTGGCTTATTTATTATAAAAAGGGAACAGATGAACCCTGTGTGACTTACGAGGAAGCAGTGGAAGAAGCGCTTAGTTTCGGCTGGATTGACAGTAAAGTGAATGCCCTGGATGAAAAACGTTATATGCAGGTATTCACTCCCCGAAAATCAGGAAGCACCTGGTCCAAATCCAACAAAGAACGGGTTGAAAGGCTTATGAAAAGTGGTAAGATGACCTCTGCTGGACTGGAAAAGGTGGAGGCCTCGAAAGAAGATGGTTCCTGGAATGTTCTGGATGATATTGAAGATTTAAAAATTCCTGAGGATCTGAAAACAGCATTGGAAGCGAATGAAACTGCTCTAAAACATTTTAAGACCTTCAGTGATTCACCTAAAAAGCAAATACTATGGTGGATTGCCAGTGCCAAGCGTACTGATACCCGAATGAGGAGAATTGAAACGGTGGTGGCCCTGGCAGAAAAAAATAAAAAACCTTGATTGATTCAGGGTATTTATAATTAATATAATTAATTTCTTTTATTTATTTTTCTAAGCCCGTTTAAGGAATTTATTCACGAAGCATGTAATTTTAATATTTAAAAATACATAATATTAACTGAGGGGGGATGAATTTATGGAAAAAACTAAAAAAGAAAAGGCAATAGCAGTTTTGAAGAGCTTTGAAACTGGTGATAGAAGGGCTATCCAAGAATGGGTTGCAGGAGAATATGTTCCGCATTATCCCACAATTCCAAACGGTAAATATGCTTTATTAGAATTTTTTGACCAGCTACAGCAGATGGAAATTAAGCTAAATATTGTAAGGGCAATTGAAGATGGGGATTTTATTATTTTACACAGTGAATATACTGCTGAATTCACTGGTCCATTGATAGTCTTTGATATTTTCCGATTTGAAGATGGGAAAATAGTAGAACACTGGTCTAACAGCCAGGAGGAAATAAAAGAAACAGTCAGCGGCCACCCCATGATAGATGGACCTACAGAAATAACAGATCTGGATAAAACCGAAGTTAATAAGGCACTACTCAAGAAATTGGTTGAAGACGTATTTATTGGTGGTGATTATGATAAAATGTCCAGTTTTTTTGGTGATGATCACTATATTCAACATAACCCCAGATTTGCTGATGGGCTTTCAGGGCTCCTTAAGGGTCTGGAAGAAATGGCCAAACAGGGTAAAGAAATGAAATTTACCAAAAACAGCATGATCTTGGGTGAAGGAAATTTTGTACTGGCCGCCAGTGTAGGTGAATTTGGGGGAGAACACGTTGCATTCTACGATCTGTTCCGGGTGGAAAATGGCAAGATGGCTGAACACTGGGATGTGATTGAAACCATTTTACCACCAGACCAATGGAAAAATAAAAATGGTAAATTTTGAGGGATAAAAACCATGATGAAGATTGATAGTGGCCTGGATATTAAACAGGAACCGGGCCATTACACCGAAAAGATGCCGGCGCTTTTTATCGGACATGGCTCACCCATGAACATCATCCTCAAAAACGACTTCACCAGAAGTTTGAGAGAGCTTGGCAGAAACCTGCCAGAACCCCAGGCAATAATGGTTATTTCAGCCCATTGGTTAACTGATGGAAGCTACGTTACCTGCATGGATAAACCAAGGACTATCCACGATTTTTATGGATTTCCTGAAGAACTGTATCAGGTGAACTATCCCAGTCCCGGTGCCTCTAATTATGCTGAATCAGCAATAAAATCAACAATAAAGGCTAAAATTGAATGTAACAAAGATTGGGGTCTGGATCACGCTTCTTGGGCTGTTTTAAAGCATATGTATCCTGAGGCCGATATACCTGTATTTGAAATGAGCTTAGACTATTCTTTCAATGATTGGCACCCAAAATCCTTGGATTACCATTATCAACTGGCTTCGGAACTGGTAGGATTAAGGGAAAAAGGAGTTTTGATTATAGGGAGCGGTAACCTGGTGCACAATCTCCAGATGATCGATTATAATATCGATGCCCAGCCCTTTGACTGGGCTCTTGAATTTGATGAAAAAGTCAAATTCAACCTTTTAAGGGGGAATCACGAAGATCTGATCCACTTTGAAAACATGGGCACGGCAGCTTCCTATGCTATACCCACTCTGGACCACTATTTGCCCCTTATATATGTAATCGCCTTACAGGGGGAGGATGAACCACTAAAATTCACTTACGAAGGATTCCAGCACGGATCCATTTCCATGAGAGGTTTCCAGGTTGGTTAAATTCATAGAAATAATTTGTAATATTAAATTCTTTACTTAAAAAGAACTAAAAACATCTCTTAACCCTATATTCTGGTATTCCAGATCTACCTGCTTAAATCACGGTTATTGGCAATGGTGATTAGAGAAATAATTGTTACAAACATCATTGTAAAAACAGCAATCAAAGCCATTGACGTAATAATATCATTGGGAATGGGTAACGAGAAGGGACTAAGTATTAAATACATGGCCTGGATGCCATAAACCGCAATTACTTCTATCCAATAAGCTTTGCTGGATAAAATTGTAACTTTCTGGCTATCTATCCTGTCATATTTATAGAGGTATAGGGCGAATATCTGGAAGAATATGAAGGTGACCAGGAACCATCCGAAATAATTGGTGATGGGAACACCAAAGTATGC
>JADGNH010000088.1 GCA_017883605.1 Methanobacteriaceae archaeon
TTAAAGAAAAATAAAAAGAATTAAAGAAAAAGGAATAGAAAAATTAAGAAAAGGAATAAAAAAAAGGAATAGAAGAATTAAGAAGAGAATAAAAAAATCTTCTACAAATTCACCGCCACGGTATCATTTACGTCTTCTAATTTTTTAATTTCCTCAACTACACTTTCTGGCACGTCTTGATCTACTTTTAGGACCATTACTGCTTCTCCACCCATTTCTTTTCTTCCCACCTGCATCTTAGCAATATTTATACCATGTTCACCTAATTTGGTGCCTATAGCCCCTATTATTCCCGGTATATCCTTATAGGTGGAAATTAACATGGTTCCCTCTGTTTCTACGTCTACCTTATAACCGTTGACTACGATTATTCTGGGCTCAGGGACAGATATTCCTTCAATACTGATCTCGTTGTCTTCTGAACGCATTTCAACCCTCACAAGGCTATCATATCCTTTAACATCGCATCTTTTGCCTTCAACTACCACAATACCCCTGTTTTCTGCAACGGCCAGGGCATTTACCAGGTTCACTGGCTCGGTTAGTATGGGATTTAAAATTTCCTGTAGAATCATCCTGGTCAGTATGTCCAGTTTAGGGAATTCCGCCAGTTCCCCACAGTAAGTTACATCAATTTCATTAATGTTGCCCTTAGCCGTTTGTATCAGGAATTTACCCAGCTTTTCCATGAGTTGGAAGTATGGTTTCATGATCTGAAAAGTCTCAGGATCCAGAACCGGCATATTAATCACGTTTTTAGGGGAACCGCCTTCGAAGACTGTTTTTATTTCTTTAGCGACTATTATAGCTGCATCACGCTGTGCTTCTTTTGTAGAAGCACCTATGTGGGGTGTAGCCACTAGGTTGTCCAGTTCAAGGAGTAAACTGCCCTTTGGTGGCTCTTCCTCAAATACATCCAGCCCTGCCCCACTTATATTGCCCTCAGAAAGTGCCTGGTATAGATCATCCTCATTTATGATACCTCCCCGGGCACAGTTCACTATAAAGGCGTTTTCCTTCATCAGATCAAATTCTGGTTTAGCTATGGAATGTTTGGTCTCGGGTGTAAGGGGAACGTGAATGGTTATTACATCAGCATTTTTGAGTAAGGTATTCCGGTCAACCACCCTCACACCAAGCTTTGAGGCAACTTCGGCGGTTATGTATGGGTCGTGTACTATGATATCCATACCGAATGCTTTGGAACGGATGACAACCTGGCTTCCTATCCTTCCCATGCCGATGATCCCCAGAGTTTTGCCATTGAGCTCCATTCCCATGAATTTACTCTTCTCCCAGCGTCCTTCCTTCACAGATTTATCGGCGATAGAGATTTTACGGGCCAAAGAGAGTATAATACCCATAGTATGCTCCGCCACAGTAACAGAAGTAGATTCAGGTGCATTTATCACCATGACCCCCCTTTCCGTGGCCGCCACTACATCTACGTTGTCTACACCCACACCAGCCCTGGCAATTATTTTGAGCTGGCCGGCAGCCTCTATAACTTCCCGGGTTACTTTGGTTCTGCTCCTTACCACAATGGCATCAAAATCTCCAATAACAGTTATAAGCTCTTCATTGGTGATATCGGTCTGAACAGTCACTTCTGCAACTTCTCTGAGTTCATCAATTCCTTTTTCATTTATCTGATCAGCGATAAGTACCTTCTTTTCATCCATTTTCTCACCATTTCAACATTTTCATCTATTAATATTTATTAATGGAATAACTTTAAATTTATTGTCTTTCTAAAAATTTTTATTTCCTTCCTAAATAAGTTTAAATTATTGCCTTGTAATCTATATAATATGCAAGTTTAAAAAAAAGAGGTGTTTTTTTATGGTTGCCATCGATGAGTTTATAATAGTAAGTTCAAATTACGTGCCAGGGTATGAAATTTTGGAAACCAAAGGATTTGTGTATGGGCTTACCGTGCGCAGTAGAGGTGTTGGCGGACAGATAGGTGCCGGAATACGCTCCATGTTTGGGGGAGAAATAAAAGAATACGTGCAGATGATGGCCCATTCCCGGGACGAAGCCATAGAAAGGGTGATAAACCACGCCGAGGAAATGGGTGCTAACGCAATAATAAGCGCACGTTTCGATTCAAACGATATTTCAGATATAATGCAAGAGATATTGGTCTACGGCACAGCAGTAGTCGCTCGAAAGGTTGAATAAATTGGTATTAATGTTTGAAGTATTATGTTGGAAGTTTAAAGCATAGATGAAATGTTTTTAAAAGTACAGGTTGAAAATGTTTGAAGGTAGTATAGAAGTTTGTGGAAGAGAAATAACCAGAACTCTCCTGGGAACCTCTCCCTTTATTGGAGCATCCCAGTTCGGGCACAGATCAAGGCTTTATCAACTTGATCTCTACAACCAACCCGAAAACATCCTTAAAATAATAAGAAGATCCTATAATATGGGTGTTAAAGGAATCCAGCTGATCCCCTACCCCCCGGTGGTAAAGGCTTTAGAATGGGCTCAGGATGAGGGCTGTGTAATTGATATTGTGGGCACGGTTCGTCCTGATCATGAAGAAGAAGATATAAAACTTCTTTCTGAACTTGGAGCCAGTTCCATGTTGCTTCACGCAGTTATTACCGACAGACATGACTGGAATTTTATGGAAAGAAACCTAAAACTCATAGAAGATAAAAAAGCAGTTGCAGGGTTGGTAACTCACCTGCCCTTCAGAACCACCAGAAAGCTTTTAGAATCACCTGTACTGGATTTATTCCAGATCTATATGTTTCCCGTAAATCCACTGGGTTACCTTATGGATTGTGATACTTACGGGGCAGATAAACGTGCTGAAATAAGGGAGATGATCATAAAACTGAATAAAACTGTTATAGCCAAAAAAATAATGGCTGCAGGGATATTAAAACCTGATGAAGCATTTAATTACCTTAAAACCTTGGATTATGTGGATATGGTAGCTTTAGGGATTGCATCTGAGGAAGAAGCTCAGGAAACCTTTAATTTACTTTCTTTTAAGTGATCACGAGTAAATTGATTCAATAAAAAATGAGTTTATCACAAGTAATTGATTCCCTGAAAAAAATTATATTTTATTTCCCTAAAGTTCGATGAATAATTCCCTAAAGTTTAGAAATAAAATTAGCTTTGATTCTCTTTTTTCAAAGTAGTTTTGATGAAACTTTTTCTAAAAAAAGTAGTTTTGATGAAACTTTTCTAAAAGTTTCAGTTTCAATTACATTCCTTTCTCTCTTTCAAGACTCTTAAAAAATCAGTTGAACTTTCCATTTCAACAATTTCAGAGGTGTGAACCACTGGTATTCCCTCTATGCTCTCTATATTTCGTTTGCTGCCCATTATAAAAACAGCGTCCTTACCGGTAATATCAGAAAGGTCCTTAACATTTAAGGCCATTTTCTTTAAAACCTGATAATTCCTTTTCTTTTCCATATTGGTTATAAATGCGTTTTCATCCTTAGAAGAAAGAATAATATCGGTCTTGGCAATTGCATCAAAAGGCGTTTTGTGGGTATTAATTACTCCAAAACCCAGTTTTACTAGCTCTTTAGGCTCCATTTCAGTGGGTTTTTCCTGATTATCAGGAATATTGCTAACTTCAGGCTTTGGAACTTCAAATAAATTAATGGATAACGTTATCTTCATTTTGAGGATATTTTCCAGTATCATAGCCGTTTCTGGGAAGGCCCGAACCATACCTCTTTCATACTTATAGATGGTCTCCCGGGATACATGGGCTACATCAGCCAATTCCTTTAAGGAAAGGTTTTCCCTTTCCCGGACCTCTTTAATGATGTTTCCATCCATCTGTACGTAGTATCCACCCCGGTCTGCAAAAACCTCCGGGTAGACCTCATCAACCACTATGTCACGCAGGGTTTCGGGAGCTATTACTGGTATTCCGTGCCTTTCATAGACCACATCCTCTTCCAGTATCTCATTTTTCGATTTAACCCCCACTATAAGTGGAGATGCCAGGAAGGTCTGGGATAACTTTTTTATCTCCTGAGCCTGTTCTCCGCTGAAACCGTCCACATTGATTAAAACCTTGAGCAAAAGGAGCAGTAAACCACGGCGGGCTACCATATCAAAACAACTTCTATCATAAATATTAGAAGTTTCAAAACCATGATTAGATAGAAGTTCATTTATCTGAGTTAAGAAATTATCTCTGTGCATGGGGATACCCGATCTGTGCATGGAACCACCTGGTAATAATATGTGCAATAAAGAAATTATGTTTAAGTGAAACTATGAATATTTACAGTGAAACTATGAATCATTTATTATATGTGGGTATCGATGACACAGATTCCAGTGAAGGAATGTGCACCACCTATATAGGTAGTGTTATAATGGATGAACTTAAAGATTACGGTTTCCAGACAGAAGGATATCCTCGACTGATACGTCTCAACCCCTTTGCAAGGTTTAAAACAAGAGGGAATGGTGCAGTATCCTTTAAATTAAATCTCAAATCAAAAACAGAATACGGAAAGGCGAAAAAATTTATTCTAGATCGGGTGGAGGAGCTCTCTGAGTTAGAACATGAAAACACCAACCCCGGAGTGGTATTTTACCAGGGCAAAATCACGCCCGAACTTGAAGCCTTCTCCCTGAAAACCATACGAAACATCGTTTCCATAGATGAAACCCAGAAACTTGCAGAGGAGATTGGTGCTGAAATATACAAATTTAAAATTGGCAGAGGGATAATCGGGGCTTTAGCAGCCATAGGATGCCCCTTGAAAGATAAAACCTATGAACTTCTGGCCTACAGAACTCCTGAGAATTACGGGAAAAAGAGAAAAATAGACCGGGAATCTGTAGAGAAAATGGATGGAAAAACCTATCCCCAAACCTTTGACAACGTGGATGGGGATTATATTACAATAGAACCCCACACACCCTGCCCCATCCTGTATGGGATAAGAGGGGAGAGCCCAGATGCTGTTCTAAAAGCTCATGAAATGATAAAAAGCTATGAACCAGTAGAAAGATCGGCAGTTTTCGTGACTAACCAGCACACAGACCTGCATCTGCTTAAGGCTGAGAACATTTCCCAGATGGAGAGATTCAAGTGTTACATAGTAAGAGGGATAGTAAAAGAACCTCCCCACATCATAATGGGGGGTCATGTGATTTTTAGCCTGGATGATGGCTCTGGAAGTGTTGAATGCGCAGCATATGAGCCCACTAAGGAATTCAGGAATATAATAAAGGAATTGAGAAGAGGAGATGACTTAAGAGTTTATGGGGGGATCGGGGAGAAAGGAACCTTGAACCTGGAAAAAATCGAGATCCTGGACCTGGAAAAAGTTTACCAAACTAAAAACCCTCTATGCAAATGTGGAAAACGCATGAAGTCTGCTGGAAAAGGTAAAGGCTATAAATGTATAAAGTGCGGTCGAAAACTCAGAAAGGGTACTAAAAATTTTTTTGAATTAAAAAGAAATATAAAAAAAGGTTTTTACGAGGTTCCTCCCTCTGCCCGAAGACACCTGAGCAAACCCCTAGTTAGAGACTAAATTCAGATTTTTTTTTAATCCTCTTTAGATTAATTTTCATTTTTAAAGGTTTAATTTAATCATTTTTGATTTTTGAAGGTTAAATTTAATCCTTTTTTATTTTTGAATGTTTAATTTAATCCTTTTTTATTTTTGAATGTTTATTTAAACAACCATCATTTTAATGGAAAGGTTTATTCAAACAACTATCGTAGTAGGAATAATGATCACCCCAGATTTAACCAACCTCATCATCTCCACAGGATACCACCAACTTCCAGGAAAGGCTGTAGATAAGGCTAAGCTCTGTTTTATAGATTTTCTGGGGGTAGCTTTGAGGGGATCCCAGACTAGAAGCGGTAAATCCATAAAGAGCATCATAAAAGATGGTGGTGATTCAACAGTTATCGGTTCTAAAAAGGCCAGTGCACTGGAGGCCAGTCTAGCCAATGGAATATTTGCTCACTCCCTTGATCTGGACGATGGGCACAGACTGGCCCAGCTCCATCCCGGAGCCTGTGTTATACCGGCTGCGTTAGCCATCTGCGAAACATACCAAAAAAGTGGGAAAGAATTTATTAAATCTATGGTGGTGGGGTATCAGGTGGCTATTATCCTGGGTATCTTGATGAATCCTGAACACCGCAGAAGAGGTTTTCACACCACAGGAACCTGTGGAACATTTGGAGCTGGAGCTGCAGCTTCTAAAGCTCTGGGGCTAAATGAAAAGCAGGTAACTGACGCATTGGGTCTTGCCGGAACCCAGGCAGCGGGGCTTTTAGAGTCAGACCACTCCGGTGCCATGGCTAAGCACCTTCATCCAGGAAAAGCCGCTCAATCTGGTGTTCTATCTGCTTTGCTGGCAAAAGAAGGTTTCAGTGGAGCCCAAACAATTCTGGAGGGTGATGAAGGATTTTTCTCTGCAATGAGTGGTGTCGCTGTTCCTAACGCAGTTCCAACTCCAGATAGGGAAAAATTCCATATAGCAGATGTTTATTTTAAGATATATCCTGTTTGCAGGCATATCCATTCCAGTGTAGATGCATTACTTCATATAACCAAAGTTGAAGGGCTTAAGAAAGAGGATATCAGGGAAATAACGGTTAAAACTTACAGAATCGCTGCTGAACATAATAATTATCATCCTTCCACCAGCGAGGCCCTCAGGCAGAGCCTGCCTGCATCACTGGCAATTGCGGTTTTAAACCAGGATCTAAAATTGGATGACATTCATTTAGATCAAGAAATTGAAGATATATCCAGAAAAGTCTTCATAGAATATGATGAAGTTCTTGATGCTCTTTATCCCTATAAAAGACCTGCACAGGTTATAATAAAGGCCAAAAAAAAAGTATTTGAAAAAAAATTAGATTTGGCTCGGGGTGAGCCTGAAAATCCCCTTAAAAAAGAGGATATTATAAGGAAATTCCAGGATTTGAATCCAGAATTTGACTTAGAAATTCTGGAGATGGTGGATGATCTGGAATCTTATGATAATATGGAAAAGTTTATGAATACCCTAAATCTCGAATTAAATAAATTTTGATTTAGAATTAATCAACAATTGACTAAACTAATATCACATAAAAATAATTTTGGAAAAAAATGTAAATGGATAATTAAAAAAAATGAAATTCGGAAAATGAAGAATAAAATGAAGATAATAAAATAAGGAATAAAATGAATATATAAAAATAATTTAAAAAAAATTTAATGATTAAAAAGTCCAATCTAAAGTTTTAAATGTGATTTTATGAGAACTCAAGATTTTCTTGAAGGTATAGGGATAAAAGGGAATAATCAGATATTAAATGAGTCTGAAAAAAGATTTCCCGACGGTGCGCAGTACCGGTTTGAAGTGCCTGGAATCCAGAAACCAGAGGCAATGGCCGCACTTTTGGAGGCCACCAATGAGTACGGGGTCCAGGTACACCGGATCACCCAGACCAAAGGCATAATGCTTTTAACTGATTCAGAAATAGAAGAAATGGCAGAAATGGCCAGGGATGCTAAAATAGAGCTCTTTTTAAGTGTAGGCCCCAGAGCCACCTACGACACCAGCGCTTCGGCCCACACTAAGGAAGGGGCCAGAATAGGCTACCGTTTAAGAGGATATGAAAACCTTTTATACGCTTTAGAGGATGTTAAAAGGGCTGCAAATCTGGGAATTCGAGGCATAGTGGTTTATGATGAAGGACTCCTATGGGCTCTGAATAAAATGCGCCAGGATAGAGAAATTCCCCAGAATATGCATTTTAAAGTATCAGCACACTGCGGACACGGTAACCCTGCCTCTGCAAAGTTATTAGAAGATATAGGGGCTGATTCTTTCAACCCGGTACGTGATCTGCAGTTAAACATGATAAAATCCC
>JADGNH010000089.1 GCA_017883605.1 Methanobacteriaceae archaeon
TTAAAATCGGAAACTGCAATCTGATACAATCTTCAGGAGGATTTTAAAATGCCAAGAGGCACTTTAAGAAGAGGAAGAAGAAGGGCTAGAAGAAGAATTCGCAGATAAATTAGAAAGATAAAAAATATTAGCGGTAAGAAATTTTCAGGAACGTCATTTATTAAGTAAAAATTTAAAATTTGGAGGTTTGTTATAAAATGCCAGGTTTAGGACCAATGGGACGTGGAGGAGCTAGAAGAAGAACCAGAAGAAGAATGATGGCAGTGGGAGCAATGAGTAATCAGGGAGGTGATGATCAGGGACAGCCAGAAAATGAAGCACCGCCAGCACGCGAAGATGAAGCTGTTTCAACTGATGATAGCTTAGAAAAATTAGTGAAATTAGCTAAACTCTTAAAAGACAAGGGAGTTATCACCGAATCAGAGTATGACCTATTATTTGGATAGATTATTACATAAAAAACTTATATTATACAAAAAAAATGTTTAGAGGATTAAAAAATGTAACAAGGAGGTGAAATTAGGGAGACACAACAAGCGAGTGGTGGTTCGATGATAGGGCTTGCCATTATTATCGGAATCATCATCCTGATATTTCCATTTTTAGTTTATTGGTTAGCTTGGTTTGCAGTATTCATGTTGTTCATTGGCGGCCTTGTTGCCTTAATGGCACGATAATTTCTAGTTATCTAACCTTGAATACTGAAAATCTCTTAAATTTTTTTTAAATTTCTTTTTCCTTCTTGTTCTATGAGAATTTTTTTCAAAATTTTATCCAGACTAAGAATACTGATACCGGTATTTTCACCAACAACTTCCAGCTGCACCACCCAATCAGAATCTTTTGCCATCGGCCTTTAAATTAAATTTTTCAATTAATTCTTCTGATGTTCTGTCCATTAATTCATCCTTTGATTTTATGTATTTTCTGCCCCTTAAATCACATATTAAATTAAATGAATCTCCAGGAGATACTTTATCACCAGCAAGATTAGCAACTTTTTCCAATATGCTATCTAACCGGGTCCTGACCACAGTTTCAATGGGAACAACCTTGGATATTACAGTGGTCGGAGTATTGGCAATAATTTTAACTGCTTCTAATGGTTCCATAATTAAATCTATTAAAATTACATTGGGAAAGTCAGATTCTTTAATATTCAACACTCTTTCATAATTTTGGAGTGCGAGTTGAATTTCTTCTGTTCCCACCAGTTCTTCACCTGCATTTTCATCTTTTTGCCCCTGTAGGGTAATCAATAGATTAAATGTTTCTGTTGGCCTTATAAGACCACCCCCTTAATTAAATTATGTAGATGAATGATATTAAAATTAATGGATCTACAGCATCAAATTAGGTGATAATGGACTGAGCAAATAATGGCAGAAGGTATTGTTTGACAGAGAAAGTATTGATGATTTATTCAAGAATTAATAAATTAGGTTTCATAGTTAGAATGAATTTCTTATAAAAAAAAAGGTTAAAATTAAGTTACAGTTTAAATTGTATTTAAATGTATTAATACACACAGATAGGGGCTTTAACCCAACTATTTTGAAGATTTTTTGCAAATTCAGCCCATCATATTTTCCAAATTCATCTACCAGGCACGGTCTAATTCTTTTCATTAGAATGTTTTAATTAAAGTTCATCAAACTTCTTCTTTGAAACACTCGGAAAGTATCCCAAACTTTAGAAACAAAGCCGCCTTTTTTATCGGAATTCCAGCACATTTCATGGGCAAACTTTCGTAAGTTTCTAAATTTGAGGTCTTAATTTACTAAAACTTCCCTTTCATAGCCATGGGTGAAATAAATTTGTTATCCGCATCTTCCAGTCTTAAATCTTAGAAACATCGGAAGGATAAGTTTTCAAACAACTTCTGTCGCAACAGTAAATAGATAATTAGTTGTTTATTGTTTATAGCACCAGTAAGGAAAAATTCATGAAGTATATAAAAGCAAACTTTTATTAACTTCTTGTAACAAACTATTTATTAGAAATTAATTGGTTTTTATAAGAATTAATTGGTTTTTATAAGAATTAATTGGTTTTTTTCCATTTTTTCAAATTATAATGAATTACCAAAGGTTTTAACTAATTGTTCATTAAACTTCGTGAAAAAGTGATTTTGAGTGTTTAAGGAACACATGATAAGTTTATCTGATATTAAGTTTTAATAAGTTACCTTATTCACTATAATTGATTTTTCATGTATTTTTTTGATTCGATGATAATTATTTTTAAGAAAAATCGATTTAAGATTCTCTTTTGGGAAATAATTATTATTAATGAGTATTTTATTTTAAGAAAATTGATATTATTTATATGAAAATTATTTATTTATATTTAATATCTATTTGGAGGATTAGATTAAATGGTTAAACACATAATAGACTTTGAAACACGTACAGATCCATATAAAATGACTTTACAGCCCAAATTACTAAAACCCCGAGATTTGGCTGTTTTAAATGGAATAGTAATGCCACTACTCAAAAAACAAAAAATTAAACTTAACGATGTGGCAGAATCATTCAAATCTCTTTTACATCCATTAAACATTGAAAAGATAAAAGAAAACCGCCCATTCTATATATTCATGAAAGGAGAGACTTCAAGAAGAAAAAAATTAAAAGTTTTAATAACACCAGAAAAATAACAGCTAGATAAGACTTTTTAGCCTATCTAAAGAGTTGGTGTTCTTTTTTATTTTGAGGTGAACTTCTTAATAAATTTTTAAGATAAAAAAAGTTTTCTGTAATTAGTATGACGAATTCAACTTCGTCCAATAAGGATACAATACGTCATTGGGACTTAATTTTATTGGCAAAATAGTGAAGTGATGAATATATTTTTGTGTGGAATAAAAAAAGTTGATGAATTAAGCTCCGAATGGTGAATAAAAAAAATAAAAATTTAAGTATTTATTGAAAATTTTAAAAAAAAGGAGTTAGTATTCCTCACATTCAATTTGGAAGTATTTTGGGGGATGATCACAGGAAGGACATTTTTCTGGAGGCTCCATTCCCACGTGTATATATCCACATTTTCTGCAAACCCATTCAACTTCTTTATCTTTTTTGAATACCGTACCGGCTTCTATTTCCTTTAAAATTTGAGTAAATCTTTTCTCATGATGCTCTTCTACTCGGCCTATGGACCTTAATCTGTCAGCAATCTCCTTTAAACCTTCCTCTTCAGCTAAATCTGCAAATTCAGGGTACATTTCAGTAGTTTCGTGATGTTCGCCAGCGATTGTATCTTTAAGATTTTCGACCGTGGTTCCCAGAACTGTTGAAGCTCCTGCTTCCACTGTGATTTCTTCTGGAACTTCCTCTATTTCTTTTAACCCGTTGATCATCCTCATTGCCCATTTAGCATGTTCCCTTTCATTTTCCGCGGTGTTAAGGAAGATTTCAGAAAGCTGTTCATATCCCTCTTTTTTTGCAGCCTTTGCATACAGGGTATATCGATTTCTTGCCTGACTTTCACCAATAAAAGCTTTTATTAGATTTTCCATGGTTTTTTTCATAGTAACACACCTCATTTTTTTTTAAGTCAAATTTATTAATGAACCTAAGTCAAAATAGCAAATTTATAAAATACGATTACTAATGACCCTAAGTCAAATAACAATTTATAAAGTCAAATTATTTAAAATATTTAGCGAATACTTTTTCAACATCTTCAGGTTCTTTTAATATGAAGGTTTCATACATTTTAGACAGTCTTTGGACATGTTCAACGTCTTCTTTTCTTATGGTAATTTTCAAATCCTTTCCATCAGGGAGTTTGGTAATAGTAACTCCTTCCTCGTAATCAGAGGGCATTATATAAATGGGAACATCTGCTTTTTGGCCCATAATCGCTGCATTAGAAATCAGGGTGTCTCCCATTCTCACGGATATTTTGGCCACGGGGTTGGAGGTAGCGGGTGCGATTAACATGAATTCATACTTACCTAACTGGATATTACCTGCTAAAAAGGGTGCATTGGCATTTATCTCAACCCAAATCTTATCAAAATTTGTTTCTAATTCATTGGATATCCCATAATATTTCACAACCTGGTCTCCAGATTTTGAGATAAAAACTTCTATATCCACCTGGTCCTGGTACTCTTTTTTTATTTTTTTCATAACTTTGATAGTTTCCAATATTTTATCACCGGCGCCGGTAATTCCCCAGGCCACTTTTACCCTTACCATAGTGGATACCTCCAAATCTTAAAAATTTAGGTATAGAAATGTCCCAACCATACCTATTAAAGTCCCAGTCCGTTTTCCACACGTTTTTCTAACTCTGAGTCAGTTTTGGATAAATTATTAAGCATTCGCGTTTGTATTGGTTCATCTGCATTTCTCAGGGAGTCAGCTATATTGTCAACCAGATGCTCCTGGTCAATTTTTCCAAGAGAACGGTATTTATCTCCCGCCTGCTCAAAATCATTGGTTAAATTAATTTTTTGGCGAGTTATAACCCCTTCAACACGCTGTTCTTCCGTGGGCGATGTTGGTGCCTCAGAAGGCATTCCATCGGCCAATGTGTTTGGTTCATAATTAACAGTGCCCCCTCCATACGGGGCATATTGCATTGGCCCGTCACGTTGATTATTGTTGACCTCCGCTAAGGGGCGGTTGATTGGTAATTGTAGATAATTAGGTCCCACCCGATATCTCTGTGTGTCGGCATAGGAGAATGCCCTACCCTGTAGAAGTTTATCCGCTGAAAGATCGATTCCAGGCACGATTGATGACGGAGAGAAAGCGGCTTGTTCTACTTCAGCAAAGTAATTTTCTGGGTTGCGGTTAAGCACCATCTTTCCCACCGGCATTAGGGGGAACCTGTCCTCAGGCCAGGTCTTGGTGGGATCCAGGGGATCAAAGCTTTGATTAAATTCTTCACTGATTTCCATCATCTGAACATTCAGTTCATATTCCACTGTCCCTCCTGATGCAATGGTTTCATAAAGGTCCCTGGTGGCGATGTCCGGGTCTTCTCCAGCCAGGCGGTTTGCTTCATGCCGATCTATGGTTTCTACTCCTAACTTTGGTTTCCAGTGATACTTAATATAGACTGCTTTTCCTTCTTTATTCACCCACTTATAGGTGTTTACACCAAAACCTTCCATTTTCCGATAGCTTTTAACTGTACCCCGGTCAGAGAAAAGCCAGGTTATCATGTGAGTTGATTCTGGAGTTAAGGAAATGAAGTCCCAGAAACGACTGTTTGCCGATGAACTGGTTGGTATATTAGTATCCGGTGCAGGTTTAAAGGCATGCACCATATCAGGGAATTTGATGGCATCTCTAATAAAAAAAACCGGTAGATTGTTACCCACCAGATCGTAATTTCCCTCTTCTGTGTAAAACTTTACAGCAAAACCTCTAGGATCCCTGACCGTGTCTGCTGAACCCCTGGCACCCACTACTGTCGAGAAGCGGACGAAAACTGGAGTCTGCTTATCAGGATCCTGAAGAAATTTGGCTTTAGTGTACTTTTCCATACTGTTTTTAACCTGGAAGTATCCATGCGCACCAGCCCCCCGGGCATGAACAACACGCTCCGGGATCCTCTCCCGATCAAAGTTTGCGAGCTTCTCAATTAAATGCACATCCTGCAGTAAAACGGGTCCACGTTCACCTACAGTAATCGAATTTTGATTGTCGGTAACCGGGACCCCCTGATTAGTTGTAAGTTTTTTATCTTTCAAAAGTATCAACCCCCATATTTGATTTAAATTCCTATTGATCATTTCCTAAATTAATTATTAGTTCTATATAGAACTTAGTTCTATATAAGTTTTTCTTCGATAACTTTTTATTCAATTAGAATTAATTAATATTTTATGGAAAGGAAATTAAAGGAAAAGAAAATTAAAATCACACCACAACGGCTGGAATTAACCAGGAAACTGGAAGAATTAAAAAACACTCATCCCTCATTTAATGAAATATACAAAGCTATGAAAGCCACACACCCGAATGTAAGCCGTTCCACGGTACATGAAAATCTAAAATTACTGGTTGAACTGGGCATTATACAAAATTTTCATTATAAAGGTGAAATTCACTACGAAATGAACCCGGAGCCCCATGTAAACCTAGCTGAATCCAGTGGCACCATAAGAGATATTAAAAATCATGAGATCAGGAAACATCTGGAAGAGATAGAAAAAATCATAGAGAAAAAGGAAAAGATAAAAATTAAAACTTTGTTGGTCATTGTAGAGTAATCGGATATTTATAAATTGGAAAGAAGATTTGAAAGTGTTTATAATTAAAAAAAAAGATCTATAAGGTCTTTTACAAATTATAGGCCTAATCGTTTTTTACAAATTTATAGTCTATAAGGTCTTTTACAAATTATAGTCTATTCAGTGCTTACCGGTTTTTAACCTAAATAACAGTAATAGCAACATTGTTTTTTTTGCATATTTGTATTAAATATTCTGAAGATAAGAAGACGCTGGATTGTGATCCTATTTGTTGGGTAAAATGTTTTCTGGTTTCAACTCCGTAGATTACAATACCCATCACCCCATTTCGGGCGTTTAAAACGGGGCCTCCACTATAACCTTCAGCTGTAGGTGCATTTGTCTCATAATAGGCTGTGCCTAAAGAATTTAGTGTTTTGGCTATTACAGAACCTGACGTTGTTGATGGTGTTAGTGATTGGTTTGTTTGAGACTGCACCCCACTTGCATTAGCTGGATAACCATATATACGGACATTTTCGTTGATTGTTGGTTTTTGCGAACTTATGGCAAGGGCTGGTAGATTTTTGTTACCGGGATTAATCTTTAGGAGAGCAACATCCTCATCAGTGTTAGGATCTCCAACATCAACCAATTCAGCGTTAAGCGGATTATTAGCAATGCCCAGAGATGCTGGAAATTTGACTTTTATAACCTGTTTATATGAATTTGTACTTATCAAGTTTTTTTCAATTAATAAATCAGTTAAAACCCCCATATTCTGTTCCGTTTGTAAATTAGGCCCGTTAACACTAGTATTATTATTTAGCAGTTCCACTCCTAATTGCGAATTATACTTTGATAAATAATATGCTACGGCTGCTTGTTCTATATACTGTTTTATATCACTATCATCCATTTTTTTGAGTATTTTTTGATTTTTCAGAGTCTGAGGATCAGCTATAACATGAAATGCGGTTATTATATAACCATCATTGGTAACAACAACTCCTGAACCGGTGTCCAGAGGATAATAACTAATATCAATAATTACTGTTTTTTTGAGTTATGGATCTGTCAATGTAACTGCACCTGAAACTCCATTTTCAATGTAAACTGTAGAACTAGCTGATTGAGAAGAAAAACCGGTCAATTGAGAAGAGAAAGAATTTGCAAGGATATTACCAGCTACAAAAATTCCAGAAATCGCCAGGAAACCCACCAAAATTAATATTAATACTTTGTTACTCAATCTCACTGTTTATGTCCACCAGATAAATTTATCAGAAGGTTATACAAATTATTTTTAATTGATCTGTATCATGATAAAGATCTGTTAATCATGATAAATATAATCTCTTTCCAATTTTTACCCCCAGATCCGTGTCTAAATTCCCTTAAAAACACTTTTTATATAATTATTAGCTTCAGAAATAATAGATATTTGAGTTATATGCTGTAAATTCCATATTGAACTCTTAAAATTTTGTTTTAGAAGAAATCCTCTGAAATTCTATAAAATAATGCAATTTTGTATAATTAAAGTGATACATCAGCGTATATATACAATTAAAGTGGTATATCTGCATATTTTATCCTAAATTAAGTAATTTTTATTTTTATGGAGTTTTTAAAG
>JADGNH010000090.1 GCA_017883605.1 Methanobacteriaceae archaeon
TCTTATT
The DNA here is from genome assembly GCA_017883605.1 of Methanobacteriaceae archaeon. Taxonomy (GTDB): domain Archaea; phylum Methanobacteriota; class Methanobacteria; order Methanobacteriales; family Methanobacteriaceae; genus Methanobacterium_A. The sequence goes on from JADGNH010000090.1 coordinate 8, forward strand.
TTTAGAAGTTATGAATTTGTGGTATGGTAAGTAGCTCCTTATCTTATATTTAGAAGTTTATGAATTTGTGGTATGGTAAGTACGTCCAGATATTCACCGGCTTTTTCAGAAATTTCAAACAATTTATTGCCGTGTTCCTCCCATGATTGAAGAGGACTTACCGGTTGAATAACCATAGACAATTTTGAAGCGTCGTTAACTTCATCAGCTATCTTTGAGGCTATAAAACTCACCGTGTTCACCTTTGTGGATGGTAACACAATTATCTTACAGTAACTATTTATTCCCTCCTCTATTAATAGGTTTATGGATTGAAGTTCAATCTTAAAAAGATCGGTCCAGCGAGTAAGATCATCAACAGCAGGAACTGCATGGTGTTCTGGTAATTTTATATCTACCGACGCATATTTTATTAAATTCACTATTTTATCTAATTCATGGGGTAATGCACCGTTTGTTTCTAATAAAGCATCAAAACTATATTTTCTCAAAAAATTTTTTATAAAATCGGCATGTAAGAGTGGTTCGCCACCGGTTAATGAAATAGAATGAAAATCAGGGGTTATAAGTTTTTTAACTCTCTGAAAAAGTTCATCAGTAGATATTTCATTACCGTAGAGGGGATCCCTGCTTTGGGGGGTGTCGCAGTAGTTGCAGTTCAGGTTACAGCCTGAAAACCTTATGAAGACCTGTCTCCTTCCCAGCAGCATACCTTCTCCCTGAATACTGGAGAAAACTTCACCTATATGAGTTTTCATATAACCCCCTTAATAATCTCTTTATAAACTTTTTTTTTATAAACCTTTAATAATCTATAAAACTTGTTATAGTCTCTTAAATATCCCTATAACTTCTTATAGTCTCTTTAAACAAATCTCTATAACTTCTCATAGTCTCTTAAATATCCCTATAACTTCTCATAGTCTCTTTAAACAAATCTATAAAACTTGCTATAGTCTCTTAAATATCTCTATAAAACTTATAAATCCTTAATGATCCAAAAAATTCATATAATCCTTAAAGAAATCTTTAATCATCTTCTTTTACGAAATATGCGCCCTGTCCTATTCCTTCATTCACACAAACCTGTACGCTGGTAATTTCATCATCTGACTCTTTAAGAATGTTGTAAAGTTCTTCGGCAAAGAATTCTGCCAGGTCTTCCGCCGATGTAGAGTGCAGAGGGAGCAGACAGCAATCCTCAGGGGGTAATTTGTACTCTTTAAGTCCAATGGAAAACTCAATGGGACCTTCCAAATTCTTAAATTCAATTTCATCACTTTTTAGAGGGAGAAGAACTTTATGATCCAGTTTTGAGCAGATCTGGCGCACAATACCCTTCACTTCCTTGAAGTCCACCACAAAACCGAACTTACCGGATCTCTCCCCTTCCACCACCACATCGACATGGTAGGAATGTCCGTGTATTCCACCGCAGAATTGGTGTTTAGGAATCATATGTGCGGAAGAAAACCTTAAATTAGCGTGAATTCCGTTTATAACAATTTTCATTAGAATACCCTTGTTTTAGTTATGTCTTTTTCAATGGACGATATCTCCATGATGTAGTTTCGGCAAGCTTCATCTGCTAGATCTGGAATATTTTCATTTTTTAGACCTTCCAAACACTCTAAAATTCCAGCAACTTCCACATCATCTGGAGTTCCTTCACTTACCAGGTTTATGGCGAAATGTATCTTCATACTGCTGGCTGAACAGGTGGCTATGGAAACTGTGAGTTTTCCCTGGTTTCCATCTTTAGAGTAAAGGTCGTCTCCACTTCTCCGGGTTTTAATGCCAATTTCTGCCAGAATATCCTGGATAATCATGACAAATAGCCGCTGCCGATGGTAGCAGAGCCTGATATCAGCCGGCTGGCAGTCGAAATGCTCTATTATAAAGTGTAATATTTCATCTCCCTTGATCTCAAGACCCACATCCTCATAATCTATCAGGTTCTCTGATTTGATTTCCATAGGACCTACCCAGCTTACAATGCTGGAATCCTTTATTTGAAACTGTCTGAAGGCCCAAAAAGGCTCAATCTGACTTCCATCGTAGAGTATGCCGTCTTGAAGTTTTAGATGCTCCATAAGCTCACTTTTAATAAATTAATTTTTTAATTATGAATTTTAAATCGGTTTAATTATTTGAAATTTATTAATTTATTCTAAATTCAATCTTTATTATAGTTTGATTATTCTAAATTTAATTTTAATTATTAATTTATCAAATTTTAGCCTTCAGAGATACTATCTCAAAATTTCCGTGGAATACTCTTTTATCCAGATTTGACATCCTCAAAACCGCTTTATTCAGGCTTCCAATTATGCAAATGATTATACCGGAATTTAAAGCCTCGTTTTTTACTGTATCTTCAATGCCTCTTTTAAGGTCCTGGCCGGGTATAAGTCTTGAAACTATCATATTTAATAATGTTGCCTGCAATTAAATTAATCCATGAGAGTGAGACCCAGAGATTTTATACATACCAAAGACGATCTTTTCTTTGCAACCACCAATTATCTCCACCCGGAAGACAGGATCATATCATTCTTAAGATACATTCCTGATCCAGAAGGCGAAAGGTCAATAAACAGTGCCCGATATTCTAAAGTAGATTCAAAAGAGGCTTATAACTTTTTAAACCATAATTTTCCAGATTACCTATTTAATTGTGATATAACCGGGGTACCCATGATGGGAGTACCCCTAGAAAAAGTATCAAAAATATTACACCCTGACGACCGTCTTAAAGAGATAATGAACACCCATTCATTGGACGGGCTGCTTAAAAAAGTGGCCGATGTGGCCAACACCTTCCATGATAATGCTGAAATTCCCTATGCTAACATGGGAATATCAGGATCAATTCTACCCGCCCTCTACGACCCCGACCAATCTGACATAGATTTTGTTATATATGGCCTGAAAAATCATAGAAAAGCCATAAATAGCTTTAAAGAAATGAAAAACAGTGAAGAGTCCATACTCAGGGGTGTTGGAGATGAATACTGGATGAAACTCTACCAAAAAAGGATAAAGGATTCTTCACTTAGCTATGAAGAATTCAAATGGTACGAAAACCGAAAAAACAACAGAGGAATTATTGACAGCACTCTCTTTGATATCCTGGCCACCAGAGATTGGAACGAAATCAGGGGAAGTTATGGCGACACCACCTTCCAACCCCAGGGAACCATAAAAATAGATTGCACCATCTCCGATGCTTTAGCCTCCTTTGACAACCCAGCAGTCTACAAAGTAGAAGACGTAAAGATCCTGGAAGGTCCAGAAGTTTCCATAAGCGAATTAGCATCATTTACCCACACCTATGCCGGCCAGGCCCGAGAGGGTGAGAGGGTAATTGCCAAAGGAAAGCTGGAAAAGGTTATTAATGAAAAAACAAAATACAGACTTATTGTAGGAACCACCAGGGAATCCATAGACGAATACATAAAGTTAAAAGATCTTAAATTATGATTTAAATTAATATAACTCAATTGATTAAATTAATGATATAAATCAATAAGAATTAATCAAAAATAAGAATTAAGGAAACGATTTAAATGACAGATAATGCCGTAAACATTGGATTAATTGGTTTTGGCACCATAGGAAGCGGAGTAGTTGAAACCCTAAATATGAACCTTCCACTCATCGAAGAAAAGGTCGGTAGGAAGGTTAATCTTAAAAAAATAGTTGATCTGGACATAAAAACCGATAGAGGGGTTGAAGTTGATCCGGATATACTTTCTGTGGACGTGAAGGAAATTCTGGATGATCCAGAGATAGATATTGTCATAGAACTGATTGGAGGATACCAACCTGCTTTAAATTTTATACTGGAAGCCATGGACAAGGGTAAACACGTGGTAACAGCAAACAAGGCCCTGCTTGCAAAACACTGGGATGAGATTATGGAAAGTTCCCAGGAAAATAAGGTTAGAGTTTGCTTTGAAGCCAGTGTAGGCGGTGGAATACCCCTCCTAAAACCATTGAACGAAAGCCTGGCAGCCAACAACATACAATCCATATACGGTATAATAAACGGAACCGCCAACTACATACTCACCAAGATGGACGAAGAAAGCCGAGATTTTGAAGAAGTTTTAAAGGAAGCCCAGGAAAAAGGATACGCAGAACAGGACCCCACCTTTGATATTGAAGGCCATGATACCGCTCAGAAATTGATAATCCTTGCCATACTTGGGTTTGGGGTGTATGTGGAGCAGGAAAAATTCCATGTGGAGGGAATAAGCAGCATAACCCTGGAAGACATTGAATTTGCCCGGGAAGAGCTGGGATGCTGCATCAAACTTCTGGCCATCTCCCGGATAACAGATGGAGAGCTGGATTTAAGAGTTCATCCCACCCTGGTAAATGAAAAACACCTGCTTTCATCTGTTAACGATGTTTTCAACGGAGTTTACATTACTGGAGATGTGGTTGGACCGGTGATGATGTACGGCCCGGGAGCAGGTATGATGCCCACCGCCAGCGCGGTAGTGGGAGACTGCATAAGCCTGATTGAAGAAAATGACCGGCCAGCAGCATACGGCCCGGTAAAAACCAGAGTTACCAAAATAAAGGATATACATGACATTAAATCCAGATATTACCTTAGAATCACCGCCATCGACAAACCAGGAGTTTTACATGAAATATCTGGCATATTAAGCGATTTAAATATAAGTATAGAATCCGTAAGCCAGAAAAGGCGGGAAGAAGGTTTGGAAGTTCCCATATTCATAGTAACTCATGAATCTCTGGAGAAAAATATGAGAGAAGCTCTGAAAAGAATTGACGAGCTGGATATGGTTAAGGACCGGACCATTTTTATCCGTTTGTTGTAATATCAGCCTTAATAGGAGTTATGCAGGACTTCAAAAAAGGTCCTGGTAGATTTTTGTGGACTATGTGCACATCAGAAACGTAGACCGTAAATACAGATTTAAAAGAGAAACTTTATGATTTAATCTTATGATCTAATCATGGTCAACACCATTTTAAACCTTTCCAGTGCATTCAGGGCGTGGGGGTCGTTGGCCGGCATGATAATCATCTCATCCTTGTTGACCACATTCTTCTGGCCGGAAATGATGATCTCTGCTTTCCCATCCACCACCTGAACCATGGCGTCGAATGGTGCGGTGTGTTCGCTTAAACCCTCTCCTTTATCAAAAGCAAAAATGGTTACTGTTCCGGTATCTTTTCTAATGATTTCTCTGCTTACCACCGCTTCTTCCTGGTAGTCTATCAAATCTCCAACTTTTAAAACCTTTGCTTTAAGTTCTTCTGACATTAAATCACCTCATTAAAAAAGTCTTTTAACCAAATAAATGACCAATTACCCTTTTTCCACATATTTGTAGATGGATTGGGTGTAAATTACAAATTCCAGCATGGAGTTTACATAATCTCGGGCATCCTCCACTTCATTTATATCATAATCTTTTTTGGATATAACATCGTCGAATCTGCTTTTAACATCTTCCTCTATGAAATCCAGGAGGAATCTCATTAGTTCGTCTATATTTTCGGTTTTAATGGCCCTATCTGCCATGGAAACAATTGGCCCCCAGTCCAGCCCAGCCGGTTTCAAGCCAGTGTAAGGTTTTCCTTCTCCTTTTCTGTGAAGTCTCACCGCAGTTTCAAAAAACCAGTAATCAGCCAGCTCTGCCGCGTCTCCGCTGAGCTCCCTTACCGCCATGGTCCTTTCGAATGCATCCTTTAACTCACCTTCATCTTCGGGGGAAATATAGGGAAGGACGTAATTAACGTTCTCCATATCCAAAGCTATTTCAGCCGCCTTTACCAGCGGCCCATCCATAGTATCACAATGGGGTGCCATAAAATCACCTGAACCTCATATAATTCCCTAAAAAATCTTAATCTTATCCAGAGTTAATCCTCTTGGTTTATTAGATAAATTAATCTCGGATAAAATTCTAATCTTGGTTTTGAATATCTAATCTTGGTTTTGAGTAAATCCTAACCTATGATAGTATTATGTTCCACTTGCTATTTATGTTGCACTATATCTTCTTTAAAATATTTAGCATTGTTGTTTTTATGAAATATTTTAAAAAATCAAAAAAACCTCCTACTTCATCTATGAAGAAATAGAATCCCACATTAAAACATAAAAATATAAATCCATCTTAGATCATATTATGGATGGTGATATTATGGATAAAAAGGCCGAAGAATTGATGAAAAAATGTGAAAATATGGATGATAGTAGTGTTATGGGCTCATGTAAGGTCATGTTGAAGATGATGGCCGAGAAAAATGTGGAATTAGAAGACAAGCCTAACGAAACCTACCTGGATATGGCGGAAAACCTATCCCCAAAGGATGTTTCAACGGTTCTTGCCCTGGCCCTTAAAGTAAGGGAAAGTGGCGATATTAAAGACGTAGAGCTTAAAAACGAAGCAAGTAGACTTATAAGAGCTATAGAAATGAGTTAAATCTCAATTATGAGTTTGTTACCGCGATGAAATTTTTTACTAAAATATAAATTCTTTAATGATCATATTAGTTAATGGTGATAAAATGGCAGATGAAAAAACTGAAAAGCTTATGGCTAAATGTGAGGAAATGGCAGACGATCCAACTTTAATGAAGGAATGTAAAGTTCTGTTGGAAACTATGGATGAGAAAAACGTTGTAATGGAAGATGATCCTGATCAAACTTATACCAATATGGTACAAAACATTTCTCCAAAAGATGTCCCCAAAGTTCTGGAAATGGCTCTTAAAATAGCAAGAAGTGGGGATACAGCGGACCCAGAACTTAAAATTGCTGCAGAGAGACTTATTAGGACATTAGAACCACTTTAAAGGATTTAAAATCTTTGAATATATTTTTTTTAAATTCTTTTCCCTTTTTGAAAATCTTTAAAATCTTTTCTTCTATAATTTCCTTAAATTTTTAAAATCTTTTAAATTTTCCTACAACATTTTAAATTTTCCTACAACATCTCTTTAAATCTTAAAATCTTTTTCCTTAAATCTTTTCCTAAAATCTCTTAAAACCTTTTCCCCCGAACTTTGTTTATATCAAATATGGCAGTATCCGCTACAGCCATCACAGCCATCACTCCCGCCTGTACAGGATCTGTTACTACCAGATCCGCCTTTTCTGGGACGTTCCCCGGCATATTAAGGCTGATGATTATGACGTCGTGATCAGCTTTTATCTCCTGAATGGCCTCTGAAATTTTTCCACCCATGAGTGAACCGGCCAAAACCAGCGCACCCACACGGGGCAGCCTTCCCACAGCAGAGACTGCTTCTGCAAGTTCTTTTTCACCCACCAGGGGGATGGTGTCCACACTTATCCGTTCACCCCTTATATTATGCCGGTCAGCTTCAGTTATGGCTCCCTGGGCCACCATAGCCACCTGGGCGCCGCCGCCGATTATGATGATTCTTTTCCCGTAGATTTCTCCCATGGAACGATAGGTCTCCACCTCTCGCACCTCATGGAAGTTTTTTACGTTATCTACAAAAAGCTCTAAGTTTTCCACACCCTCCAGTTCCATGTAAATAGATGCTAAATCCTTATTCTCGATGAAAAGATGGATGTAAATAATGTTTATTCCACATCGGGCCATCATATCAGTTATATCCCGCAGGACCCCTGGTTTATTACTGGCCTTTATGTTTACAGCGATTTCTCTCATGGAGACCCCTTGAAAATTTGTTAAAGTAATTCAGTAAATTTTATAAAATTTCTGTAATTATAAATTTCTGTAAATTTTTATAAAGTATATATTAATTCTATTTCTG
>JADGNH010000091.1 GCA_017883605.1 Methanobacteriaceae archaeon
TCTGTCGTTACAACTGGATAGGGCGAAAAATGAGGCTAAATTAGCTACCACACCGGACACTGGTTGAACGTTGGCATGGTCTGCGTTGTAAAGCTTTTTGGAGAGGTCTATGGTGAGATTCTCCACCTGGTCGATGTAACCACAGCCTTCATAAAGCCTCTTGCAGGGCAGGCCCTCTGCATATCTGTGGGATAGATCAGAAGCCAAAGCTTCTCTCACCTCCAAGCTGGTTATATTTTCACTGGCTATTAAGTTTATGCTATTTTCCATCCATTTATGGTGCTCTTTGGTGATTTCTTTTATTTTAAGAGCGTATTTTTCGTTTTTGAACATTATCTTCCTCCAGATAAACGTTAGATGATAAAAAAAATCATGTCTCTATTCTCATGTATAAAAAAATCATGTCTCTATTCATGTATAAAATGCACCGGATATAAATAATTTTCAAAAATAAATTGAAACTGTGGGTTACCCCCAAAAATATGGAGCTTTATTTTAAAAAATTAATTGAAAACTAATTTCTTATCTCAAAATAATTTTATCTCAAAAAAATAATCAAAGACTACAGGGTTTTAAAATGTTTAAAGGGTTAATATTTGATGTTTATCCTATTTTAATAAAAATAAGGAATTATAAGTATAAAAAAATTATATATTATAATGTTTTTGTAACTAAAAATTTCATTTTAATATTAATCTTCCCGGAAGAAGGTCTTGGTCTTCATCTCCTCTAAGTTGGCCACGATGCGGGATAGATCTGTTGCAGGGATGCTCACCATCACTTCTTCTGGTTTAACGTCCATATTTCTTCGGGATCCGATGTCTCCAAAGCCGTAGGTAACCTTTCCTGTGAGGTAGGGTACGGAAGCCATGGAGCTGCAGATGGGCCCGGAATCTGCCCCCAGCCCATGTGATCCAGAGTCATAGGCATTGGCATGAAGCAACAGCATGGCCTGTTCAGAATTACACACCAGAAAGATCACATCCGGGTCGAAATCAGCTTTGTTAAGGGGTGAGAAGATTAAGGCCTGGAAGATACCAGGTTCCACAGCTAAATTATTCTGCCATGATCGCTGTACTGCAGGGATGCTCTTGTAGACACCGGCCGGCACCAGGAAAGCTCCGCTCCGCACGTTTTTGGGGAATTCTTTGGGGTCTTTCAGGCCGGAATACCGGAGGCCTCCCATGCATTCCTCTTCTTCAGAGGTTGAATAGAATATTTCGCCTTTCATAGCCTTATCCAGTTTGGTGCAAAACCTTGATTTTCCTTCCTCCTTTGGAATATTTCTAGGTTCTCTGCTGACCCATTTGATGGCTACGGGTTCTCTTTCAAGTTTTAGAATTTTTTTTAATTTGCCGCCCAATTCTTGGTACATCCTTTCACCTTATTTTGATCAATGATTTTTAGTGGATATAAAAATTTTTCCATAATTATTATTAGAATCTAAAATTTTAGGAACAGTGAATAAAATGTGAATTTGACAAAAAATCTAATTTTAATCATTTTTATTAGGATATAAGGATTTGGAATATAACAGGAAAATGAAGTAACAGTGGGAAATGAAGTAACAGTCCATTCTAGAATCATTTAAAAACAATTATTTTAAAATGGATTAATTATCAAAAATAAGTTTGAAGAAATAAGATTATTCTAATAGCCTGAAAAATAAAAAAAGAAAGGGTTTTTCACCCTATTTTGACGATTCTTGCATGGCAGCTTCGATCTGGGCCATTATCTGGGCAGTTCTGAAGTGCTGCTGATCCATTGCTCCGGATGGGCAGGCGGCTACACAGGTTCCGCATCCCTTACACAGGGCTATGTTAACTTGGGCTTGTTCATCAATCCTTTCAATTGCACCGAATGGGCAGAGTTCTAAGCACACTTCACATCCACCGCATACGTCGGTGTCCACAGCGGCCACAATAGGTTCGATTTCCACTTCACCTTTGACCATGGGTATGGCTGCTCTGGCTGCTGCACCCGATGCCTGTGCTACTGCGTCTGGAATATCTTTTGGTCCCTGGGATACTCCTGCAAGGTACACACCGTCAGTTAAGGTGTCAACAGGTCTGAGTTTGGGGTGAGCTTCCATTAGGAACCCGTCTGCACTTCTGGATAGACCTATGGTCTGTCTGAGTTGTTCAGAACCTTCTGGTGGCTGTAGACCCACAGAGAGGACCACCATATCGTAGTTGTACTCGGTTACTTTTCCGAGCATGGTGTCTTCTGCCCTGATGGTTAGGGTCTGGTCTGGGTTTTCCAGTACGGTTGCTGGTCGGCCTCTGATGAATTTGACGCCGTATTTTTCCTGTGATCGTTTGTAGAACTCTTCGAATCCTTTACCAAAGGCCCTGATATCCATGTAGTAAATGGCAACTTCGGTGTTAGGCTCGTGGTCTATGATGAGCTGGGCGTTTTTCATGGCGTACATGCAGCACACTCTGGAACAGTATGGTTTGTCTATCTGCTCATCTCTGGAACCAACACACTGGATGAATGCAACGCTTTTTGGTGTTTCGCCGTCAGATGGTTTTACAACGTGTCCCTGGGTTGGTCCTGATGCGTTGATGTATCTTTCGAGCTCGAGACCGGTTATCACGTTTTGAGAGTCCTCGTAGATCCATTCTTTCTTCTCCGATGGGTCGTAGGGGTCGTAACCGGTGGCCACGATTATGGTTCCCACGTCCAGTTCGATTTCTTCTGGTTCCTGTTCGTGGTTTACTGCTCCTCTTTCACATACCTGGTCGCAGAGTTTACATTCTATACAGTAGTCCTTGTCTATGGTAGCTACCAGAGGTACTGCCTGTGGGAATGCTATGTATGCTGCTTTGACCATACCGACTCCTTCATCGAAGTAGTTTGGCATTTCGATGGGACATACGTCTGAACAGCTTCCGCATCCTACACAAGCCTCTTCATCTATGTATCTTGGTTTTTTCTCTACTTTGACCTTGAAGTTACCTATGTAACCGTCCACTTCTTTGACTTCTGAGTAGGATAAAAGTTCGATGTTCTCGTGTTTTCCTGCGTCCACCATCTTAGGTGCGAGGATACACATGGAACAGTCCAGTGTGGGGAAAGTTTTATCCAACTGGGCCATTCTTCCGCCTATGGTTGGGTTTTTCTCTACCAGGTAGGTTTTGAATCCCATATCACCGAGGTCGAGTGCTGCCTGAATCCCGGCAACACCGGCACCTATAACGAGAGCTTTGTCTGTAACTCCCACGGTTTCGGATTCCAGTGCTTCTAATAATCGTGCTTTTGCAACAGCCATTCTTACCAGGTCTTTTGCCTTTTCGGTTGCCTTTTCGGGTTCATTCATGTGAACCCAGGAGTCATGCTCCCTGATGTTTGCGAATTCAAAGAGGTAGGGGTTGAGTCCGGCTTCTTTGACTGCTCTTCTGAATGTTGGCTCGTGGAGCCTTGGTGAGCATGCTGCTACAACTACTCTGTTTACGCCCTTTTGTTTTATGTCATTCTGAACAAGGTTCTGTCCTGGATCTGAACACATGTACTTGTATTCTTCAGACACGATAACGTTGGGCAATGTTGCTGCGTAATCTTTCACCGCGTCGATGTCAATTACACCGGCAATGTTGATACCACAGTGACACACATATACTCCGATCTTTGGTTCTTCGGTTGTTTCTTGCTTTTTTTCTTCTTCTGCCAATTATATCACCTATTCTAAAATCTATGATAATTATCTTATGTTAATGGTGTAGGGTGGATCACTTCCACTAATAAAGTTTTCTATTTATTTTTTTATACAATATTTATATAGTAGAAAGTTAGGGGTGCTGAGTTCAATTTTTAATCGATTCAAAAAGAACTGTTTTTTTAAAAGAATCTTTGAATAATCTTAAAATTAGAATATAATTAATAAAATAAATTAAGGGAATCTAGTCCGTGATTCCCTCAGTCACAATCTTAAATACAGACTCTCCCTCAGGAAGGTGTGGGCTGTCCACCAGTCTGGCAATCCTCTTCCCAGCCAGACCTTTTTTGAGCCAGATCCGGTAGGTGGCTGCGTGGCCCAAAACATGCCCGCCAATGGCTTTGGTGGGGCTGCCGAAAAATGCGTCAGGACGGGCCTGCACCTGATTCGTAACAAATACAGCTACATTATAAGTGTTGGCAATGTTCTGAAGTGTGTGAAGGTGTTGGTTCAGCTTTTGCTGCCTGCTTGCCAGTGATTCCCTTCCAATGTACTCTGCCCGGAAATGTGCTGTCAGAGAGTCCACTATGACCAGTCTAATGTTGGTACCGCCCTGTATTAGCTCATTTACCTTGTCTGCCATGAGTATTTGATGGCTGGAGTTGAAGGCACGGGCAATATGTATTTTTTGCAGCACCTCTTCCAAGTCCAATCCTAATCCTTCAGCTATCTGGTCGATCCTCTCTGGTCGAAAGGTGTTTTCAGTGTCGATAAACACGCATTCACCACTTAGACCGCCCTTATCTGGGGGTAGTTGCACGGTGACTGCTAATTCATGAGAGATTTGGCTTTTACCTGAGCCAAATTCTCCGAATACTTCGGTTATGGACTGGGTTTCTATACCTCCTCCTATGAGTTCGTCCAGGCCAGTACTCCCGGTGGTAATCCGGCCTACATCTTTTCTTCTTTCCATCACATCCAGGGCAGTTTCGAAATCAATTTGTTCAGCTTTTCTGGCTGCTTCAATAACTTTTTCTGCTACTCCTTCACCAATTTCTGCCTTTACACTTAATTCCTTGGCAGTAGCGGTGGCCAATCGCATCATATCAGCGAAGCCGGCTTCTCTTAATTTTTGTGCTGTTTTCTCTCCAACACTCGGTAATTCTTCAAGTTCAACCATTTTTATCGCCTTTTTTAATCTTTTAAACTTATATAATTCTTTTAAATTTACAATTATTTTTTAATTACATACCTCAGATAAGGATTAGACTTTTATTTCTAACAATCTTCTGGCGTTGAGCCGGATCTCCTCATTGTAATCATCGAAGCCGGCATCAGCTATAATGGTAATTTCCCTCCCCACCAGATCCATAACTTTATCTTCCAGAGATCCCTCATCTCCAGTTTTTGCAATAACATCTTCTAATTCGGAGGTGGTCATTCCGATCAGTTCTTCGGCAGCTTTTCTGAAGAAGGTAACTCTCATGGTCCCGGTTTTGTCCTCAATTACAATGGGGATGATCATGAGGTGATTGGGTTTTTCTATCTCCTCTCCACAGATATCGCAGATATAACCATTTTCTGATATACTAACTCTTTTGTTACAGTTAGGACACATTTCATAGAGTATTTTGTTACCATAGGCTTCTATGATCTGTCCTTTTACTTTTATGTTACTGTCATTTTCTTCTATCTCATCTATATTTTTGCTGGGATATCTTTTTTCCTGAATTTCATCAACAGAGGGAATTTTCCCTGTTTCTTCTTCTTTAACTTCTGTTATGGTGGTGTTTCGCCCTGCACTGATTTCTATCTTATTATTTCTGTAGTTAACTCGTAAATTTTCTATTTTTACAGTATCTCCTATTTTTAATGGTATATCAGCTTTTTCATCCCATAGAGATGCTCTAACTACCCCGGTTTCATCTCCGAATTCCGCTGAACGTACCACACCCTTGGTTCCGTCGCTCCTGGTGAACTCATTCGGATCGTTAAGAGCCACCACCCTTCCAATTATTCTTATATCTCTATCATTTTCCTGTAATTCACTTATACTCTTATTTTTATAGAGAGAAGCTTCAATTTCGTCCAGAGGAGGTATAGCTTCCATATCTTCTTCGCAGGGCTTAAGCACTCTGGCGGTTTTACCCACACTCAGTTCTACGGTGTAGGTTCCCATACGGGTTCTGGCATTCTCAATCTTCACCGCGTCCCCAATATTTAGTCCGCTTTCTGTTTTGTCATCCCACAGGGAAACTCTTACCATACCGGTATCGTCGGCAATTTCTGCCGAACGCACCACGCCTGTGGTTCCATCATCTCTATGGAACTGGTTAGGTTCGTAAAGATTCACTACCCTGCCGATTATGTCTACCTCTTCACCTTCATCTTCAATTGCATTGAGATTTCCTATTTTAACTGGTTTAAGGTATTTACCACACTCATGCAGTAATTCCTTCATTTTAACATCCAGGGGTGGGTTTATAATTATTTTGGTGTTCCAGTTGGTGTTTATCCTGTAATTGGTTCCGGAGTATTGATCAAATTCGATGTTCCCCCCGATTATTTTGATTACATCTCCTTTTTTCACTTCTATTTTGGTGTCTTCATTCCAGAAAGTGACCCTTATGCTTCCTGTATCATCTTCTATTTCCATGGATAGCACCTGCCCGGTACTTCCATCATCCCGCATAAAGGTAATGGTATCGTATATCTTGCTTATAACCCCTATTATGGTTATATCACGCATTTCATGAGCATCTCCAATCTTAATAACACTTTCCTCGTACTCCGGGACGTCAAATTCGTCTTTTATTATTCTCCCAATCCATGAATGGGATAGGGAAACTTCACCGTTCCTTACCCTGCTCTGGGCACCCATTATCTTCACAGAGTCCCCCTCTTTTATATCCATATTTTCTATGAGTTCGGTATCCTTGTTCCACAGGGTAAAAGGAATTTTTCCAGTTTTGTCCTGTATTTCCAGGGACACTACCTTCCCGTCTCTCCCATTTCTATCAAAGCTTCTTGTTCTGGGAATCCTGATAATTCTGGCAATGACATTGACTTCCATATCTCCCTGTATATCTGATATATTGGTTATCTTCTCTTCATAGGAAGGTAAGTTGGGAAAATCTTCCTCAGAAAGCTTTTTGATGGTGGAATTCATATTTAAGTGGGCTTCATCATCTCTAAATCCCTGTTTTATCTCTACATCACTTATCTGTACTACATCGCCTTCTACAATCTTTTTGAGTAGTTTAACGTTTTCAGTCCATAACACTACCCGCAATTCTCCGGTTTCATCGGCTAATATTAGGTTAGCCAGTTTTCCTTCCCGCCCTTTCCTGCTGGTGAATTTTTTAATATTAGAAATCCGCATTAAACGCCCAACTAAGTTTATATTACGGGTACCTGTTTTTAACTCGGATATTTTAAGCACCGGGCCATCTTCAGACAGGGGCTGATTTTTTTCGTCAATATATTCCCCCACAATGACCCGGGCCACGTCTAAATCGCTCATGAAACTTACTTCTTCATAATCTTGGGTACGCTTCTCCATTTCAGTTAAAAAATCTTCATATGAGACCCTATCCTTGATCTTATCATATTCCTTCATTATCTCCTCATTCATTTCTTTCATTTAGCTCCCTCACAAAAAATATTCTCATTTCAACCCTCACAAAAAATATCTCATTCAATATTTAAATATTCATTAAAGACATAATTAACATAGAAGTATTATCTAATATAAATATTTTATTATTTTACTACTCTAATAATTTATATATAAATTGACATAAATATTTAGTTTTACACATTTAATAATCTTATTTTATGTGTTACTCAAATTATAAATAATGGTAAATTTTAATGTAAGGTATTTGAAACCTTGAATTTTTATTAAAAGGTATTTATTAAGAATTTTAGGATAAAAAATATATTAAATATTTTTAATCAAAGTTATAATAGATTTAATCAACTATTTAATAGTTATAATAGAATTTATCATTAATCATTGTAAATAAACTAAATTTAAACTCAAAAATGGTCTTTAACGCCATTAAGTCCAAGATTGAAGTTGGTTTGCATATATTTCAATAAGTTTATATAATAGTTAGTTAGATGAAACTATATATTTTA
>JADGNH010000092.1 GCA_017883605.1 Methanobacteriaceae archaeon
AATCCACAAATAACCTAAAATTAATATGCCCTGATAGTGTAGCGGATATCACGTAGGATTGCGGATCCTATTACTCGGGTTCAAGTCCCGGTCAGGGCATGCTTTAACTTTGTCTTGAAAACTTTTATCTTTGAATATACCTGATATTTTTATTCTGATTCAAAACAATGCTCTTCTTCCATTCATCCCGGGTTTCAGGGTAATCCTCCCGGTAATGTGCACCCCTGCTTTCCTGTCTTAACAAAGCTGATTTAGCCACCAAGGAAGCTATTTCAAGCATATTTCTCACTTCCAGGGCGTCCTGCAGATCATTGTTAAATCCGCCGACATCAGGGACCCTCATGTTACCCAGCATCCCGTTAAGTTCAGTTATCTTTTCAATCGCCGTTTTCAGCCCATTTTCATTGCGGATTATGGCTACGTTATTCCACATGGTTTCCTGTAACTCTTTTTTAATTTCATAGGGATAATAGTCCCCGTCTCTGAACAGGGCTTTTATTCTATGTTCTTCAGCACTCATCTGATCCTGGTTTAACCCAAATTCAGCTTTTAATGCATTTTCAGCAGCTTTTTTTCCCGCTCTTTTCCCAAAGACCTGGGTGTCTGCCAGGGCGTTCCCACCCAATCGATTAGCACCGTGCACACCGCCTGCTGCTTCACCTGCAGCGTAAAGATTTTTTAATGATGTTTCACCGTGCTGATTAATGCGGGTTCCCCCCATGAAGTGATGGGCTGTGGGGGCCACCTCCATAGGTTGTTTTCTGATGTCCAGGCCAACATCCAGAAACTGTAGAAGCATGGTTTCCAGTTTTTCTTCAATGATTTCCGGGGAGAGATGGGTAACATCCAGATATACTCCTCCCTTTTCCGTGCCTCTTCCCTCTCTTATTTCATTGTAAATAGCCCGGGCCACCACGTCTCGAGTGGCGAGTTCCCCCCGGGGGTCATAGTTTTTCATAAAACGTTCCCCGTCCTTATTCAGGAGAATTCCACCCTCCCCCCTTACTGCTTCAGTTACCAGGACTCCTTTCCTTGATTCCGGATAAAGCATGCCGGTAGGATGGAACTGCACCTGTTCCATATCCAGGAGATCGGCCCCGACATCATAGGCCAGGGAAAATCCATCTCCCGTCTTCTGTAAAGCATTGGAAGTAACCGGGTAGAGCCAGCCGGCCCCTCCTGTGGTCAGGATGGTGGATTTGGCCTGGAAGGTTAAAAATTCTGAATATCTCAGGGATATTCCACAAGCCCCAGTAACGCTCCTTCCCTGGTCATCTGTCAGGAGAGAGGTGATCATAACTTCATCCACCGTCTCGATATCCTGCCTTATCACCTCTTCCTTTAGGGCAGTCATCATCTCATGTCCGGTTCGGTCCCCCTGGAAACAGGTCCTCCGATAGGTCTGGCCTCCGAAGGGTCTCTGGTTGAGTTTACCTGATTTTTGCCGGTCAAAAAGAGCCCCAAAACCTTCAAGTTCATTTAATCTTTCCGGGGCCTCCTCCACCAAAATTTTAACCAGTTCCGGGTCGTTTAAATAGGCACCACCTTTAAGTGTGTCCTTAAAATGGTCTTCCACAGTGTCTTCGGTGTCAACGTATCCAAAAGCCGCGTTGTAACCTCCTTCAGCCAGGGTGGTGCATCCTGATTTAAATGATAATCCCTTGGAAACTATTATAACTTTTAAACCATATTTACGTGCTTCTATGGCGGCCCTGCATCCTGCACCGCCTGATCCTATAACCAGCACATCGCACTGGTAGACATCGCTTTCCATGATATGAAATTAATTCATCATGGTTTATTTAATTTTGTGATATTCCAATAAAACTAAACATAAAATTTTATCCAATGACCTAAAAACATAAAATTTTAATTTTGATATTCAAAGGACTTAACATAAAATAAATTAAAAATAAATATAAATATTAATCAATTTCAATTACAAAACTTATAATAGTCTAAGAACTTGTAAAAAACTTTATAAATAATCTGTAAAACTTTATAAAACCTTATAAACCATCTAAAATCTATATCATCACCCTCGGGGGCAGTATTTTGAAAAAAAAAGATATAATAAAGCTGGCAAAGAAGGATTTTGAAAAAGCGTGGATTGAAACCGCTAAAACCCTGAAAAAGCCCCATCACGACCAGGAATATCCAAGAATTCTTCTTAAAACAGGGCAATCCCATGTACTATACGACGCTATCTGGGAACTCAGACAGGCTTATCTCAAACTAGGTTTTAACGAGATTATAAACCCTCTATTCATTGAAGAAGACCACGTCTATCGGCAGTTCGGGCCAGAAGCTCCTGCTGTCCTGGACCGCTGCTTCTATCTTGCAGGACTCCCCCGCCCAGACATTGGACTGGGTATGGATAAAATCCAGAAAATAGAAGGACTGGGTGTTCAGCTGGATGAGGAAAAGATCCAGAACCTCAAAAATGTCTTTCGTGGTTACAAAAAGGGTGAAACCAGCGGTGATGACTTAGTCCATGACCTATCATCCGCTGTTGATGTAAAAGATGATTTAGGGCTTAGAATACTGGAAAATGTTTTCCCCGAGCTCCGTCAGCTCAAACCCATAGCTGGAGGAACCACACTCCGATCCCATATGACTTCCGGATGGTTCGTAACCCTTGAATCAATCCATGAAAAGATGAAACTGCCCATTAAACTCTTCTCAATCGACCGGTGCTTCAGAAGGGAACAGAAAGAGGATTCAAGCCATCTAATGACCTATCACTCCGCATCCTGCGTATGGCTGGATGATGAAGTGTCTGTAGACATGGGGATGGCGGTTTCAGAAAGTCTCCTGCAACATTTCGGCTTTGAAAAGTTCAAATTTGTGCCTGATGAGAAGAAGTCCAAATATTACATTCCCAACACCCAGACTGAGGTCTACGGTTACCATCCCAAACTCAGAGACTGGGTGGAAGTGGCTACCTTCGGTATTTACTCTCCTATCGCCCTCTCCCGATACGGTATAGACAGTGAAGTGCTCAACCTGGGGGTGGGGGCAGAGAGGATAGCCATGATCCTCCAAAACCAGGAAGACATAAGGGCCCTGGTCTATCCCCAGAGCCATGGAAAGTGGAATTTATCCGACCGGGAACTGGCATCCATGCTGAAAATAAACTATTACCCTGCTACCACAGAAGGGAGAACTCTGATGGATGAAATAGTAACGACCTGCAGAGAAAACAGCGATGCACCTTCTCCCTGTGAGTTTGTAGTCTTCAAAGGAGAATTTCTGGGTAAAAATATAGAGGTTAAGGTGGTGGAGCCAGAGGAAGGAACCAAACTTCTGGGACCGGCTGCCTGGAACCAGATCTACGTCTGCCAGGGCAACATCGTAGGTGTCCCACCTGAAGGGAATATTACAGATGAATTAGCTCAAAAAGCCTTGAAAAACGGTGTACCCACTAATATAAGCTATATGGACGGCGTTGCTGCGCAAGCTTCCTACAGAGTAGAGGAGATGGTAATAAGCGGCTCAGAAAATCTTAAATTAAGGACAACCATATCCAGATACATCTCTGATATAAATTTAATGTTGGACAAAGTGGCTTTAAGCTATATAACCGGGAAAAATAAGGTTATAGATGTAAGGGGACCTATATTCTGTACTATAACCTGTGAAGTTCAGGGATAAATCTATTATTAATTCTTTTGGGATCCTTTTTCAGGAATCCCTATTTTTTAAATTCTTAAAAAAATCTATATATAATATCTAAAAAAAATGATTGTTAATTTGATTAACTCCCATAGAAATTGTAAATCAACTAAAAGATCTATAAAAAATCCATTAAATCCGTATTTAATCCTTTAAATCCTTTAAAAAATCTCATAATCCATTAAATTTTGTATTCAATCCATTAAAATCCTTATTCAATATATAATCCCATTAAACTCCCATATAATATAATTAACTCATATCCCATGTACCCCTACGACCTAAACACCAATCTGGCAAGCATACAAAGTAAACTGGCAGAGCAGGTAATTAAAGAAGATGTTTCTGGTGATCTGGATAGTATAGCTGGTGTAGATGTATCTTTTTCCCGTGGAAATCAGGCGGTGGCTGCTGCGGTGGTTATGGATCTGAATACGCTGCAGATGATGGAGAATTCCACATTAATGGTTGAACTTTTATTCCCCTACATACCGGGTTTTTTAGGGTTTCGAGAGGCAGATGCCACAGTTTCTGTTTTAAATTCCTTAAAAAGTGGTTTTGATGTTTTAATGGTTAATGGCCACGGCATAATACATCCGCGTGGTTTTGGGCTGGCATCCCATGTGGGGATTCTTATGGATATGCCTACCCTGGGGGTGGCAAAAAGATTAACTGTGGGAAGGTATAAAAAGGGAGTTGCAAAGGTAAATGACAACTGCCCTCTCTTTATAAAATCCTTAAACGAAATGTTAGGGGCTTATATAAACGGCAATTATGTTAGCATAGGTCACAAAATATCTCTCAATACCGCCATAAAGCTGGTAAAAGAAACCAGTTTATTCAAGACACCAGAACCTCTCAGACAAGCCCACATACTTGCTACCAATACTTTTAAAAGGGTTTTAGATGGATAATATTTGAAAGGTTTTTTGATAGATAAATATAATTAATACATTTAAAAGGGTTTTACATGAATATTAAAGGAATTCTAGTATCTGGAACAGGAAAAGGGACCTATTTCATGTCCCAGAAAATATACCGGGATCAGATTAAGAAAAGTTTAGGTTTCAGGCCCTTTGAAGGCACCCTGAACATCAAAATAGAGGAAGATGAGGTTGAAAAAATAGTCAAAATACCGGAAGGTAAATTTGGAATTATCCCGGGTAAAAAAGGCTTTGGAGATGTTAAATTCATTGAAGCTAAATTGAATAATGAAGTTAATGGTGCCATAATCTTCCCGGTGAAAACCCATCATAAAAAGGACATACTGGAATTTATAGCCCCGCAAAATCTTAGAAAAAGTTTGAAACTTCAAGATGGTGATTCTTTAACCTTGAATATTGATGTTAAGATTTTGTAACATATATTAATAAGATTTTTGTAATTAAATTTAAGATTTTATAATCTAAAAATATTATAAGATTTTATAATCTATAATTAATATTGGATACTGAACTATGATACTAAAGCTCTAACATTGACCTTAAATAAAAACAGAAATTGTTGATGAAAACAAAAAGTTGTGATGTGAATGATAGAAAAGGCATTGAAAGCATTTAAAGAGGGAGAAATTGTTTTAATATTTGACGATGATAACCGGGAAAAAGAAACAGACATGATAGTAGCTGCCGAGCTCATGACTCCCCAGCATATGACCACCATTAGAAACGATGCTGGAGGACTTTTATGCGTTCCAATGTCGTCTGAGGTTTCAGATAAGCTGGGAATTCCGTTTATGACTGATATAATGGAATCTGCCAGCCATAAATTTCCGGTACTCGCTGAATTATCGCCGACTGACATACCATACGATGAAAAATCTGCTTTCTCCATAACCATAAACCATAGAAAGACCTTTACCGGTATAACCGATAACGATAGGGCCTTCACCATTAAAGAATTAGCTTTGCTATGTAAAAATGAGGATTACGCTAATTTAGGCAAATACTTCCGTTCTCCAGGACATGTGACGCTCTTAAGGGCTGCGCAAGGACACGTGCTTAAAAGAAAAGGCCATACCGAACTGAGCATCGCTCTTGCAGAAATGGCCGGGGTCACGCCGGTAGCGGTTTGCTGTGAAATGATGGACGATTTCACCAGGGATTCTATGACCACCGACGACGTGGAAAAGTATGCTGAAAAAAATAATCTGGTATTTTTAAGCGGAGCAGAAGTTATAGAAGCCTATAAAGAGTTTATAAAATCGGAATAGCCCTTTTCGGAATAGCTATTTTTCGGAATAGCTTTTTTTTGAATAACTATTTTTTTTTCAGAAATGGCTATTTTCCCTGATTAAAAGATTGAATTTTTATTATTGTTTCTAATTATATTCTAATTTTTTATTTTATTATTCGTTTAAACTATCTAAAATTCTCAACAATACCATTATAAGAATCGTATCCCACAAATTCCGGCCTTTCTGCCATTCTCATAATTTTTTCCACATCTAAATATTTTTCAACCGTTTTCATTGCGTTAAGGCAGAATTCCTCCAGCCTTATCTCTACCTCGGGTATGTTTCCCCGATCCTCCATTTTGATCTTGGGAACCAGATCCACCGAATCCAGGCCGGTTCTGGCTTCAATGAAATTCTGGGCGGTTTTTCCTATTTTTTCATCGTAAACCTTGTTTAGAACAACTCCTTTTGTTCTAATCCCCAATTTATTCATCATATCTATATGGGCAACTATATCAACCGCTGCAGTTTCAATTCCGCCTTTATTACACGGTGAAACCAGAATAACCGGTATTTTACCGGCCTTTGCAATTTCAGCAGATGAAAAGGGGACTTTGTCATTTAACATCCCGGTGAATATACTCATAACCCCTTCAACCAGAACCAAGTCATAATTCCGGGATTTAATCTCCTCCAACACTTCCTTCAGGTCCTTCCATCCCAGACCTCCAATTTTTATGGAGGAGAAATTCTCCATATTTTCTTTGTTAAGGTAAAGTGAAGGAACTATATCCCTTATATCAGGCCCTACCTTTAGAACACATATCCTATAACCTTTCTTCCTTAAAGAGCCCGCAATTCCTGTGGTCAGGAATGTCTTACCAGAATCAGAGCCAGTACTGGCTATCATGATTATCTTAGGAGGTTTTGAAGGTGATTTATGTTTTTCTAATTCATTCCACCCGTTTAATTCATTAAACCTGTAATCCGCAAAAATATCAGTATTTATTCCAATTTCTCTTTTTATTCTCTTTAAAAGTTCTTGATTTTGATCCTGAATATTTAAAACGTCTTGTTCATCAGCATCTATGAAATTCAGGATATTTTGAACCATTGATCCATTTTCATCCAGGGAGGCATGGACCATGGTTCCCACCACATTCCCCTCATCATTTCTAACTCCTGAAAGTATTTTTCGAGGATTATCAGCATAATCCGTCCGTTTAACCATGGAAAAACAGATTGGGGGGGCTTCTCCCCTTATATCCCCATAGGTATGGCAGTGAAAGCCGTTTATATGTTGATCAACCATTCCCTGGGTCAGGAAAGATTCATCGACTATCTCCGCCTCCACCCGGTCGTTGCTGATCATGGGATAAAATGAAACATCCAAAATTCCTAAACCTTCTCTTTCGATAGGGCAGGGTGATCTTCTCCCGATGTCAATTTTGTTGGCCAGTAGCTGGAATCCAGAACACATCCCCAGGATGAATCTTCCTTCAGCGTCCATCAATTTTATTTCAGACTTAAGATCACTGCCTATGCTCTGGGATTCAATGATACTGCCCCCAGGGATTATAAGTCCATCTAACACCTTATGGGCTTTTATACCGTTGACCATACCACTTTCATTTACTATGTGGGTGGGTAGTCCTCCGAAGTTTTCAAACAGCGGTAAAGATCCCTTTACGTATAGAATACCTATTTTCATCTTATTTCCACTCTGTAAAAGATCTGTAAAATATTATTTAAGAGAGTCAATAATTTAATGGAGTATCAAAGAGAAATTAAATGGATCCCCAAGAGTAAATTAATCTATTAAATTTTTATTCAAACCCAGCCATCAGCTGCACTATCTTGTGATCTTCCAAGGGTTTTGCCTGGAACTGTAATCCTA
>JADGNH010000093.1 GCA_017883605.1 Methanobacteriaceae archaeon
ATCATTCACCGCAGCAAGCAACAACTTCGAACTGGCCATCGCTGTTGCAGTAGCTGTTTTTGGAATAGGTTCTTCAGTAGCATTTGCAACTGTAATCGGACCCTTAATAGAAGTTCCAGTACTAATAAGTCTGGTTAATGTGGCACTATGGTTCCAAAAACGTTATTATGGTCCAAATAGGTTGAAATAATGTGATCATCTCGATGAGGTACGGAATGTTAGAAAAATCAGTTTTTGATTCTTCCGCGGAATTGAAAAAGAAGAAATTACTAATAAATTTAAACCAATTTCTTTCAAATATATTTTTTTAATGAATAAAAAAAATCGATTCAATAGATTTTAATGAATAAAATAATAAATTATAACTAATACATTTAACCTATTGTTATAGAGAAGTTAATTCTTGGATTCTATAGAGGGGTGCTGATGACTAAATGGCAAATTTTAGGATTACTGGTAATTTCGACATTTTTACTGGGAATATGGGCGTATGGAAATTCTGAAACTGTTAATGATTCAATCAGCATTTTCCCGGTTAAAGCCCAGAGTTCTTCCAGTGCACTTGCCAATTCTTCCTGGCCCATGCTGGGGCATGATGTCCAGCATACAGGGGAGGCCGCTGTCCAAGGGCCTCAAAATAACAGTACAGTCTGGGAGTTAAAAACCGGTGGATGGATGGACTCTTCTCAAGCTTTAGGTTCAGATGGAACCATCTATTTCGTTGGCTCCAACACATTTGACCTCCACAATGACACTTTGTATGCAGTGAATCCCAATGGCACTCTTAAGTGGAGATCTGAAGGTTGTGATGTTACTTTCAAGTCAGCCCCACTTATAGGGGCAGATAATACCATATACCTTTCAGGCAGCAGCATTCTCTACGCATTCTATCCCAACGGCACATCTAAATGGCAGTATAAAGCACAGGACTCCACAGGTATGAGTTCTCCTGCTATTGCTTCTGATGGAACCATCTACTTCGCTAATGCCAATAAATTTTATGCAGTTAACTCTAATGGCACTTTAAAGTGGATTACCAATGAGACCAATTTAACTGCCAGTCACTTCAGTGCTCCGGCCTTATCTCCAGATGGAATCATCTATTTCGGTGGAGGCCCGGATGGAAATGCACTTTACGCCATTAATCCCGACGGAAGTGTTAAATGGTCCTTCCCACTGGAAGGAATAGGTCAGGGTGTATACTCCCCTGCCGTGGACCAGAATGGAACCATCTATTTTACCACAGAAGTTTACGACTCTGAAGGTTCTAAACTGTCTTATGCGGTTAATTCTAATGGCACAGAAAAATGGAACTTCAAAATATCGGCTGATCAAAGTTTCAGCACTTATAACTCCCCAGTCTTAGGGTCCAATGGAACTGTTTACCTGGCTTCAAATAAGGGAGCGGTTTATGCTCTTAGTTCTGATGGTAAGCTGAAATGGAAATATCAAACTGATAGCAAGCTCCCTATAGAGTATGCTATGGCTGTTGATTCCAACGGCACACTGTACTTTGGCTCTGATTACCTGTATGCTATAGATGCTAATGGAACTCTTAAATGGAGATATCAGCTCAATAACAACTTAACACAAACCAACAGCACCTTAAAAGTAATGGCTCCGGTAATAGGTCCCAATGGCACATTATACATTGGAAGTAATGATGGTGGATACTTATACGCCCTTGGTTAAATTATAAGTTTGATACACCATTTTGATTAATTATAAGTTTGATACACCATTTTGATTAATTATAAGTCCATTGGTTAAAATATAAGCCGTTAATTAAAGTTCAATCAGAAACAAATGGATTTATAATCTATTTTATTCTAATTTTTTATTTTAATCATTTTATGAAAATCTCTTATCTAGGTCGATATAAGAATATCAATTTTTTTCAAAATTCAAATAGAAAAAAATATCTATTCATATTTATATAATATTCAAATGGTGATAAAATGGATAGGGATAGTTATATTCTGCCGGGAATAGTGATTTTAATTGTATTAATTGTGGTGGTGCTTGCCATTGCTTTTTCTGGAAACAACAACTTCCAGATGGGACAAGTTTCTTTTCAGTATCCTAATGGCTGGTCTCAAAACCATGTAGTTGGAAATTTCAGCAACTCTTCTTTGTATTCAGAGGCAACCTTTACGTCCAGTATCCCTGATGCAAATGGTCAGAGTCAGACTGCTTATATCGTAATTCAGATGCAACAAAAGGCCCAGGGTCAACTGAATTTCCCGTCTAATTCGACGGTGATGAATACCACTAACTCAACGGTGAATACTGTTGTAGTGGCAAATAACGTTACAGCCACACAGCTGGGTAGTTTAGGTACAAATATAGCGGCAAAAATGACAATCGTTGAATTTAACAATTATTACTACGCAATAGAGTTTGTGTGCCCGCCATATGCCTTAAACCAAACCTCAACTGCTTACAATACGATTCTGAAGACCTTAAAAATTAGTTGATTTCTAAAAATTTCTTTTTTTTATTTTTTTTCTCTATTAATTTTTATATACGTGCCCAATAAATTAATGTGGGGTTTTAATCCTCTTAATAACCCCCAATGAGTAATTAATCCGCAGCTTTCTTTTCTAAATCATCTTTTTCTAATTTTAGTATTACATAGTCACCAATAGTATCGATATCTTCATCAGAGATAATTAAATCCTTTTTCCGTAAGGTGCCTCCTGTGGTTATCACTATGTTGTGAATTAGACAGCCTTTGGGTTCTATAATCATATCACTTATTTTACCTGCTTCCAAACCTTCCTGGGTTACAACAACTTTACCAACAATCTCTTTGAAACGGGAGCCCTTTTCCACAAAATCTTCCACTTTATCTACATGTACTTTTTCAGTGATACCTGCTTTATCTAGATTTAACTGCACGTAATCTCCCACTTTTTGTATATCCTTTCCAACTACGATGAAATATTTTTTACTTAAAGCAGAACCGGTGGAGACAAATATCTTATCCACCCTGCATTTTTTTAGCTTAATTGCCAGTTCAGATATTTTACCAACATTTTTAGCGTCTTTATCTAAAACAGTCGTTCCAATAAATTCAGTAGCCTTCATTTGCTCACCTCTATCTTGAAAATCAAATTTTTCCTGCTAAAACCATAAATTTTTCTACATTAATAGTGTATAATTTAGACATTATAACATTAATCGTATTAATTTAAACGGTAACAACGTTAATCACCCAGTTTAGATATTATAACATCAATCCTTTAACTTAGAAGGTAAAAACATTAATTGCATAATCTTAATTCTATTATTAACGAGTAGGGCATTCCCATAAAATTTTATGTCTATTAAAGTTTTGAATTTATCTATATTGTCTAAAATGACGTTCTAATATTATTGAATTTATCTATATTGTCTAAAATGACGTTTTACTATTTTTGGACCTATCTTCATCTCTATATCTACCTAAAAACGATATATACCAATTATTGTGAGATTAAATGTGTAGATAATATAAATAGATGAAAAATCAGTAGCTAAAACTGGGGGAACTGGGGGAGAGGATCAGAAAATTTATGAGAATTATAACGAAAAATATATAATTGTAATTAATAATAATGATTTTATAGTGACATCTAAAGATTATACTAACAACTTAAGAGGAGGTGATACTGTGGTGTTGGGGATAGATGATCCTTGGATCTGGGGTGCCTATATTGGATGTATTCTAGCCATGCTTTTATGTGTGGTTTACGGTGCTTTAAACTGGAATAAAGGTGGAGAAGATGAGGAAGGCCAGATCAAAGAGGAGATGGAGTGGCATAAAAAAGAAAAGAAAATGGAAGAAAAAGAATTAGGTATATGGGATGAAGAAGGATAGGTTGTGATCTGATGGATAATATACTTATTCTCAGTATTATAGTTATAATTTATTTGGTTTTAATAGGTTATGTGGGTTATGTGGCCTGGAGGCGGACCAAGAGCGCTGATGACTACATGGTCGCCGGAAGAGAAACACACCCCGTTATCATGGCTTTGAGTTATGGTGCAACTTTTATTAGTACTGCAGCCATTGTAGGTTTCGGTGGAACAGCAGGGGTCTATGGAATGGGTCTTCTGTGGCTCACTTTTCTGAACATCATCGTGGGTATCTTTATAGCATTTGTTTTATTTGGAAAGCGTACCCGAAAGATTGGACACAACATAGGGGCTCTAACTTTTCCCGAGTTTCTATCGCGACGTTTTAACAGTAAATTCATCCAATATTTCAGTGGAGCAGTTATATTTTTAGGCATGCCATTATACGCATCTGTAGTTTTAATTGGTATGGCCAGATTCGTGGAAACAACCCTGGGAATTGATTATAGTGTAGCTTTAATTGCAATGGCCTTAATAGTGGCGGTTTATGTTATATTTGGTGGAATCAGAGGGGTGATGTACACCGATGCCGTGCAGGGAACCATCATGTTCGTGGGAATGGTGATTTTATTAGGAGCTATCTACTGGATTCTGGGCGGAGTGGTTGATGCCAACCAGGCCCTCACCAACCTGGTTAACGTGGTTCCGGCCAAGGCCACGGCTGCGGCCACAGCCACCGGATTCACAGGATGGACCTCCATGCCGGCATTGGGCAGTCCCTTCTGGTGGACACTGGTCAGCACCCTGATCCTGGGAGTGGGAATCGGAGTTTTATCCCAACCACAACTGGCAGTAAGATTCATGACTGTGAAATCCAACAAAGAACTCAACCGGGCTGTTTTAGTTGGAGGAATATTCATCTTCATGATGACTGGAACGGCCTTTATTGTGGGAGCACTCTCCAACGTCTACTTCTTTGACACATTGGGAAAAACGGCCATGCAGGTTGTGGGGGGCAACGCAGATAAGATAATACCCGCCTTTATAAGCGCGGCCATGCCGGTATGGTTTGCCTACCTCTTCATGATCACCCTGATTTCGGCGGCCATGTCCACTCTCTCTGCACAGGTCCACGTCCAGGGAACAGCTTTAGGACGTGATATATATGAAACAGTATCAAAAACAAAGGGCGGATCATCAATACTGGTGGCCCGGGCAGGAATCGCTGTTGCAGTTCTAATAGCGGTTATTTTAGGATTTATTTTGCCAGCCAATATAATCGCTGTGGGAACCGCTATATGGTTCAGTATAACTGCCGCTGCATTTCTATCCATGTATGCCTTTGCCCTGTTCTGGAAACGTTCAACCAAGGCCGGGGTAATTGCTGGTCTGGTTACCGGAACATTAATCAGCATCTTCTGGCTGGTATTTGAATACAAAAAATCGGCAGAGGCACTGGGAATTTGCAAGGCGCTCACCGGTAAAGCTATTCTTGTAACTACCATGCCATGGCCTACAGTTGATTCAATTGTAATTGCACTGCCCATAGCCTTCGTGGTGACAGTGGTTGTGAGCCTTTTGACTAAACCACCTGCCAAGGAACACCTGGACAAAGTTTTCAGTGGAGTATAACACAATCAGTGGAGTAAAAATAATTGTTACTCCCCATAAATTCTTTTTTTAAGTTATTTATGGTATATTTATTGTTTTTTTAGTTATTAACTGGAAAATTAAAATTTATTTCATAAATCCGCATAAATATAAAAATTGAATCTAAATTCATAATCCGCCAAATATAAGTATAATATGAAACTTAATTCTATATGTTATGCAAGTTGTAGATAGTTTCAGATGTGATTTAATCTACAACATGAAGATCTAAAGGTGATATCATGAGAGTAAAAGAAGAAATTATTGGAAAAGAAGTTTTAGACAACTCTGCAGTGATAATTGGTAAAGTAAAGGATGTGGAAGTGAACTTTGAAACCAGGGAACTGGAGGCCTTTGTTGTTAGTAAAGGCGGAATTTCCCAGGATCTCGGTATTTCCAAAAGCGAAACCCTGGTACCTTATGACATGGTAAAAATGATAGGGGATAAAATTCTACTCAAAAGTACAGTGGAAGGAGGAATGGAAGACTAGGAGGTTTTTTAAACTGGGTGTTAATAACGAAATTGTAAATAAGATTTTTTATCGTTTCCCATAGACAAATAAATTCTTAAAACTACTTTTTTTATTTAAAAACGGTGTTTTCTTGGAAATCAGAGGCTTATGCAACATCTGTGGAAAGCCAGGTAGGATGTACACCTGCTCTCTGTGCGGAGGTCTGGTATGCAGCTCCTGCTATGAACCTCGCCACGGAGTCTGTTCTATTTGTAAATCCGGGAATAGATCAATGAAGTAAATCTTTTAAATAAATCATGAAGTACATCCAGGAATAAACAATTGAAATATGGGATTAGATAAAAAAAATTATGAGAAATAAACAATGAATAAAGGACAGAAACACCTTATTGAACTTCTTAAAGAGAATAAGGTTGTGAAATTTGGCAATTTCAAGCTCTCCTCAGGCAGGGAGAGCCATTATTATGTGGACATGAAAAAGGCCGTAACAGATCCCCTGATTCTCTCTGATGTGGCGAAAATAATCTCCGAGAGAATAGATAGGAGGGTTACAGATAAAATAGCCGGACCGGCACTGGGGGCTATACCACTGGTTACTGCTGTTTCGCTGCGATCTGAAATCCCCATGCTCATGATCAGAAAAGCCAAGAAAGGTTACGGCACCTCCGAACTGATAGAAGGAGATCTGCAGGAGGGTGATGGGGTGGTGCTCATCGAAGATGTGACAACCACTGGAAACTCACTTCTAAAGGCAATTCAGGCGGTTAAAGATAATGGGGGAAATATTGAAAGGGTTTTTGTGGTGGTGGACCGTGCTGAAGGTGCCCTGGAAAATCTTAAAAAGAATGGATTTACTTTAGAGCCCCTAGTTTCTGTGAAAGACTTAAAAAAGCATAATTAGCTCTAAAAATGGGATTTCTATTCATTAACATCTCTTTTTTTTATAACATTTCTTTTTTTATTATTAAAGGTCCATTCCTTTTTGTTGAAGGTCCTTCCATTTATTGAAAGATCCATTCTCTGAAATTATTCCCTTAAATGTTTCACCAGATGCCCCAATTCTGGTAATATTATTTTAAGGCCAAGTTTTACTGCGTTAGGAGATCCGGGCATTGAAATAATCAATGTTCTCTTATAAACTCCTGCAGTAGCTCTACTTAGTATAGCTCCGGTTCCTAACTCTTTATAGGTTTCGTATCGGAAAATCTCCCCGAATCCATCCAGTTCCTTTTCCAGTATATCTTTCAAAGTCTCGATGGTTATATCCCTTGTTCCTATTCCTGTACCTCCGGTGGTTATTATTACCTCTACCTTCTCTTTTTCCACCAAATCATTTATCTTGGATAGGAGAAGCTTTGGATCGTCGGGTATAACTGAGTAGGATGAAACCTCATGTTTATCCTCTAAAGCTTTTATTATGAGATCTCCAGAGATATCTGTATTCTTAGATTCAAGATAATCCTTGTATTTTGAGTCACTTAAGGTTATAACCCCTGTTTTGACTGATGAAGGGGATTTTTTTCTGTGTTCTTCCATACTTTTGCTTTTCATTATCTCACACTCGAATTTCAGGTTTTTTTTATAATAGGTGATAAGCAGGGGTAAAGTATATATTGGAGTTGTTTATCAATATTATGTTGGAGTTCAGGTAGTTGTGCAAACATTCAACTCACCTATTTAAG
>JADGNH010000094.1 GCA_017883605.1 Methanobacteriaceae archaeon
TAATAGGCCAAACAGCTGTAGAACCTTTGATTCAAGCTTTGAAAGATGAAAATGAATCATTTAGGGATGGTGTAATAGAGGCTCTGGGAGAAATTGGTCAACCGGCTGTGGATTCTTTGATTTATGGGTTAAAAGATGATGATAGTGGTATTAGGTTGAGTGTGGTAAGGTCTTTGGGTAGGATTGGTCAACCGGCTGTGGGGTCTTTGGCTCGGGTTTTGGAAGATGAAGATGAATCATTTAGGGCTGGTGTGGTAGAGGCTTTGGGTGAGATAGGTGAACCTGCTGTAGAAACTTTGATTGGAGCGTTGAAAAGTGAGGATAGCAGTGTCAGGGAACAGGTTGCCTGGACTTTGGGTGAGATAGGTGATATTAGGGCTGTGGAACCTTTAATTCAGATGTTGAATGATGAAAATGGAAATGTCCGGACTAAAGCTAGAGATGCATTGGAAAAGATTGGCGATGCTAGGGCGGTAACGGCTTTAGGAGCGATGGGTTTGGGAAGGACGGATGAACTTACGGTTGAACTTTTAATCCAAGCACTAACAAATGAAGATAGCACCATTCAAAGAAATGCAGTACTGGCCCTAGGAAACATAGGTAATAGCAGGGCTGTGGAGCCTCTAACCCAGGCTTTAAGAGAGAAAAATGAAAACATTAAACTTGAGATAATAGAAGCATTAGGTAAAATAGGCCAACCAGCAGTAGAAACCCTAACCCGAGCACTAAAAGACGAGAACAATCATGTTAGAACCAAAACAGAAGATGTATTGGAAGGAATAGGCGAAGCAGCTGTTGAAACTTTAATTCAGGCTTTGAAGGATGAGAGTGAATATGTCCGACGGAATGCGGCAGGAGTTTTGGGAGGTATAGGTGATAGCAGGGCAGTGGGACCTTTGGCTCTGTCTTTGAAGGATGAGAGTGAATACGTCCGACTGAATGTTACAGAAGCTTTAAGAGAAATAGGCGACAGGGAAGCTGTGGAACCTTTAATTCAGGCTTTGAAGGATAAAAATGAATACGTCCGACAGAATGCAGCAGAAGCTTTAAGAGAAATAGGCGATAGTAGGGCTGTGGAACCTTTAACTCAGGCTTTGAAGGATAAAAATGATGATGTCCGGCAGAATGCAGCAGAAGCTTTAAGAGAAATAGGCGATAGTAGGGCTGTGGAACCTTTAATTCAGGCTTTGAAGGATAAAAATGAATACGTCCGACGGAATGCAGCAGAAGCTTTGGGAGAGATTGGTCAACCAGCTTTAGAACCCTTACGTCAGGCATTGGCTCAGGCAATAAAAGATACGGATTCAGATGTTCGGAGGATATCAAAAGCTTTGGAAAGGTTGGGTGAACCAGTTGTAGAAACTTTAATCCAAGGGTTAAAAAATGAAGATCTGATTGTTCGAGAGAACGCAGCAGTGGCCTTGGGAAGCATGGGGGATAGTAAGGCAGAAAAACCTTTAATTCAAACATTGAAAGATGAGAATTATCGTGTTCGGATGTATGCTGCTCGGGCTTTAGGAGATATAGGTGATATTAGAGCAGTAAAACCATTACTCCGGGCCTTGAGTGACGAGAATTATCGTGTTCGGATGTATGCTGCCCGGGCTTTAGGAGATATAGGTGATATCAGGGTTTTGGGACAATTAAATCAGGCTTTGAAGGATGAGAATGAGTATGTTCGACGGAATGCATCGGGGGCTTTAAAAAAATTAGAGGGTAAACTTGAATGAAAATACTTCAAATATTTTAAAAATCATAATATGTTTAAATACTGAAAGAAGATATGGAGATCAATACCATATCCAATTAGATTAATGGTGTCTTTGCATCATTATTAGATTAATGGTGTCTTTGCATCATTATTAGATGATAATAAAAAATTCAAATTAGGCTGTTAAATGAATCCCAAGAAGACCGGAACTGTTTTCATAGTGCTCTTAATTGCCTTGGTTGCCTATGGGTGCGGTTCATTTGCAAATGCCGTTGGTTTTGGTGCAGATATAGGGGTGGGAGTCCTTCCCTCAAACTTCAGTTTTAATAACCAGCAGCAAATAACACAGATAAATGATCCTTCCTTTGAACCAGTACCCCTTATCAAGCGCATTGTGGTTAACAACACCAACACCACTACTAACACCAACACCACTACTAACACCACCACTACAACAACCACAAATTCTTCAAATCGGAGCTTTATTCGATGAAAGTTCAATGAAAGTATTTAAAAAGTTTTAAAATTTAATTGATGCTTTTTTATCAATTCTCTGAACTATCAACTCTTTAAAACTCTAAGAGTAGTATGATATTATTTCATAATAAAAGATTCAAATTTAGGCGTAAAAAGAAAGAATAGCACAAAAACCGTTTTTAATTAACCAGCAGCTAAAAAAGATTCATGTTAATATGATTAAGGTGGTTAATATGATTAAAGGTGATATAATGCCGGAAGATAACAAGATTGGAGAGAAAATACGCCAGTTAAGAGAGAGTAAAGAGATGTCTCAAGAAGAACTGGCCGAAACAAGTCAGAGCAGTGTTGAACTAATTGAGAACTTGGAAAATGGAGCATTCATACCTTCTCTCACCCCCCTTCTAAAAATTGCCAAGGCCCTAGGCGTCCGTCTGGGTACCTTTTTAGACGATGCCCCGCAAAGAGGGCCATTTATGGTAAAATCAGGGGATTCAAAGAACATAATCCACTTTTCAGGTAAAAACACCAATCTTAAAGAAAGCACACTTGATTTTTATTCACTGGCCTATGGAAAGGGGGACAGACACATGGAACCCTTTATGATTGAGGTGCAATCCCCAAAAACAGATGATTATGAACTATCATCCCATGAGGGAGAAGAATTTGTTTACGTTATGGAGGGTCAGATAGAAATTCTCTATGGCCAGGACAGATATCTGCTGGCCACCGGTGACAGCATTTACTACGATTCCGTGGTTCCCCACGACCTGCATGCTTATGGTGACCAGGATGCAAAGATCCTCGCCGTTGTTTATGCTTCCTTTTAATAATTTATATGGAATTTTAAGATAATAGTGGATTTAAATAGATTATGCTGGATTTGAAATAATAGTGGATTTAAATAGATTATAATGAATTTAAAATAATTATACCCTGATTTAAGGGATATAATATACTTAAAATTTGTTTGAGAGGAATTTGTATATGTTTACAATTACGGTCGAACCAAGATTTGGTGATGCAGATGGACTTCGGCATATCAACAACATAGCATTGGTAGAATGGTTTGAAGTGGGAAGAAATCCAATATTCAGGATTTTCACACCAGATCTTGATTTGAGTTACGAAAATTGGAAGTTAATCTTAGTGAGAACTGAATTCGATTATCTCGGTCAAATGTACTATGGGAAAGATGTTCAGATTAATAGTTTCATAACCAAGATTGGTAATACTTCCTTTACCATAGGTCATGAAGCCTGGCAGGACGACGAGTTAAAGGCCTTAGGAAAGGCGGTTATAGTTCACTACGACTTCCTAGAGGGAAAATCTAAAAAGATACCTGATTCTATCAGAAAGCTCCTGGAAAAGCATTTGGTGTCCCCAGAGGAATTGTCTAGATAACAATAATCATTAAAAATTAATTTAAAAATGGACCAAATTTAAAAATGGACCAAAAAAAGATTAATACAGGACATATTAAAATTTGAGGTTTTAAATATGCTTTTTATTGAAGATACCATAGGTAATTTGTTCGAAAAACAGGTGGAACAAGATCCTGACCGTGATTTTATGGTTTACCCCGACCGAAATCTTCGTTTTACCTATAAAGAATTTGATGAAAGAGTCAATCTAATGGCTAAAGGTTTGCTCTCTTTAGGCATTTCCAAGGGAGACCATGTGGGTATATGGGCTAAAAACGTTCCAGACTGGCTGACTTTTATGTTTGCCACTGCTAAAATTGGAGCGGTTATGGTGACGGTTAACACAGCTTATAAAAGTCATGAACTGGACTATGTCTTAAAACAGTCAGATATGAAGCTTCTGGCCATTATAGATGGGTTTCAAGATGTGGACTACGTTCAAACAGTATATGAGATTGTGCCTGAACTTAAAACACAGGAGAGGGGCAAGCTCAAAAGCGAGGAATATCCCTACCTGAAATATGTGCTATATCTTGGCCCTGAAAAACACAGGGGAATGTATAATACCAATGAATTAATGCTTCTGGGCAAGCATGCCTCTGATGAAGAATTCTTAAAAGTTAAGGAAACCCTTACAAACGAGGATGTGGTGAACATGCAGTACACCTCCGGAACCACCGGATTTCCAAAGGGAGTTATGTTAACCCACAGAAACATCCTGAACAACGGCTATTACATCGGAGAAAGACAGAAATTCACAGAAGAAGATAAAGTCTGCCTTCCAGTACCCCTCTTTCACTGTTTTGGCATAGTACTTGGTGTTATGGCGGTAATTACCCACGGGGCAACTATGGTTATGCTGGAGGTCTTTGATCCCCTCCTGGTTTTGGCCGCCGTTCAAAAAGAGAAATGCACCGCGCTTTACGGTGTACCCACCATGTTCATCGCTGAGTTTTCCCATCCCATGTTTGATATATTTGACTGCTCATCACTGCGAACCGGTATAATGGCAGGTTCTCCCTGCCCCATAGAGGCCATGAAAAAGGTGGTCAAAGACATGCACATGACGGAAATTACCAGTGTCTACGGCCTCACCGAAGGTTCCCCAGGATTCACTCAGACCAGTGTTGACGACCCCCTTGAAATACGGGTGGAGACTGTGGGCAAGAAACTGCCTAATTGTGAGGTTAAAATCGTTGACCCGGAAACAGGTGAAACCCTAGGTCCAGGCCAGCCCGGTGAGATATGTTGCCGGGGATACAATGTAATGAAGGGCTACTATAAGATGCCTGAGAAGACCAAAGAAGTGGTAGATGAGGACGGATGGCTGCACAGCGGGGATCTGGCAACCTGTGATGAAGAAGGTTACTATAGCATCGTAGGGCGGATAAAAGATATGATAATTCGTGGAGGAGAGAACATCTATCCCCGGGAGATAGAGGAATTTATCCACACCATGACCGGAGTTAAGGATGTGCAGGCGGTGGGGATACCTGATGATAAATATGGTGAAATCGTAGGGGCATTTGTGATACTGGAGGAAGGATCTCAGCTTACCGAGGAAGACATCAGAGATTATGCCATTACAAAAATAGCACGTTATAAAGTGCCTAAATATGTTTTCATTGTGGATGAGTTTCCACTGACTGCCAGTGGAAAAATACAGAAGTTCAAATTAAGAGAACAGGCGGTGGAACTTCTAGAGGAGAAGTGAGATAAAAAAAGGTTTGGATTATATCGTTTTTGTATAACATTGCTTTTATAATCCATATTATCTTATTTTGCTCAAATTAATTTCTTTTATGAATTTCATTTTTTTTATATTAAATCCATTTTCTTTATCCAATGTAAGATCTTGAAAGTTCTAACCAATCCATTGAAGATATTAAAATAATTCTCTACAAAATAAGGAATAATTAAATCTAGAGGATAAGGAAGAATCATAATTCGTTGCATCCTCCTGATCTATCTATTTTTTCTTTTATTCTATCCCAGAAGCCAGCTGCATCCAATTCCTTTAATGCTATGTGGTTTTTGAATATTTCATTATACATCCTCCCGTTCTCAGGGGTTCTTCCCTTAGCCAGGTCATCACAGTATATTTTTAGGATTTCATTAGGGAGATATTCAACAGCCACTTCAAGAGCGTGCCTTCCCACATTGTTACAGATAGTTTTTTCCGGTAAATCTTTATTAAACCATTTTTTAAATTTATAATCATCAATTATCAGGTCCAGCGGTGGAAATTTCGGGATACTGGTTTTGTATAATTTATTGTAAGGATCGTCTCCATGGGAGAGGTAAAATTCGTGTGAGGTACTGTATACAAAGTGGGGAAGGGCATGGTTACAACGTTCCTCTAAAACCACCGGAATGTTAATTGTTCTTAAAACCGTACGCAGAAACCCTGTTGTGCCCCAACATCCTGCAGTAAAATGTTGGAATCCCAGATCTGGATGTTCTGTCCCAGAAATTATTCTTTCCACCGGAGGGTATCCTTCATATTGCCAGTGATCTTGGTAGTTTTTTGGAGTGTTCCCCTCTTTAAAATGGTATAAATAGTCTCTACACCATCCTAATAAATGTCCAATGGACTCCCAGCGTGTTATGCCTATTAATTTTTCTTTATCCAGAAAATTATAGATTCTGGATGGATCTCCCGGTGTTGTTGATCCATGATTGAATAATGATTTATGCCGTCTTAATATGGAGTAAGCATGGCGAGATTCAAAATATTCAAAAAGAGTACGACTATCCAGCAGAAGTTCCAACTGGGTTTCATTATATTTAAAAATAGACCAGTGTACCAATTTATCCAATTCTACCCTTAAAACATGGGCAACATAGGCTAAATAATATTTCCAAGCGTCATTGGGTTGAAGATCTATTGAAAATACCTCTCCATCATTATCTAAATTGATGGTGTACGGTGGGGTTTCATCAAGACCGGGTAACAGGTCTAGAAGGATGTTCCAAAATGTGGTGGATAGCTCCCTCTTCTTTGATTGCGACCAATACTTATATGATTTAGGAACACCGTTAGGATTTTCTTTTGAACCATCAGCTCTCCATATAATTGTCTTTGCTAATTTAGAATTTTCGTTCAAAAACTGGTCAAATAATTTAAATAAGAATTGTTCATTCTCTTCCAAAAAACTTTTTAGAACCTCCGGGGTTGAAACCTTATCCTCAACAAGAAAACCGCCCTCAATCAGAAAATTTCCTAATTTCTGACCATAAGGCTTTTTTAATGGTGAAATAGATTCATATTGCTCTTTGGAAATTAAATCACTTTCAAAAAACTTATTTATTAACTCGGGAATCATTTAAAAAACTCCTTATAAATAAATTTACCCCTTTTCCTATGGTAGTATATTGAATCATAAAATATATAAATTATACTGAATAAGGAGTGTATTAAGGTGAAATATATGGGAATAAGGTTATTCCCACGATTTAAACCAATTTTCTTCTTTATTGATCAATAAAAACCATTAAATGGAGTGTGGAAAAAAAGATTATAATATTATCAAAAAAAGGAAATGATTACAGGATATTGGTTATTTAAGTATTTTTATTCGTTTCATGGTTCTTTATTTCAGTTCCATAACATATTTTCCTGATTTTTTAGATGTAGCCAGGATAATGTTTTGTTGACTGATGTTTCAGAAACTTTTCAAGTTCATTTTCAAAGCGGTTTTTTATCTCGTCAAAAATAAATTCATACATTGGCTGTAAGTCTTTTGGTTTACTGGGATTAATATTAAATTTCTTTTGCTGTTTGGGAAATTCAACCATAAAACTGTCCTTTTCTCCTTTCAGGGCAACATCAAATATATACGACATGGCAGGATTTTTAATATCCTCTAGGTATAGGTTAATTCCCATACCATAATGCCATAAAGTGTCATTTTCTAAAAAAAGAGCATCTCTGGGGTGGGTTTCTTTTGGTGGGGCTGTTCCTCCTGGTGGTCGCCATCGGC
>JADGNH010000016.1 GCA_017883605.1 Methanobacteriaceae archaeon
ATTAAATAGCTTTATCTCCCCTTTCACCGGTCCTGATCCGCACCACATCTTCTACGGGTGATATGAAGATCTTTCCGTCTCCAATACATCCAGTTTGGGCGGTATCTGAAATGGCTTTAATTATACCTTCTACATCTTCGTCCGTGACCACTATTTCGATCTCGGTTTTGGGTAAGAGGTCCACACAGTAGTCGGTTCCCCGGTAGCTTTCAGTTATACCCAGCTGTCTTCCCCTTCCCTTCACTTCCTTCACAGTTATCCCGTGACATCCTATGCTCTCCAGGGCGTCTTTTACATCGTCCAGTTTGCTAGGCCTTATAATCGCGAGTATTCTCTTCATTTATCTCACATCCTCAGGAATCTGATATCTTTAAGAATTTAATCTCTTATTTACTATCCAGTTTTTGTCATTTATATATTAGTTATGACAGTCTGTAACCGGATTCCTCATGGAGATTGATGTCCAGCCCATTTACTTCATGTTCCTCTTCCACCCTCAGGCCTATGGTTTTATCTATAATCTTCCCAATTACAAGGGTCATAACAAAGGAATACACCCCTATAACTGCGATTGCTAAAAGCTGGATACCGAGTTGGGATGGGTTGCCGTAGAATAAACCGCCTTTTATGGCGCTGTTTATGGTAGTTGTTGCAAAGAGTCCTGCACCTATGGTTCCTATTACACCGCAAACTCCGTGAATGCCGAATACGTCCAGGGCATCGTCGTATCCCAGGATGGGTTT
The DNA here is from genome assembly GCA_017883605.1 of Methanobacteriaceae archaeon. Taxonomy (GTDB): domain Archaea; phylum Methanobacteriota; class Methanobacteria; order Methanobacteriales; family Methanobacteriaceae; genus Methanobacterium_A. Next base: position 744 of record JADGNH010000016.1, read on the forward strand.
CAGGTGTGAAACTGCGTAATATCCGATTATCCCAGCAAAGAATCCTATGATCAATGCTGCTGTAAAGTTCACGTAACCTGCAGCTGGTGTTATGGCTGCCAGCCCTGCTACTGCTCCGGATAATGCACCAAGGAGAGTGGGTTTCCCCGTGGTTAGTTTGTCCATTAACATCCAGGACAGCATTCCCACCGCTGCTGAGGTGTTGGTGACTATCATGGCAGAAATTGCCAGATTATTTGCGCCCAGAGCTGATCCAGCGTTGAATCCAAACCAACCAAACCAGAGAAGTCCGAGACCTATTACTGAATATCCTAAGTGGTGGGGTAATAATTTAGCTTTCTTTCTAGCTCCCAGTAGAAAAACAAGGGCTAAGGCTGCCATACCGCAGTTAAGGTGTACCACGGTACCACCGGCAAAGTCTAGGGCACCCATCTGGTAGAGCCATCCGCCTCCCCACATCCAGTGGGCTACAGGTAGATAAACCAGGGTGAGCCATACTGGTATAAATGCCAGCCAGGCTGAGAACTTCATCCTCTCTACAACTGCTCCAGATATCAAGGCCACGGTAATGGCGGCGAATGTCATCTGGTACACTGCATACAAACTTTTAGGTATGGTAGGGGCAAAGGTGGACAGTACCTGCGATTCAATCACACCTCCGAAGAAGGGATTGGTGAGAGTTCCTATAAATCCCCATGTACTGGTGCCAAATGCAAGATCGTAGCCGTAGATAAACCATAAAATACTTACCACGGCAAAAGTTACAAAAGAAAGGAATATGGTATTCAAAACATTTTCTTTCCGGGTAAGACCTCCGTAGAAGAGTGCCAAACCAGGTATAGTCATCAAAATTACCAGTGCAGTGGATATAAGCATCCACGCTGTATCACCAGAATTAAAAACCGGATCCATAACTAGCTTCCTCCATTATTTTATTTGGTTGATTATTTTCTTAGCTGATTATTGTTCAAACGGAATGCTGAGGATAATGCTTGATATAATTATTTTTAATGTTAATTATGTTATCAGGATTTTAAACATTTAAAAACTGGTTTTAAACATCTAAAAAATTGTTTTATCCTTTGAATACACTTTTTTTATCACATTTCTAACTAATTTCCTTCCAACTAAATGCAAACATAGCAGGAACTATGCATCCGTTTTCTATAGGATATAGGAAACCTATTTCCGACAGTCATTTTTTTACTCTTATTCTTATATAACCTTTATGGTAACCCCCATCCAAAACCCAGAAAGATGATAAAATGGAATTTTTTTCTAGATATTAATAACAATATTTCACTAAAATCGTCTTATAGATTTGATTATCTCTAATTTTTTTAAAATAGAGAAAAATTGGAGTATAATTGGAATTATAACATAAAAAGATTTTTGAAGATTAAATATAATTAATAGAATAAAAAAAGAGTTTGAAAAGAGTAGAAGAATAAAATTGAAAGATAAGAATAAAAAAATTAGATCCTATCTTCCACTTATTTAATTCTTAAATAAACGTTTTAGAGGTAATAGGGGACTCCAACCCTGCCATTTTAACTCCAGTAAGCGCTGACGATTCCATGGTCAAGGCCCGTAGGTCGTCCTTTTCCAGTTTGAGGATGTCGGTGTTACCGGCCTGTTGGGTTAACATCACCGCTTCTTCGGTCATGGCCTCTATGTACCGGGCCACCCTTTTACCGCCTTCTAAGTAGTCCAGGCGTCTTCTAAGTTGTGGATCCTGGGTGGCTATACCTTTCCTGCAGGTTCCTGCATAGCACATCTGGCAAACCCGACAACCTATGGACACCAGGGCAGAGGTGGCGATATAGACGGCATCAGCACCTAGGGCGATGGCCTTTGCTACGTCGGCACCGTTTCTTATGCCTCCCCCAGCCACCAGGTTAACCTCCTCCCGCAGATTAATGTGTTTAAGGGCTTCATCCGCCTCTACAATGGCAGCTATGGTGGGTACACCCGAATGCTCGGTCACCACATCCGGCCCGGCTCCGGTTCCTCCCTGCATACCATCTACCACCACTATGTCTGCACCGGCCTTGGCCGCAATCTTCACATCATCGCTCACCCTTCCAGAGGTGAACTTCACAATTATAGGCACCTTCCAATCGGTTATCTCCCTGAGCTGGGAAATCTTCATACTCAGATCCTCTGGCCCTACAATGTCCATATGTCTGGCCGGACTCAGGGCGTCGGTTCCCTCGGGGATCATCCTTATCCTGGAAACATCTGCGGTAACCTTTTCTCCCAGTAGGTGACCCCCCATACCGGATTTAGCTCCCTGACCGATCTTAATCTCCACTGCTTCAGAGTTGTTAAGGTAGGCTGCAGAAACACCAAAACGTCCGGATGCGTACTGGGCTATAAGTTTTGAGGCATACTTCCGTTCTTCTGGTAACATTCCTCCTTCTCCAGTATTGGTGGCTGTTCCAGCCAGGGTGGCTCCCATGGCCAGGGCTATTTTAGCCTCCTTACTCAGGGCCCCAAAAGACATGGCCGCGATCATTATGGGTGTGTCCAGCACCAGAGGATTCTCTGCATATCTTGCTCCCAGTACCACCCTGGTGTTGCAGGGTTCCCGGTATTTGTCTATGGGTGGTCTGGATACCTGGGCCGGTACTATAACCAGGTCATCGAAGGTAGGTATCACCCGGGTGGCTCCGCATCCTCTGACTTTATAGGAACCTTCTGCAGATTTTCTTTTGATCTCCACCAGATCTGAAAGTGACCAAACATTTCTACGGTCTTCAGGGGTGGCATTCACTTCAATAGCATTGTTTGGGCACATTTCTTCACATATCCTGCATCCCACACAATTTTCGTGGTGCAGGGGGTATGGTTCATCGTCTATTATCTCATAAACGTCATGGGGACAGTTGTTGAAGCAGGAGTAACAGTTCTGGCAGAGCTCTACATCCCGGTTATCGCACATGTACCAGCAGCATCCAGGTCGGTCGAAGTTTCTCCTGCAAAGTTCCTTGTTTCTTTCAACTTTAAATGGCAATTTAAGTCCTCCTAATATTATTTTTAATGTTTAACTGAATGAGTTACTGAGCTCCATTCCCAGCATTTTTAAGGGATCTTAATGGTTTAAAAACTGCACATGCAGCATATTTAGTTCCAGAAGCATTTAAAACCTCGGCAATATTATTGGTAAGCTTTGCCTGGGGTTTCCATGGTTCAGTTTTATCTTTATCAACCACAATAACATCATCAACCATTTCTTGTGATAATGCATAGTTTAAAAGGGCAGTAGCTACCCCTCCATCCTGTCCCTGGATCATGGGGGCCTGGGCAGACACTATCTTGAGGTAGTTACCCAACGGCTTTTTATCTGCAGTCCGGGGGAGGATGTCTTCTGAGATGTAGGTTCGGGGACAGGCCACGTAACACAGGTTGCAGCCCTCAGGACATTTTCCCTTTATTTGGGGTTTCCGGTCTTCAATGGATATTATGTTATCAGGACAAACCAGAGTACAGGCTCCGCACAGTACACAGGAACCAATGTCTACCACATCACTTTTAAGGTCAGCAAACTGACATTCTGAAACCTCTTCTTTAAATTCTTCCTCAGATATCTGTCTTCGGTAGAGTACTGGTCTACCTACGCTTTCCCTCTTATTAATTTCCTCTTTATTTTCCTTTTTTTTCTTGTTTGCCAGTCTTTCAATTGTCTTAAGGCCGGATTCAGGTAATGGGGTTGTTTTTATATAATTATCTTTTTCAGCACCTTTTAAAAGTTCCAGTCCTTTATTGGTCCTGATTATGACGGTTGACCATCCTTCAGGTGAGCCCACAGAGCCCACAGATAGGTCTGAAAGTTCTGATGTGAAGTCCATACACACCTGGCAGTTTTTACGCATACAGCGTTGGGCCTCTTTTAAAGGAATTTTATACATCCGGTTCTCAGTTAAATAGAACCACATGTAATTTTTTTCCACCCTAAACTCGATAATATCCTTCATGTTTATTTGGTGTTCCTCTAAGAGTTTTTTAAGGTAGGTGTAGGAGAAGTTTTCCATGCAGAAAAGTCCTATTTTAATGTCCAATGGAGATTCTCCCAGATAATCGGAATATCTGTCCAATTTTGCCGCGGCTATGATGTGGCATGGGGTTCCAACCATGGCCACCTTTTGAGGGGCCTCTTTATTGCTCTCTTTGCTCATTATCCTTCCTCCGATTCTTTACCGTAGAATGGTCTTTTGCTTCGTGGGACTATCTTTTTGAAGTTGTGATACTCATCTCTGTCTAATGTGAATCCGTAAGTTGTTAAAAGTTCTTCCAGCTCTTTTTTATCTTCCTGGTCTATATCTTCTACTTTGGCATTTTTACCCAGACTTTTAATATCTCCCAGAACGTAGATAACTCCCCTTATTATGGATTCACCTGCATCATCGGAGATATTTCCCAGGACTATTATTCGGCCTCCCATCATGAAAAGTCCGCTCATGAATCCGGAATTACCTCCGACTATTATTGTGCCGTTTTTCATTATCTCGCCGGTTCTGGATCCTACATCTTTTTTAACCACTACAGTACCGCCGTATATGCCCTGGCCTACACCGTCCCCAGCTGATCCCTCAATTAGTACTTCTCCTTCGGTCATGTTGTCTGCGGGGAACCATCCGGCGTTACCGTTTATATGAATTCTGGCACCATGTATCATGGTACCTGCAAAGTAGCCTGCAGATCCATCTATCGTTAATTCTACAGGTTCTGTCAGTCCAGCAGCTATGTAGTGCATGGCGTTGGGATTTTTAATAACTATTTTATTGTTTTTTTTGGCGGACTGTTTTAGGATCTGGTTCACTTCTCGGGGTGTCTTGTGATCGGCATCAATCTCAAATTCGCTCATTAAATCACCTTCAAAATTTAAATGGTATAGGCTCTAACCTCTCCTGGTGAGATCTGGTCTATTTCACTGGTATCCATTACTTCTCTTAGGGCAACTTCTTCAGAGGCTATGGCAAATACTTCCTTGTTTTCTGCCAGCACACCGGGTCTGAGACCTAGCTGATCCTTTGCTATTCCCACGCCCTCTGGTGTCCCTACTATGTAGGAAAAAGGCCCATCCATGTCCTTTACAGACTGTTCCAAGGCTTCCTCCAGGCTGTAGCCTTCTGAAAGTTTGTTGGCCATGTAATGTACTATACATTCGGTGTCGTTGGTGGTTTCGAATATATGGCCCTTTCTCTCCAGGGGATCTCTGATCTTCCAGTAATTGGTGATCTGGCCATTGTGCACCACTGTTATGTCTGGTATGATGTAGCTCTGGAAGGGGTGAGCGTGATAACGGTCCACTATGCTCTCGGTGGAGAACCGGGTGTGGCCTATGCCATGGGTCCCCCTTTTGGAGGGGGTATCGTATCTGGCTGCTATGTCCTTTACCAGGCCTACGTCTTTTATCATCTCAAAGGAATGGCTTCCGTTAAGTACTATAACATCGTCTATCTTATCAATATCCATTATTAAAGGTTTTAATTCTGAAAATGAATTAAGACCAATTTTGCATCGATATATTATGTAATTTTCCACTGAGGGGATTATTTCTTCTTTTTTTATAGGTGTGGTGCTGCCTACCGTTTTTTTCACACTGTCAAGAAGACCTGGTCTCTCTTTTATTTCGATGTTAAGGAGATACTCATTTTTTTCTAAACCGAGACCTCCGTAAATAGCGAAACCAGCTGAATCTGGCCCCCTATGCTGTAGGGCATTTAACATCTTGGTAAGGGCGTCACCCACTGGATGAAGCTTTCTATCTTTAAATACGACTCCTGCTATTCCACACACTTCAATACCTCCTTTATAAAATATTTATGAATCATGGTGTCTTCTGTAAGTTCTGGATGGAAGGCTGTTGCTATATGCCTTCCTTGGGCCACGGCCACTATTTTATCATTAATCCTGGCCAGTATTTGTGCCTGGCTTCCTACCTCATAGGCGTAAGGAGCTCTGATAAAGATTCCAGGGAAATTCTGGTCAAATATCTTAACCTCCTTTTCAAAGGAAAGTTTCTGTCTTCCAAAGCCGTTCCTTTTAACCTTCATATCTATAAGTCCCAAAACTGGCTGTTGGTAGCCAGTTTCTTTTCCAAGAACCACCATTCCTGCACAGGTACCCATCACCGGTATTTTACTTTCTTTTAGTTCATGGGTGATCCCATCCTCTTCCATTAGCTTTCCAATAACGGTGCTTTCACCGCCAGATATAATTAATCCCTGACATTTTGAAACTTCTGAAACTGTTCTTACCTTTATGACCTTGGCCTGAATCTGTAATTCATTCAAAGCGTTATTTGTTGCTTCAAGATGTTCTGAGACATCTCCCTGTAAGTTTAAAATTCCTAGGTTTATCATATCATGGCTTCCCTTTTGTTAGTGGATGTTAGAACTGGTCTAATCTGATGATATTTGAAAAATATGTTATATAAAGTTACCGGAAATAAGTTTCCGAAAGTAAATTTTTTAGGGCACTTGAAAGGGAGGGGTCTAAAACTGTAATTTGTACACTGTATTTTATACATTGTTCAGAAATCAGGTTATTGTAAATACTATTACTGAACAGTTATATAAAGTTTTCTAGTTAAGAAATTTTTAGTAGAAGTGAAACTACCGAACCAATTTACCCTGTTCTGGTTTGTAAATAACACGCCACTTGCGATAGGTTAATATATGTGGCTGATAATAATAATTTAAAAATTAGTTTATGATAAATTTAAAAATTAGTTTAAAATAAAAAATCATTTTATAATATAATTTTCAGGGATACAAATTCTCTTAAGGAGTGAATAACATGAGAATATCAATGATTGTCATATTGCTAATTGCATTTATACTGGTCGCGGGTGTATCATACATGTTTGGGATAATAAACGGAGGTTCCGGCAATATAACCCTTAATGTAAGCAACAAAACCAATACTGATGATAGTGTTAGTACTCAACGCACCACAAACACTGCAAGTGGAAGTGGAAGTACATCTACAAGGACGGCCTCTAACACAGCCTCTAACACAGCCTCTAACACGGCCTCCAACACAGCCTCGTCTACAGGTACAAATACCAGCAATTAGAGTGTAAAAACAAGGTTTAGTCTGGTGTGAAAAAAAACAAGGTAGTCTTGATAAAATTAAGAAATTCTAAAAAATATCAATTAAGAGATTCTTAATCTTTCTTTTTTAACCCTTAATCTCTTTTTTTATAATTATTAACCTTTTTATTATCAAAAAAACTTTTTTAAGAATGATTTAAAATTATTAAAAAGTTCTTTAAAAAATTAGTTTATCAAAACTTCTTTAAAAATAAAAAGTTATTAGAAATATTCCAAATTAGACATTATCTCATCCGTAGCTTTTTTCACGAATTCTGCTGCGTTTATGAAAGCTTTAGTCTCATTTTCGTTCATTTTTATGCGGATTATACGTTCTATACCACTAATTCCCAATTTAACCGGTACACCAAGGCACACATCCTCTACACCTTCAATTTCACCATCTAAATAGGCGCTAACCGTAAATAACCTTTTTTCATCATTTATAATGGTGGTGATGATATTGGCAATGGCATAAGCTGGACCATACTCTGTTGATCCCTTCTTGTTAATCACATAACTCCCTGCATTTATGACCTTTTTTATCATACTTTCAATGTCAAGGGTGTCATATAATGAGTAGTTTTTAATCAGTATACCTCCAATGGATGTGGAACTTACCAGGGGCACCATATGATCCCCGTGTTCCCCTATAACCCTGGTGTGGATTTCATTTACGTGTATATTGAAATGTTTTGCCAGCATGTTTTTGAGCCTTAGGGAATCCAGGTGATTTCCCAGTCCAAAAACCTTACTTTTATCAAATCCCGATGATTTCAAAGCAACATAGGTCATGACATCAACGGGATTGGTTATAACCAGTATTATGGATTGGGGGGAATGTTCTGCAATGGCCCGGGAATAATCAGCAACAATTTCGGCGTTGGGTTTAGATATATCCGACCGGGACATACCAGCTTTCCGGGGTATTCCGGCGGCTATTACTACTATATGGGAGTCCTGGATATCCTCCATATTTGAAGATGCCTTAATTGAAATTCTGATGTTTTTGGCTGCCATTGCATCGTACATATCCAGGGCTTCTCCTTCGATCTTATCCAGGCTATCTTCCCGGGATAACAGCACCAGCTCATTCACAACGTTTTCTTCAGCCAGACAAAACGCAGCAGCTTTACCAACTCTTCCTGACGCTCCTATTACACTTACTTTCAATTTAACACCTTGTTAATTTTATATTTTTGTAATACTGCGTATTTTATTAAATATTACGTATTTCCTTTAATATTATGTATTTTCATTAAACATTGTGTATCTCCCAATATTGCACATACTATTTCCTATAACGTTATCAGGGATTATATTAATTCCTTTAATAAATTAAATTCCTTGGATTCTTTCTTATTTTGAGAAATAAATAATTTGAACTAATATTAGATTTACCTTAGTAATATTTGGGCTTACCATATTAATATTGAACTTTGTTATATTAAGTTTTTTAGTTCCAACTTAAGTAGGTCGAATTCTTTAATCCATCTTGTCCAAAAATTTTTCTGCTACTTTTCTGACATAGCTGCTTTTATCATTCAATGCAATTTTTAGAGGTTCTCGGGCTCGTTCATCGCCTATATTTCCCAGAGCCCAGGCAGCACCGCTCCTAACAAAACCACTCTCATCTCCCATAGATTCTATTAGAGGTTCAACCGCGTTCTTGTTACCTATACCACCCAGGGCCCAGGCCGCGCCTCCCCTCACTCTCCAGTCATCATCCTTTAATAATTTGATCAGGGGATTTACAGCAGCATCTCCCATTTTACTCAGTGCACTTGAAGTTTCACGGCGAACCCACTTATTATCGTCTCTTAAATTATTTATAAGTGGATCTACAGCTCTTTCATCTCCAATTTCCCCTAATACCCGGGCGGATCCCCTTCTAATATTCTTATTGGCGTTATCCAGGGATTCAATAAGGGGTTCCACTGCCGGTTCTCCTATCTCCTCCAAGAGATCGGAAGCCTGTATCCTTACATATTCTTCATCATCCCCTAAAGTCTGAATTAATCTTTTGATATTCTCTTCCCTTTCCATATCTATCCCTCCAAATGAAATTCACATTTTTTCTGTAATTTACTCGCTTTAAGTTATAATAAATTATCCTAAAGAATTTGCGTAAGCTTGAATCCCTACCTTAATGTAAGCTTGAATCCCTACCTTAATAATTGGAGTACATATATTAAAGGTACTACATATTGAATTTATGGTTGGAATTTACCCTAAAAAATCTATGATTTTAATTTAATGTACACATTTATTATTTAACTCATTTGCAATATATTTTATGGCATATTTTAATTGACCTAAATTGTCAGAAAAACTTCCATTACAAGGATTATATGTGATTTCATGTACAATTTAACGATCATACCCGGAGATGGCATAGGATTGGAAGTAATGGAGGCTACCATCCATATTTTAGACACTTTAGACCTTGAATTTAATTACACCACTGCCTATGCTGGCAATGAATGTTTCCAACGCACCGGATCTACCATCCCGGATGAAACAATTGAACTGGCTGAGAAGGCAGATGCCACCCTTTTCGGGGCGGTCACCACCGTACCTGGTCAGAAAAGTGCCATAATAACCCTAAGGAAAGCACTGGATCTCTATGCCAATCTCAGACCGGTAAAATCATATCCTGGAGTAAAATCTCTCTTCAGGGATCTGGACCTGGTTATAGTAAGGGAGAATACAGAAGGACTTTACTCTGGAATAGAAGAATATACCAAAGACGGTGCAACCGCCCTGAGGGTTGTAACTCGAAGGGCTTCCGAGAGAATATGTAGATTTGCATTTGACTATGCTGAAAAAACAGGCAGGAATAAGGTGACAGCCGTCCATAAAGCCAACGTCCTTAAAAAGACCGATGGGATATTCAAAGATGCATTTTACAAGGTAGCGGCAGATTACAGTGAAATAGAAGCAGAAGACAAATATGTGGATGCCATGGCCATGTTTCTGGTAACGAAACCCCACCAATTCGATGTGCTGGTGACCACCAACCTCTTTGGGGATATCCTTTCTGATGAAGGGGCCGGATTAGTCGGTGGTTTGGGGTTAGCCCCTTCCGCTAATATAGGGGATCAAAATGCCTTATTTGAACCGGTACACGGTTCAGGACCCGCACTGGCCGGTAAAGGCATTGCCAACCCCTCGGCCATGATATTATCTGCAGTCATGATGCTGGAATATTTGGGGGAGATGGATGAAGCGCATAGACTGGAAAGGGCTCTTATGGGGGTTTTGAGGGAGGGTGAGGTGGTTACTCCGGATTTGGGGGGTAGTGCATCTACCGTGAGAATGGCGGGTGAGGTGAAAAATAAACTGGTTAAGAACTGATATGAAATTGATTTTTTGTCTTTGATTATTGAATAACAAAATTATATTAGTAAATTTTATATAATAACAAATCATAGTTTTTACTATAAAGAATGTGTTTATAAGTTTTAAGATGTTTGAAGGTCGTTTCTCGGACTTAACGTTTAAGCTTTCTGGAATTAAATAACCTTTAATCAGACTTTAATGCTTTTTAAAATTTTCATGATATTTTGGGAGGTGCAGATATATGACAGAAAAAACAACGGTTAGTGTAATAAAAGCGGATGTAGGAAGTGTAGCTGGTCATGTAGTGGTCCATGAAAAGTTGCTTGAAAAATGTAGAGAACTTCTAGGAAAAGCACAGGAAGAAGGTCTTCTGGAAGATTTTCACGTTACCAACTGCGGTGACGACACCGAACTGATAATGACCCACAGAAACGGTGAAGAAAACAAGGAAATACATGAACTAGCCTTTAATGCATTCATGGAAGCAACAAAAGTTGCGAAAGAATTAAAACTCTATGGAGCAGGTCAAGATTTATTATCAGACACGTTCTCTGGGAACATAAAGGGAATGGGTCCTGGAGTGGCCGAAATGGAATTCAAGGAAAGGCCCAGCGACCCGGTGATTATTTTCTGCTGTGATAAGACCGAACCAGGCGCATTTAACTTACCACTCTTTAGAATGTTTGCTGATCCCTTTAACACTATTGGCCTGGTTATAGACCCATCAAACCATGATGGTTACAAATTTGAAATTTTTGACGTAATGGAACATAAGAAAGTAACCATGTCCTGTCCTGAAGAAATGTATGACGTAGCTGCTCTTTTAGGAACCATTAGTCGATATGTAATAAAACATATTTACAGAAAAACCGACGATGAAATTGCTGCCTCAGTAAGTACTGAACGTCTTAACCTCCTAGCAGGCAAGTACGTAGGAAAAGACGACCCTGTAGCCATTGTAAGAGCACAATCAGGATTCCCGGCAGCAGGCGAAGTTATGGAACCATTTGCATTTCCCCATTTAGTGGGAGGATGGATGAGAGGATCACATAACGGCCCATTAATGCCTGTAGCCCATAAGGACGCGCGTCCTATAAGATTTGACGGTCCACCACGGATTATAGCCCTAGGATTCCAGATCAACGATTGTAAATTGATAGGGCCTCTGGATCTCTTCGATGACCCCGCATATGACCGATCAAGGGCTCTGGCATCAGAAATTGCAGAGTACATGAGAAGACACGGTCCATTCGAGCCGCACAGGCTACCAGCGGATGAAATGGAATATACCACCCTACCTGGCGTTATGGAGAAGCTTGAGGGAAGATTTGAGGATATTGATTGAAATTAATCCCGATCTTATCCTTTTATCATCTTTTTTTTTAAGAAATAGAAATTTTTTTTAAAGAACATTTTTTTTTAGTCAGGTTGAAATTTAAATTGAGTACATTAAAATTAATTTAATAAGAACGATTGAAAATTTTAAACCAAAACCAAACCCTTCTCCTTTATCTTATTAATAAAGAAGGGTATATCCACCATCTGGTATATTTTATCCATTATAACACTGTCGCTGGAGGCTACAACACCTTCCAGGTTTTGAGACAGTTTAACCAGTTCATAATCAACGTTGGGCAATGTTTCAGCACTGCCCGGAACTTCATGGGCTTCCATAATCTGTTCTGTGATCTTTGCTAATTCGCCGCTGAAGCTGACGGGACTGTCATATAAGAAACGCACATTTTGGGGTTTATATATTTTAATCAGGGCCATGATTGAATTTAGAGCTTTTTTGGTGGTTTTTTTGCATTTATATTTGCCGAAAACAGCGTTTACATCCCTTAAAACTCCGTCGTCGCAGATCACCACTGCTTCATCATCGCCGCTGCAGATGCTTTCGGTAGTTATAAGGACGTTGTAACCGTCTATCAGGAGGGTTTTATTTTTTATCCTGCTGATGGGAATGATTTTACTTCTTCTAAGCTGGGATTTTTTATTGGAAAAAACAGTTCTCTGCAGATAATTTCGCTCCTCTCCATCTAACAGGTACCGGTTTCCCACGAATTTCAGGGCACCGTTCCTCCTGTAACCTCGGTTGAGAAGGAATCTGAGGTCACAGGCTGCCTCGTGCATTTTGTTTTCAGGAATCATCGATATATTAACCTCTTCTTTTGGCTGTTATTATATCCTTTTTAACCTCTTCTTTTGGCCGCGATGATGGGAACGCGGTCTGAAGCATTTTCTGCCCTGTCTACTATGTTTCCCAGCCTTTTGACTATGTGTTTGAGTTCAATCAGGGTTAAAATTCCTATTTTTTCATCCCGGTATAACTGGTAAAGTTTTTTACGTATTCTTCTCTCGATTACGTCGGCCTGGTCCTCGATCTCCTCTACTTCATGGGCTTTGGCCATGGCTTCTCCCAGATCCACGTCTAATTTTTCAATACACTCTTTTAAGGCAGAGACAGAATCACAGATCTCCTTAATAAATTCTTTGAAGTCTTTTTCCAGTTCTGGGGGGAAGCGTATTCTGCTGAGGCAGATTTCATAGGCAGCTTCCTGGGCCATATCAGCCACACCATCCACCAGTTCTGCCAGAATTATCCTATCTTCCCGGTCAAAGGGAAGGAAAGCTCCTTCAAGAAATTCTATTTCCATTTGTCTACGGATTATATCTGCATTGTGCTCAAGTTCTGAGACAGCTTTTACCTTTTCGTCCATTTTGTCAAATTCGTTCTTATAAAAACAGGCCATAACTTCTTTAAATTTTTGGATACATTCATAGACTAGTTCCATATGTTTTTGGGAGTGTTTTTCTACCACAGACTCCTTTCCAAACCACTTAACCATTTTTATCCCTTTTTTTAGTTTGATTAATACCCAGAAATTATGCTTTACAATAGTTTATGAAGCAGGCGAACCGCATCAAGCAGACCGTGTGCATAGGTTATACAGCCGAATGCTGTTAAATTATCCTTTTTTTCCAGGTAATAGTTGGTGTCCTTGCAGTAACTCCTGGCCATTTCCACTATCTCTTTTTCTTTTCCATGAATTTTTATGGATTCTATTTCTTTTATATTTTTTGCAAAGAGTTTCACATCCTTTTTAATCCTTTTAACCTCGTCCATTCTATCTACCTGCTTATTTATCTTTTAACTCCTTCCAGGAGTGGTAAATCCTTTGCAACACAGTTATATAGCTAAGAACCATTACCAGGGCCACGGCTAAGCCCATAAATGTGGGGCTGAATAAGTATCCTAAAAGAGCACCGGCCATGAGAATTACCAGGCGCTCAGCCCTTTCAGCAACTCCAACGTTGCAGTTTATACCCTCTGATTCTGCCCGGGCCCGTACATAGCTCACGGTTAGGGAGGCTTGCAGGGCCAAAATCCCTATTATCCAGTTTACAAATCCACCGTATATTATGCCGATTAAGATAAAGGCGTCTGAAAACCGGTCAGAGGTGGAGTCCAGGACCGCTCCAAAGGGGGTGTTTGATGACTGATTTCTGGCAACAGCACCGTCCAGCATATCTATAAAACCGCTTAATCCTATTAGAAGTCCTCCAATCAATAAATAACCAGTGGCAAACATGTAAGCAGATAAAATACTCACCAGAAGACCGATTATGGTTAAGATATTGGGATTAATACGGATCTTTTCTGCAATGGGATCCAGGAATCTTTTAACCCGGGGCCGAAGTTTGTCCAGCATAAAACTAATTAATATACTCTAAAATGATATATGTTTTGGATGCAAGGGAAATTTAAATTATGTTCAAGGAAATTTAAATGAAACTTATTAAAATAAATCCAGAAAATCCAGAAAAGGAAAAAATAAAACAGGCCATAAATGTTCTGGAGAATGGAGGTACCGTAGTTTACCCAACGGATACGCTGTACGGCTTAGGGGCAGATATATTCCGTGAAGATGCCGTCAGAAAAGTGTATACCATAAAAAAAAGGTCTTTAAATAATCCAATATCTATATGTGTATCTGAAATTGATGATATAACTAAAATAGCCTATCTGGATAAAGATACAGAAAAAATAGTTAAAAAAATTCTTCCAGGTCCCTTTACCATAATTTTAAGAAAAAAAGGAAATATATCCTCCATTTTAACGGCTGGAAAAGAAAAAATCGGTATAAGGATTCCAGATAATAAGATTTGCAGGGAGCTCACCCAAAGATTTCCCATAACCACCAGCAGCGCAAATATATCCGGCAAAAAAGCTCCTAAATCTCTAAATGAAGTTTTAGAGCAGTTAGGTGATACAGTGGACCTTATCCTTGATGATGGGGGGTCTGGAGAGGGGATCCCGTCTACGGTCATTGACCTCACCACCCGGCCACCTGAAATACTGCGGAAAGGTGGTTTTCAACCATTTTAAAAACGTGAACAGTTTAAATTTAATTATTTACACGTTTATTTCATATTTTACAACATTATTCCACTTTACAACGACAATTCATATTTTACAACGTTGTTCACATTTAACGTGTTCACATTAACAACTATTTCAAATTATAACGTTAATTCATACAATATACACTTAAATTTTTCTACCTAAACCACGAACATATTATTATTATTATTATTATTATTCTAGCCCAACAACAAAATCGGTTTTCAGCTGGTGTCAGAACATTAAATATTATTTAGGATAAAAAACAATATCAATATTATTTAGGATAAAATAGAGAAAACTAAATGAAAAATAGTTTAAAAATTGGAAAATGGTTTTAAAATAATTTATCTAACAAATAGCAAAGAGGCTTGATCTTGAAAGTTTTATCAAAAATTGATAGCAACTCTAAAATACCTATAAACTGTTCTATAGATAGTATTATGGGTGGGGGTGTCGAAAAAGGCTGTCTCACACAGTTTTATGGTCCTCCTGGTTCTGGTAAGACCAATATAGCACTCAACCTCCTGGTCCAATGTGCAAAAAATGGGGGAAAGGCAATATTTGTTGATACCGAAGGCGGATTATCAATAGAAAGAGTTAAACAAATATCTCTCCATGATTTTGATAGATTTGCTGGTAACATAATGGTTTTTGAACCTAACACCTTCCAGGAACAGGATGAAGTTTTAAGGAAAGTAGAAAATCTCATAGAATCTGGGAGAGAAGAGGTGGATCTGATTATTGTAGATTCAGCAGTAGCCCTCTACCGATTAAAGGAAGGGGATTCAACTCAGACCAACAGGGAACTTGGTAAACAGATGGCACTCCTATCCAGGATAGCCCGGAATCATAATATAGCTGTTTTGATCACCAACCACATCTACTCGGTTTTTGATGCCGACGGTACCGAGAGCATAATAGCACCGGTAGGGGGTACCATACTCAAGTACTGGAGCAAAATAATAGTGGAACTGGCCCGGGGCAATGTTAACGGGGATAGATATGCCATTTTGAGAAGGCATAGAAGCCGACCGGAAGGTCTCAAGGCCAAATTCAGGATAGTCAACAAGGGCCTGGAATAGTCCCTAACAGATAATTTTAAATTAGACCAGAATAAAAAGTTACTAAATAAGCTGAAAACCCACCTTAAAATATAAAAAAATTGTGAATAGGAATTTACCAGGACATAAAGTCTACTGGAAATATAAATGTTCATCTAAAAAAAAGATGAAACTTAAGATTCACGTAAAAAAAGGAAATTTTTAATATTTATCTATTAAAAAAACTTCATAAAAAATATATAAAATTTTATAAAAAAAACCTTCGTAAAGAATTATATAAAATTTTTTATAAAAAGATTCTAATTTAAAAAATTTCTAAATTTAAAAAAAAATTATATCCCTAATTTTTTTGATTATAGAAGGTGTTGTGAGAAGTATGATTTCAAGAAAGAAGTATGCCAAAACTGCGAAAACCCTGCCAAAGGGCTTTGAAACTCCGAATGATTTTTTCAATTACGTTTTCAATGATAAGGACATAATCTGGATGGGTCAAAACACCAACCACCTCCATGATGAGAGCGGAATCAAGGAAGCAATGTTGGGAAGCATAAAAAAGGGTGATTACTGCAAATATCCTCCGCCTGAGGGATTTCCAGAATTGAAAGATCTTATAATGGAAGATCTGGGACTTACCCATGGATTTGATATTCTAATAACCGCTGGAGGTACGGAATCACTTTACCTGTGCGCCAACGACATTCTGGAGCCTGAAAACAACACCATAACCTGTGATCCTGGCTATCTCATTATAGACAACTTTGCAAGCAGGTTTGGGAATCATGTTAAATCTGTGCCCATATACAATGAGGAATGTAACTACAAACTCACCCCTGATCTGGTCCGGGAGAATATGGATAAAAAGACCAAGCTGATATCTCTGGTAGATCCTCTAAATCCCCTGGGATCATCCTACACTAAGGAAGAGATAAAGGACTTTGCAGATATTGCAGAGGATAACAATGTCTACCTTTTACATGACGTCACCTATCGTGATTTTGCAAGGGATCATCATCTGGTGGCCGAGTACTGCCCGGAGCGTACCATAACCATTTACAGTTTCTCCAAGATCTACGGAATGGCCGGTCTCCGGCTGGGCGCTGTGTTAGGCACACCGGACATCATCAATTCCATAAGGACTATCCTTATAAACGACCTGGGAACCAACATCATAGCCCAGAAAGGGGCCATAGCTGCTGTTAATTCCAAATATGAATGGCTGGATAAAGTCAAAAAAACCACCCAAAACAACCAGAAAATAATCAAAAAAGCAGTGGATGAAGTAGAAGGAACATTCATACCAGTATACCCCTCAGACGGGAACATGCTGGCCATAGACATGTACGACGCCGGCATAAACCCGCGTGACGTGGCAGACCACCTCTTGGACAGAAAGATATTCACCCGGGAAGGATCCTACACCAGCAAACACTTCGGCCACCGCTATCTAAGGGTGAGCTATTCCATACCCACCGAAGATGTGAAATACTTTGCAGAGAGCTTCCTGGAGGTTATGGAAGAGCTGAAGGATTCTAAATAAAATTAAATTTTTAATGTCTTATGAATATATTTTTTTTATTCACTCTATTTTTTTTATTCACTTTATTTCTGAGGACCAAAATAAAAAATAGAGATTTATCAACTCTCTAAATAATAATATTCACCCTTACTCTTCTGCTCCCGGTCCAGGTAGCTTTCCAGCTTGTTCACCCGGGGTCTTTTGGTTTCCTTGTCCCGGCGGAAGGTGATCCCCACATTGGAGAGGAAGCGGTTCATGGAGGAGCGCAGGTCGGTGGGTTCAGTAGCCAGTCCTTTTACTCCTGGTTCTCCGTAGAAGACCATGGCCCGGTCTGATATGTAATCTATGAATACTATGTCGTGGTCGATGATGATTGCTGCAGCATTACGGCTTTCCACTATTCTTTTAATGGCCCGGGCAGATTTAAACCTCTGTTCTACATCTAAAAATGCGGTTGGCTCGTCTAGGAGGTAGATTTCTGCATCTTTGGATAGGGTGGCGGCCACGGCCAGCCTCTGCAGTTCACCACCGCTCAGATCTTCCACGTTCTTTTCCAAGATATCTTCCAGGGAGAAAGGTCTTAGGATCTCGCTTTTGAAGATATTGGAACCGTAGTTAGGGGCGCCGGTTATGAGAAATTCCTGAACCGTGCCTTCAAAGTCTGATACCAGGTACTGGGGTTTGTAAGCTATTTTAACCTTTTTGTTGATCTTGCCCTGGTTTGGTTTCACCACCCCGGCCAGTATTTTGGCAAATGTGGTCTTTCCAATCCCATTGGGACCAAAAGCGGTTATAACCTCATTGTAAATTATTTTACCATCATGGACTTCCAAAGAGAAGCCATCATAGGATTTTCTGAGTTTGGAGTACTTTGTCAGGGTTTCTCCTTCTTTAAGTTGGGTGGGTGGTCTGACGTCGAAGATAATGGGCTGCTTTCGGAACCTCACATTCTCCTCCCGCAGGAAACCATTTATGTAGGTGTTTATTCCCACCCGAACACCCCTCATGTGGGATACCACACCATAGGCCCCTGGTTTTCCATAGAGTAGATGTACGTAGTCGGAAAGGGCGTCCAGGGCTGCCAGGTCGTGTTCTATAACCAGTACTGATTTTTTATCATCTGCCAGTTTTCTTACCACCCGGACAGCGTTGAGTCTTTGTTTTAAATCTAAACCGGAAGTGGGCTCGTCAAAATAGTAAAAATCAGCATCTCTCACCACTACAGCTGCAATAGCCACTCTCTGCAGTTCCCCACCGCTTAGCTTTGCTATGTTTCGATTTAGTATGGGCTTTAACTCCAGGGAGTCCATTACCTCATCTAGAACGTTTCTTTCATCCACCCCAACCAGGAGGTCCTTCACATCCCCTTTGACAAACTTGGGGAGAAGATCCACCATCTGAGGTTTGTGGACTACCTTCAACCCTCCCTCAGAGAGCTTCTGGAAGTAAGACTGCATTTGAGATCCCTTGAAGAAGTTTATGATATCTTTCCAGGGAACATCTTCTTCATAGCTTCCCAGGTTTGGTTTAAGTTCGCCGGAGAGTATTTTTATTATGGTGGATTTGCCTATTCCATTGGGCCCCAACATACCTACCACCGAGCCGTTTTTCAGGTTGGGCAGTCCAAATAACTCAAACATGTTCTGTCCGTAGCGGTGTATGGGCTCTTCCAGGGCTTCGGGAAGATTGATAATGTTTATTGCTCCAAAGGGACATCGATTGGTGCATATCCCACACCCGGCGCAAAGTTCTTCTGATATTATTGGTTTATTTGTTTTCTGGTCAATGGTTATGGTGTCTTCTTCCATTCTAACCCCGGGGCAGTATTCTATGCAGACATAGTTGCACTTTTTGGGCTGGCACCGGTCTTGGTCTAAGATGGATATTCTGGTCATATTTTATCTCCTTAATATGGATAAGATTCTATTTTCTTAATAACAGGATTTATTGTTAATTGGAGTTATTTAGGGTTTTATTGGAGTTATTTAGGGTTTTATTGGATTATGATAAAATTTAAGAGTTTGTATAATTTATTTTGAGATTATTCATGATGTTAGTGGGATTACTAAATTAAAATATAATTATCATTGACTTTTTGAGGGTATTAAATTATTTCCTCTTCCGGAAAGAACAGTGGATTTATCAAAAATAGCCATAGCTGGGAT
>JADGNH010000095.1 GCA_017883605.1 Methanobacteriaceae archaeon
AAGCCATTTCTTATAAAATCAGGCCATTTCTCATAACTCAAGCCATTTCTTATAACTCAAGCCATTTTTTAACGTCATGCCATCTTTTCCATAAGAATCATGCCATAAACTTCTCAATAACTCCATGATACGCATTTTTAAGTTCAATTATAGGGATGCTTAAGGATGCGTTATCTATAACCAGAGAATCACCGCCAACAGCACCAACTACTGCTCTAGGGATATTTATTTTATTTAATATCTCCTCTACAGCATTTTCTTTAACAGTAATCACGTATCTACCATGGGTTTCTGAGAAAAGGAGTTCCATTAGGTTTAAACCTTTTTCAGCCCCAGGGACCTTTGAAATATCAATTTGAGTCCCTAAACCTCTAGAGAAGGCCATCTCAGAGATCGTGATCCCCAATCCTCCAGCAGAACAGTCGTGAACCGCTGTTATGGCTCCATCGGAATCTTCTTTTATAAGTTGAAGCACGGTCATGGCCGAGGCAAATTCCTCTTCCAGCCGGAGTTGGGGGGGGTCACCCTGCACCACTCCCTGCACTACCTGGTGGTACTGTGATCCATCCAGTTCCTTAAGGGTTTCCCCGATAACTATAATTTTATCTCCCGCATTTTTGAATTCAGATGTCCTTATATCCTTTATATCCATCAAACCAGCTACACTAACCACTGGAGATGGATTGACAGTTACACCTTCTGTTTCGTTGTAGAAACTTACGTTACCGCTTATAACCGGGGTTTTGAAACGTTTTGCCACGTCAGCCATTCCCTGGACACATTCTTTAAACTGCCAGAAAACCTCTGGCTTCTCTGGATTTCCGAAGTTCAGGCAGTCCACGATACATAATGGTTCGGCACCCATTGCCACCACATTTCTTATGGCTTCAGCTACTGATCCGGCACCACCGTGGTAGGGGTTCAGTTTGGTGTGGATGCTGTTACAGTCAGAGGTAATGGCAAAGGCCACCTCATCATCCACCCGCATTACAGCGGCATCGTCACCGGGTTTAATCACAGTTCTGATCTGCACTTCATGATCGTACTGTCTGTAGACCCATTCCTTGCTGGCGGTGTTCTGGGAGGATAAAATTTTAAGTAAAGCCTCTTCAGGAGGTACATCCTCCACTTCAACGTATTCAGCAATCTGCACCGGTTTTCTGGCCTCTCTCTCTATAACCGGGGGGTCTGCTAGTAGTTGGGCAGGTACATCAGCAACCACCTCACCCTCTTTGGTTAAAATGAACTGTCCTGTATCTGTAACTCGGCCTATAACTGCTCGGGGTAGTTCATATTTCTCAAATATTTCCATAATCCCATCCACGTCCTCTGGATGAACCACAAAAGCCATCCTTTCCTGGGATTCAGATAGCATGATCTCGTAGGGGGTCATGCCCTCTTCCCTTAGGGGGATGGTGTTAAGCTCTACCTCTGCTCCGTTTCCGCATTTGGCTGACATTTCGGAGATACAGCAGGTGAGACCGCCACCGCCCAGGTCCTTTAAACCCTGCACATCAATTTTTTCCAGGGCTTCCAGGGTGGCCTCCAGAACCTGTTTTTTGGTGAAAGGGTCTCCTATTTGTACAGCAGGCCGGTCTTCTATCTCTGAAGAGGTGGTTAACTCCTCAGAGGCGAAGGTAACCCCGTGGATTCCGTCTCTACCGGTCCGCCCTCCCATGAGGACAAAAATATCTCCCACGTTAGGGGCACTTCCCCTCATTATGGAATCCTGACGCACGATTCCGGCGCAGACCACGTTTACCAGGGGGTTGAACTGGAAGTTTTTGTTGAATTCTACTTCACCACCAACTGTAGGTATTCCCACCCGGTTACCATAGTCCGATATCCCCTTTACCACGTATTCAAATAGATAACGGGATCTCTGGTCTTCCAGGGGACCGAAGCGTAATGAATCAAGGAGTGCAACTGGCATTGCCCCCATGGATATTATGTCCCGTATTATACCGCCGATACCAGTCCCAGCGCCTCCATAAGGTTCTATTGCAGAGGGGTGGTTATGACTTTCCATTCCAATGGCCAGGGCCAACTCATCGGTGAGTTTTACAATCCCCGCGTCATCTCCAGGACCTAATATAACATTTTCACCCTCTGTGGGGAATAATTTGAGTACAGGACGGCTGCTCTTATAGGAGCAGTGTTCAGAGAACATGATATCCAGCATCCCATATTCCAGGGAGTTGGGTTCCCTTCCAATTTCTTTTTTTACATATTCAAATTCTGCATCGGTTAAGGCCATGTTATCACCATCTGAAATCAGAAAAACTATTTTTTTAAATAATTTTAGGATTCTTTAGTAGTAATTTTTAGGATTTTTTAGTAATTTTTAGGATTCTTTTTGAGTAGTTTTTAATTATTTTTAAATTTTTTTGAAACACTTTTTTAAATTCTTCTTAATTTTAGTTCTTTAATACTTTTTAGAATCCCTTAATTTTTAAATACTTTTTAGAATTCTTTTTAAGTCTTTAAATACCTTCAAAAATTCTTTTAATTTTCTTGCCAATGTTTAGTTTAAATTTTGTTAATTCTTTTTTAAGATTTAATTCTTTAATTATCTGATGAAACTTATTTTAGAAGTTTGATGGTAATTTTGACGTCTTCATCATCTATGTCCCATTCTTTAGTGTAATCTCCTTCAATACTGTCAAAAACGAATTTTTCCGCCCGTACTTCGTGGGATATGAAGCCCAGGAAGGTTTTTATCAGATCATGGAACTCCGTGCTGCACTCTAAGAAAACCTGTATATTGGCTTCCACGTCTAGATCCAGGTCTTTTCGCATGTCCTGGATTCTTCTTATTAATTCCCGAGACATGGCCTCTGATAATATTTCTTTGGTAAGTTCTGTGTCTACAAAAACACTGCCTCCCTCAAAATCAGCGCTGACTATGTTTTCCGGAAGTTCTGTATCAAATATGATATCGTCACCTGTAAGCTCAATAGTTTTATTTTCTATCTTCAATCTGTAGACACCTTCCGATTCAAGCTTCATTACTATGTCTGATCCATCGGTTTCGCTCAGCTTTGCTGCTACTTTAGGGACATCTCCCCGCAGTTTTGGTCCTAATGTCTTCATATTTGGTTTGGCGATTATCTTTAGGTCTGCAAAGCTGTTGGAAGATACGAGTTCCTTGGTATTGGCCTGTTCCATTATGATATAGTTGAGGTTTCGGGCGGCTTTCAACACCTTCATGTCCTCTGAAACTATAATAACTTCTTTAACCGGCCATCTGAGCTTGTAACGGGCCATGTCTCGGGCCCGGGCACAGGCTTCGATGATTCCCCGGACAATCTTCATATTTTCCTCTAAGTCTTTTTGGATCAGATTTTCGTTGAATCCCCAGTTTTCCATGTGGATACTTTCCTGGGCGTCTTCTTCTACACCCTTAACCAGGTTTTGATAGATTTCTTCGGTGATATGGGGTGATATGGGCGACATCAGAGTTATGAGCTGTTTCATAACATGGTAAAGGGTATAGTAGGCCCCCAGCTTGTCAGGGTCCTCTTTTTCTATCCAGGTACGCCCCCGGATAAGCCTAACATACCAGCGGCTCAGATCCTCCAGTATGAACTGGTTAATGCTGCGGGTGGCCTTATGGAGGTGCAGTGAATCCAGGGCTTCGGTGACCTCCGCACCTACGGAGTTGATCCGGGAGGTGATCCAGCGGTCCTCATCCCGCAGTCCCAGTTCTTCCTCACTGTAAAGTGTGGGGTTGAACTGGTCTATAGTCATGTAAGTAGTGGCAAAGACGTAGACGTTCCAGAGGATGTTGAACATCTTGTTAACTGTCTTTATTTCATCCCAGTTAAATTTCAAATCTTCCCACGGCTTGTTGCCCCATAGGAGGTAGAATCGAAGCACATCAGCACCGTACTTTTCAACCACTTCTTCTGGTTGAACCACGTTTCCCAGGGATTTGCTCATCTTTTTACCTTCCTCATCCAGGGTAAAACCGTGCATCAGGACCTTTTTGTAGGGGCTGCTGTTCAGGGAGATCACACCACAGCCTAACTGGGAATAAAACCATCCCCTGGTCTGATCATGCCCTTCGGTTATGAAGTCGTAGGGATACCATTCCTCGAAGAGATCCTTCTTTTGGGGGTAGTATAGGGCGGCCCATCCTGCAACTCCGGAGTCTATCCACACGTCTAAAACGTCCGGAGTACGATGCATTTCCCCACCGCAGGGACAATTCAGGGTGATCCGGTCAACATGGGGACGGTGTATGAAGTCTCCTTTAAGGGTTCCTGATGAAGATAAATCCTTCAATTCTTTTATTGATCCTACAACAGTTATTTCTCCACAGCTCCGGCATATCCAGATTGGTATTGGAATTCCCCAGTATCTTTGCCGGGATATTGTCCAGTCCCGGGCGTTTTCTACCCAGTTTCGAAAACGACTCTCACCCGCCCAGGAGGGCACCCACTCCACTTTATCCAGTTCTTCCAGCATCCTCTCCTTTATGGCGGTGATCTTCAAAAACCATTGTTCTGTGGCCAGGTAGATTATAGGGGTTTTACACCTCCAGCAGAATCCATACCGGTGGGTTATGATTCCGGATTTGAGTAGAAGTCCGTGGGCATCCAGATCTCCTATGATATAGGGATCAGCATCTTTGACGAACTCACCAGCATATTTACCTGCCTCTTCTTTGAACAATCCTGCCTCGTCCACTGGGCAGAATATGGGTAAATTATATTTTTTACCTATTTCAAAGTCATCAGGACCATGGCCCGGGGCAGTGTGCACACATCCAGTACCTTCTGTAAGAGTCACATGTTCTCCAAGGAGTATCATATGTTTAAAATCTTTTTGAACGGGTATTTCATTTAAAAGAGGATGTATATATTCTATTCCTTCCAGATCAGACCCTTTTACTACTTTGTTGATTTCATATTCCTGGTCCGGGAATATGCTGTCTACCAGGGCTTCTGCCATTATGTAAACTTCATCATCCACCTTAACATGTGCATAATCAAATTCGGGGTGTACACAAACTGCCATGTTGGCAGGGAGGGTCCAGGGTGTGGTGGTCCAGATCAGTATGTATTCTTTAACCGATTGGTCTTTTATTGATTTTTCCTGGTCTAATGGTAATTTTGGATCTTTTAATGAGGATGGTTGGTTTTTTAAGGGCAACTTCACGTATATAGAGGGGTCTTCCTTGTTTTCGTAGTCTATCTCAGCCAGGGCAAGGGCGGTTTCGCAGCGGGGGCACCAGGTTATAACCCGGAGGTCTTTTACCAGGAGATCTTTTTGATGCGCCATTTTGAGGGTCCACCAGCATGATTCCATATACTGGGGGTCGAAGGTAATGTACGGGTCATCCCAGTCCATCCAAACCCCCAGCATCTTAAATTGCTGGGTCATAAGGGCCTGGTTTTCAATGGCAAATTCACGGCACTTATTTACAAAGTTTTCAATCCCTATTCTATCTTCTATCTCTTTCTTGCTCTTTAAACCCAGGATCCCTTCGACCTTATGTTCTATGGGTAGGCCGTGGGTGTCCCATCCTGCCTGTCTGCGGACATTAAAGCCGGACATACTTTTGAATCTCAAGAAAGTGTCCTTTATTATCTTGTTCCAGGCTGTTCCCAGATGTATCCTACCGCTACAGTAGGGTGGCCCGTCTAAAAAAGAATATTTTGGGTTATTTTCCCTCATCTTCTGAGTCTTTTCATATATTTGGTTCCTGCTCCAGAATTTCTGGATTTCTCCTTCCAGGATTTTTGATGTGTATGAACGTTTGGCCTCCTCTATTGGCATTTCTATTCTCCCCTGATTTAGTAATGGTTAATTATGATAGATCGACATTTAAAGTATGCTGGTTGGCATGTAAAACAGTTTTAATGGATGAAAAATGTTTATTTTTTGCTTTTAGATATATTTACAAAGATTTGCAATAAATAAACGTTATGCGGTCGATATTAATATATTTGATCTCTAAATTTATAAATGGATATGTTTTAAGATTTATTTCTTTTTAGTGGATTAATTATGGATTTATTAAGAAGAGGATAATTGGTTTAGTTGATAATAAAAATAGAATTATGGGCTGATTTATGGATAATATCAATATTGAAAAATGAATTTAACCAAATTTTTTAAAAATAAATACAGATTTAAAGACCTGATGAGAATTTTAAGGTCTTTAAATACTTTAATCCCACTATTAACAAGATGGACTTATTAGACGGTGATGAGCTTTTAAAAAGTTCTGATTTTACCTTCCACCAGCATTTCTGTTATCTTGGAGATATTTTCCAGCCAGGAATCCATAATTCCCTCCACATCGCTCCGGACAGAATTCAGGCTGTAACCTTCTTCGGCTATTATCAGAGAGCTGGCAGCTTTAGGCTCATCAATGGGCTTACCAATCTGACTTAAAAGCATCAGATGCACCTGTTTTACTCCTTCCACCTCTTTTATAACGTCTGTAGCCATCTTGTTTGATAAGAGATTGTATATCTTACCCACGTGGTTTATGGGGTTTTTACCAGAGGTAGCTTCCATGGACATGGGGCGGTTAGGAGTTATAAGCCCGTTGGCCCGGTTTCCCCTACCCACAGATCCGTCGTCTCCCATCTCAGCGGAAGTCCCGGTAACGGTGAGGTAAAATCCTTTCTCTGACAGGCAGTCACAGTCATCACCGGTGTTTAAAAAGGTTTGGACCTCTCTGTCGGTATATTTCAACGCCAGGTCGGTTATTATATTTGTAAGCTCGTCTTTAATGTTTATATAGGTGTCTCTATCGGCAGTGTATCCGGATATCATGGCCACAGCCACGGTAAGGGTTATTTTATCATTTTCCCGCAATCCCATTACTTTTATATCTTCACCAACCTGGGGGAACTTTTTCTTAAAGCTCTTGGCGTTTAAAAGTTCTTCTGCGGCCATTACGATATTTTCAGTCTCTGAGAAAGGCGCGTATCCCACCCCAAAGGAGGTGTCATTAGCGGCGGGCATACCCTCTGTTCGCCCGAAAACATTCACCAGGTCCCCTGATCCATGGCCGATCTTACATTCCACAACGGTGCAGGTTTCCACATCAAGATTTATAACATTTTCCTTCAAATAATCCTTTGCAGCCGATATGGCGATTCTGTCCAGGCCTATTTTGGCCCCATCTATCTCTGCAACTCCTCTACCGGTAAGAAGGATGTCCATGGGTTTGATTATCTCTCCTCCCCCAAATTCTGGGGCGGATTCACCGGCAGTTATCTGGACCTCGTCGGTGTTGTGGTGCAGTATGCCGCCGAATTTTTCCAGGTAAGCGTTGCACAGAGCACGGCTTACAGACTCGGCTATTCCGTCGCTTATACTGTCCGGGTGTCCTATACCCTTTCTTTCCACTATTTCTATTTCCTGTTCCTCGATGGGCTTTTGGATAAGCTCTTCCACGATAATATTTCTCATAAATGTCAGCCTCCAATATATTTTCCAAACTAAATATTAATATCAAGTTAGTTAAAACTATCTCCTATGAGTTAT
>JADGNH010000017.1 GCA_017883605.1 Methanobacteriaceae archaeon
CCTGCTCTGACTGAAGTTCTCACTAAGAGCATGGATGCCAGCAATAAAAATGAGATATTGAATTGCTGGGGCAGAATTATTTGAAGAACAAGAAAAGCTCCGGTGATAAAAAATGAAATTCTGAACCAGATTGTTCCTGTCTTATTCAGGATCAGGGTAAAAAGACATATCAGGATAAAGGGATTCAGCCATATAATATTAAGGTTCCATCTCATCTGTTGATGATCAGTGAAAAAATTGAAAAAGATCATCAGTATGGCGAGGATCGAAAAAACAGAATAAACCACAAGATCGATCAGTTTGTCAGCCTTCCTGCTTTTAGTCATTGCTGACAACAGTATTATTACAATTAAACCAAGGGTAAAGAGAAATACGGGTGTTGTGAAAAAAAGATGCCTGATTACAGGCGGATCAAAATCAAGAATCACATCAGGATTCTTAAGCAATGGAATCATCTTCCCGGATCTGTTAATAACTGCATCTGACAAACCTTTTTGCATATCGAGCGGGAGGAACATCCTGTCGCGGAACAGAGCTTTTTTATCGCCCGGAGATCCCATTATCAGATCTACTCCGAATTTCAGCCAGGGGTAAGGGTTCTGATATTTACCAACCATCTGCCTGAAAGTCGGTATTCTCGCTGTTTCAACAGGCGGATAAAGTAGTTTATTGCCAATAGATTTTTCGAGAAGATCCCGGATCCTTGTTGAACAATCATCATAAAAGAAATCATACCTGTATTTAATGTTTTCAGGTTTTAGGTTTTCCGAAATTAAAATTATCAGCTTTGCAATCTCCCCCGGTTCAAGATTAATTTTCTGTGACTGGACATATCGTTCTTCATAGAAATATTCCTTTAAAAATCCCTGTAAGCATGCAGTATCAAGCATATAGTCCAGACGTCCTTTTGCAAATTTCCATGCGAAATTCGGGGCGCCGAAATCAAATACCCCCCAGTTATAGACAATGTCGCTATGTTTCCGGGGAATAACAATCCGCAGGGCGCTGTGTCCGTATACCGAATAAGTTTCCGTGCCGGGTCCGCATGTTAAAAGATATACAAGCGTATCATTTCCTGTTTGTGAAAAAACCCGGGGCGGGAGAATCAGGAAAAGAAGCGAGATGATTAAAAACATCTTTTTCATCGGTCAGATCAAATGAAACTGAATTTTCACCAGGATTAGTATGATAAGTGGTGATTAACTCGTGTTTTTCTCCAATAATATCTTTAAATTTAGAGCCTAGAAGCCCACTTCCGCCAGTTATAAAAAGACGTTTCATGGTAATGGTTAATAATCAGGGAATATATAAAATTTTTGAGAATATTAAAATGGTTTTAGATAACCACTAAAAATGGTGCTTCAAATATCTAGAATAGTATTCAAATATCTAAAAATGGTACTTTATAATATCTAAAATGGTATTTCAAAAACTGGATTGGTGTCTTTTATGATAGATAGTGTGAAAATAAAAAAATTAAAGGTGGTCCCAGATGAAAGAGGCTGGCTCATGGAAATATTAAGATGTGACGATGATTTATTCCAGAAATTCGGTCAGGTTTACGTTACCACTGCCTATCCAGGTGTGGTGAAGGCCTGGCACCTGCACAAAAAGCAGACCGACAATTTCACCTGTGTCCATGGCATGATGAAGGTGGCCCTCTACGATGCAAGGGAAGACTCCCCCACCCACAAGGAGATAAACGAATTTTTCGTTGGAGATAGAAATCCGATGCTTATAAGCGTTCCACCCATGGTATATCATGGATTTAAAGCTGTAGGAACAGAGACCGCCTATTTTGTTAGTGTCCCCACCTTACCCTACGATTATGACGAACCTGACGAGTACCGCCTGGAACCAGATACAGATGAAATACCTTACGACTGGATTTTGTCCGGGAAGAAACACGGGTAACACATTTATTTAATTATAAATTTACTCTTCAAAATATCTAAAAAATTCGCTTTAGATACAGCGTAAACCTTTAATGTCTTATGCTGACTTTTAAGCCCCGAAACTATTTCAACCGGTGCTTTGGTGAGATTGGAAAATTCTTTTACTATCTCCTGGTTTGCCCGGCCCTTAAGAGGTGGTGATTTTATTTTAATTTCTATTTTTTCTCTCCATTGATTATAACCAACAATTTCAAACTTCTTTGATTTGGGAGAGACTTCTATATCCACCAGCACTCCATCTTCAATTTGCCTCACCGCTTTCATGAAAAGTCTCTTTTTTTTATTTTTAATTTATATTTATTAATCATCAATTTGTTTTTATTTTTAATTTATATTTATTAATCATCAATTTGTTTTTATTTTTAATTTATATTTATTAATCATCAATTTGAATTTCTTTATTAATTAAAATCGATTATAAAATCGAAATAACTAGGGGACAAGATTTAAATAGGGAAAATTAAAGATGAGTGTATGTTGAATGTTAATTATCAAAAGCTATTCAGCAATCTGCAGGGGTGGTCGAGCGGTCAAAGGCGCTAGGTTGAGGGCCTAGTGGGGTAGCCCTTCGCGGGTTCGAATCCCGTCCCCTGCATCTTATTAATTCCTATTTTTTAACTTTTTAACCCTACATTAATTCTATTCTTTTAACCCTAAAGTAAATTTAAACCGATATAATTATTTTAAGAAGTTTACCTACCTTTAGATCAGCTATTAATTCCTTTTTAAGGTCAGATGCAGCTTTATTTGCCCTGATCATCAATGTTCGACTGCATTTGAATTCGCTTTTCCTGCAGACCATGTCTGTCGGGTGATCCAGAGTGAGTTCAGGATGTCCAAAACCCTTTATCTCATCAAAAGCATTTTCTGTCTCCAGTATTACCTTAATTGAATTTCCCTCGGTTTGAATGGCTTTTATAATTTGAGCTGGGAAGGTACCCAGATCTGCATCGGCAGAAACCCCCACAATGCAGTCGGCAGTCTTCCCTATTTCCGTATCTCTGGTCACCTCAAAGGTTGATCTATGCAGGGAGGTTACATTAGGGTGTCCCTGGGCATTAAAACTGTATTCCATACGTTTATCTCCAAATATAATCATATATTTATTATTTATTTTCTACAGTAGATTGATTTCCCATATGTGTAAAAATTTCCATATGTATTGTATTATTATATAAAATTATATCATATAATTAAATTTCAGGAATTAATTCTAAACAAACTCAAATCTTCTAAAACAAAAGGACCCAAAATGTCAAAAAAGGAAATATTAAAGGGCAGTTACTGTCTTTTAGTTCATTTAAAGTACGGATCAAGAGTTAAAATAGGAAAATTGGGAGAAATAAATTTCAAAAGCGGTTACTATGTCTATGTAGGCTCTGCCCTTAATTCACTGGAAGGCCGTATAAAAAGGCATCTTAGAAAGGATAAAAAGTTATTCTGGCATGTTGACTATCTCCTGGATCAAAAAGATGCAAAAATAGTTGGAATCCTGTTTTCAATCAGCAATATAAAATGGGAATGCCAAATAGCATCCCATATAGCTGAAAATGGTATTCCCATAAGTGATTTTGGATGTTCCGACTGTAAATGTGGTTCACACCTTTTTTACTTTGAACAATTCCCTGATGCAAGGAATTCCTGTATTAAAACCTTCGAAAAGTTAAATTTAGAGCCCAAAAGTCTAAAAGAATTAAATAATCTATAAAATTAGATAAAAACCTCTTAAAGACTTAATAATCTGTAAAATCAGCTAAAACCCCTAAAAAACATAAGAAATAATTCATAAAAAAATAGTTTAGTTATTGAAATACTCATGAAAAAATTCTTCAAATTCATCCGCATCCAATGGTTGGGGGATCACGAATTCCCGGTTCTGGTAGATGGAATCTGCCAGTTTTCGGTACAGTTCGGCCTGTTCTGAATCCGGAAATTTTTCAAGGACAGTTTTGGCCTCTATCTCACTTTTTTGAACCAGTTGACTGCGGGGTATGATCCCCACTATCCTGCTACCAACTCTTTCTGCAAATCTGCCCACTATATCCACTTCATTTTCTATCCCACGACAGTTGCAGATAAACCCGCCAAAACGGCTTTTAAGCTTTTTTATCCCTTTACAAATATTATTAGCAGCGTAAAGGGCCATGTATTCCCCTGATGTTACTATATACACCTCGTCTGCAAAATCTTCCCTCAGGGGAACTGCGAATCCTCCGCATACCACATCACCCAATACATCGTAGATGATAACATCCAGATCATCAGAAAATATTCCTAGCTCTTCCAGGAGGTTTATGGCAACTATAACCCCCCTACCTGCGCATCCTACCCCCGGTTCAGGACCTCCACTTTCTACACATCTGACACCACTATATCCCCCAAAAAGGACGTCTTCTGAAGATGCTCCCTTTTTTTTCCTTACTATATCCAGTATGGTGGGTATTCTTTTACCAACCAGAGTTCGAGTAGTGTCTGCCTTGGGGTCGCAGCCTATAACCAGTACCTTATGGTCTTCTGAATAGGCAGCAGCTATGTTAGAGACTATAGTGGATTTACCAATTCCTCCTTTGCCGTATATTGCGATGCGCTTGGTTTTACTCATCCATCCTCACCATAGCACCTATGATATCCCCCCTGGTTACGATCCCTAAGAGTTTTCCATTATCATCCACAACCGGCAGTCTGTTAACACTTTTTGAATCTATTAACTCCGCAGCGTCAGATATGGAATCATTTTCATGTACTTTGACAACATTTTTTGTCATTATATCCCCTATAAGAACTGAAGATGCCCTTTCCATGTCTTCCGCGATTTCATCGAACTCGTACTTCATCCTTACGGGAAGTTCTATCAGATCCAGCGGTGAAGGCAGAATAAGGTTTATCCGTGGTGAGTGTACCTCCAAAAGCCGGATTATATCTCCCTCACTCACTATTCCTATAACCTTGTTCTCCTCATCAACAATAGGGGCTCCACTTATCTTGTTATCCCTCAAAATTTGTGCAACTTCTATTATACTATCAGTTGCCTTGAATTTTATTACATTCTTTTGCATGGCATCCTTAATTTCTATCACTTCATCAACTCCTGATAATCATCATGTTAATTCTTTAACATCTTTATTTTATGATCTATTTATGGTTAATTTTATGATTTCAATTTTAGAAAAATTTTTTGATGTAATTATTTCTAAAAAAAACAAGTTTGAAATTTAAAACTTTTTTAGACCAACTACAGCACAACAACCCATACATAATTAAACCCTTTTTAATTTAAACTGTTTTAATCAAACCTGTCTAATTTCAAACCCGTTTTATCCGTTTATATACAACGTCATTAGGTCTAACCTTATCTTTAACATTAATACCCACATTCTGTCCTCTTTTAGCTTTTTCAATACTTTCTCCATTTATCTCTATGGATTCAACATACTGCATCAGGGATCCGGTTGCATTTCCCTGGATCAGTATCTCATCTCCAACTTCCAGGTCATCCCATAGCCTTATCTCGGCCGCCCGTACCTTGCGGTAGTAGTTGCACACCTCTCCTATATCCCTCTTCAGGTGGGTTGATTGATTGTATTTACTGGTCTCGGTTGGTGTTTTGAAGTAGAATCCTGTGTCAAATCCCCGATTATACACTTTTTTAAGTTCTTTAATCCATTCCTCATTGATTTCCCACCATCCGCTTTCATATTTATTTATAGCTTCCCTGTAAACTCTGGTTACGGTTGCAACATATTCTGCAGGTCTTGCTCTTCCCTCTATTTTAAAGGATGAAACACCGGATTCCATAAGTTCTGGCAGATATTCTACCATACACAGGTCTCTTGGACTGAATATTTGTCCTTTATACCCCACTGGATCATTTTTCAAGTCGTGAATAATTTTTAATTCTTCATGGTCTTCTGATAAAAGCTTCCACTCTTTTCTACAGGGCTGAAGACACTCCCCACAATTAGCACTCTTTTCGTAAAGATATGAGCTTAAAAAACATCTTCCTGAAACAGCCATGCACATGGCACCGTGCACAAAGACTTCCAACTCCATGCTGGTTTTTTCAGCCATATTTTTTATCTCAAATAGGGACAGCTCCCGGGACAGGATAACCCGACTAACTCCCAAATTTCCTAGGAGTTTTAAAGCTTCAACATTGGATATATTAGACTGAACACTCATATGAACAGACATATCATTTTCTCTGGCCACCTGAAGGGCTCCCAGGTCAGAAACTATTAAAGCATCGGCTTCAGATGAACTGATGTCCGTTACCATACTTTTTAATGCTTTTATGTCTCCATCCTTCATCATGGTATTGGTGCAGACATATAACCTGACGTTGGAATCGTGGCAACATTTTACGGCCTTCTTCAAATCTCCCACCCCAAAGTTAACCGCATTAGCCCTCATGTTGTAACCAGTTAAACCCAGATAAACTGAATCAGCTCCGTTAGAGATTGCAGATTTCAGGGCAGCAAAATCTCTGGCAGGGGAAAGTAATTCTACTATTTTTACCACCATCTCAATAATATTTGTATATTAAAGACTTATTTTTTATATCCTTAATTTGTTATATCCTTACTTGTTGGGTTATAATGAAATTTTTATAAAATATAAAAGCTTATTAAAATAATATGTCCAATAATATGTTTAAAACTGTTAGAAATATCTAAATACTGGTAAATATGTCTAAAATTAGCTTAAAGCAATTAGATTTATTTAACTTTCCCATGAGATTTATAAAATAATTTTTACTTTAAATTTTTTTTCTAAATTTACCTTTAATCTAATCTACCTTAAATTAATCTAATCTACCTTAAATTACATCTAGGAATTTTTTTTACTTCCAGCTTGAAACCAATTTTCCTTGAACAAAATGTGCCAACTGGATACATCTTATAACCCACTAAGAGAATTTTGACTCGTGACTGGAGACATCACAGATCTCCTTCAAAGCCAAATGACTAACTACATCCATCATGTTGGCTGTAATAAGATTTAGATGCTTTTGCCTCTCTATTAATGCTTTTTCCACCCCTTTGCGCGCGGTAATATCTGTAACCACCCCTAGGGCGCCGATGTACTGTTCATTCTGGTTAAACAAGGGATTAGAGGATATAAGGGCCCATAAATCTGAACCATCTTTTCTAATGAATTTGAATTCGGTTATTTCATTTATCCCTTCTTCACGTCTTTTTAAATAGCTTTCAACTTTCTCTTGTCCTTCTTCATCAACAATATTAAATAAATTCCATCCCAATAGGTCCTGAACAGCGTGACCGAGCATATTGGCCATCCTACTGTTCACATAGTTGATATTTCCTTTTGAATCTGTGAGTAAGATTCCGGACTGCGCCGTTTCTACGATGTTGCGGTATTTCTCTTCGCTCTTTCTTAGGGCCTCTTCGATACGTTTGCGTTCAATTGCATATTTTATGGATCGCACCAGCAGTCTACTGTCCACCTGTCCCTTGACCAGGTAATCCTGGGCACCGGTTCCAACAGCACTGATTGCAAATTTTTCATCTTCAAGACCGGTGAGGATTATTATTGGAAGTTCTGGTGCATGCTGATTCATGATGGTGAAGGTATCAATCCCCTGACTGTCAGGCAGGCCAAGATCCAGGAGCAACAGATCAAAAGTATCTTTAAGAAGATATTTTAACCCCTCATCCAACCGGGTAGTATGTGACAGTTGGAACTGTGTGTTACCAACTTCTTTAAGCATTTCATCCAAAAGCAACGCGTCTCCAGGATTGTCCTCAACCAGGAGAATTTTGATGAGTTTATTTTTCATATTCATCACCTGGTGGTAATTTAACAATGGAAAGCCAGAAATCTTCAATGGATTTCACAACCCTTATGAACTGGTCCAGATCAACTGGTTTGGTAATGTAACAATTAGCATGATTGTTGTAAGTTTCTATTAAATCCTCTTGTGCCTTTGAAGTGGTTAAAATAACCACTGGTATGCGTTTCAAGTCATCATCTCCTTTAATATCAACTAAAACTTCCCTTCCATCTTTTTTAGGGAGATTCAAATCCAGCAGTATCAGGTCTGGGCGGTTTCTATCGTCATATTCACTCTCCCTGCGCAGAATGAGCATGGCCTCCTCACCATCAGCAGCAACCTGCATATTATTGCTTATCTTAGCATCCTTAAACACTTCCTTAACCAACCGTACATCCCCCGGGTTATCCTCCACCAGTAATATTTCAATCGGATTGCCAATCTGTCTATACATCATTATCACCTTTTGGGATTGTAAGCAAAATTTTTTACTACAGATCTAACTAGAAGCGTCTAGTGCTTCCTCAACATCTCTTATGCCTTTCTATCCGGCCAAAATTTATTCTAAAGATTTTGTTTCCAGAACATGAAGGCCATATTCTTTCGTTACTATTCTCTCTTTGATGAGTTATAATCATTAGCTTTTAAGAGGATGCTGAATGAAAAATTATATAATAATATTAAATTGATAACAATGAATTTAAAACATTAATTTCCTTTTAATTAAACATTACATTTAAATTTATTAAATACTCCATAAATTTTAATTACATACCTTTAAATTCATTAAATACTCCATAATTTACTTTACATTGTTCTCTATTTTATTACATAACCCTCTAATTTGGCTTCATAACGGTATAAAATCCTAAAAATAAATTCTAAATGATTAAATTTATCAGGATAACTTTGATTTATGGGTGGCCACATCACAAGACTCTTTCAGGGTTAAATGGGTGATGGCATCCATCATGTTCCCGGTTACCAATCGTAAATAGTTCTGCCTTTCAATCAAAGCCTTTTCCATCCCTTTACGTGCGGTAATATCTGTAACCACTCCCAGGGCACCGATGTATTTATCCTTCTGGTTGAAGAGGGGATTGGCAGAGATCAGAGTCCATACCTCTGAACCGTCACTGCAGAGGAATTTGAACTCATTTACTTCCCTAATTTTTTGTTTACGGCGTTTTAGAAATCTTAAAGCTTTTTTCTGTCCTTCCTGATCCACAAAGTCCGAGAAATTACGTCCCAAAATTTCCTTTACATTTTTGTAGCCCAACATTTCAGCCATACGCTGGTTAACATAACTTGTATTGTTTTCTGCATCTATTAAAAATACTCCTGCCTGACTGGTTTCCACTATATTACGATATCTTTCTTCACTATCCTTTAAGGCTTCTTCTGCTTGTTTACGCTGAGTTATATCCTCCATGAATCCTTCATAGTAAAGTATTGAATCTTTATCATCTCTTACCGCCCTTAAGGTGAGATTTGCAATCCTTTTTTTCCCGTCTTTGCGGCGATATTCGTTTTCAACCTTAATAATTCCATGATTCTCCTGGAGCATGTCTAAAACTCTAAAACGACGTTCTGGTTCGGCGTAAATTTGTTTACCAATGTCATGGATAGAATTTATAACTTCCTGGGGTGATTCATAACCTAAAATATGGGCCATGGCAGGGTTGACGCTTATAAATTTCTCATCAAGAGTGGATTGGAAGATGCCTATACCCGCATTCTCAAAAATGTTGCGATATTTTTCTTCAGATTGTTTTAAAATCTTCTCAATCCGCTTCCTTTCAATGACTTCCATTTGAAGCTGGTTATTAATTTTTTTAAGCTTTGTAGTTTTCTCCTCAACCATTTCCTTCAGATGATCACGGTGCCTTTCAAGCTCTTTTTCTGCCTCTTTTTTCTCAGTTACGTCTCTTATAGATTCTATGGCCCCTACAACTTTTCCTTTATGGTTATAAAAGGGAGATGCTTTACCCCACAGATAGGTTGGTCTGCCCTTAAGGGAGGGAATAAAAGTTTCAGCAGTAATAAAGCCCTTTTTTCTCCAAAAAAGATTATATTGCCCTTCGGTTTCCTCATGGGCTGATGTAACAAGATCTATTAGCAGACGCCTCCTTTCACCATAAAAAGGAATTGAATATTGAAAGCCTCCCTTTCCAAGCATCTGGTCTGCTTTAGTGTTGGTCAGCTCTTCCATGGCCTTGTTCCATGCAATTACATGTCCGGTAGAATCTATGACAAAAGTAGCATCAGGTAAAAAATTTATAATGTCAAATAAACAGTCTTTAGAATCAGTAAATTCTTCATCAAATAGTTTAGGGTGAATATTTTGTTCAAAATGGTCATTATAGGTTGTTTCAATTAAATGTTCCTTATCCTGATCAATCATTGCCAATTCCAATTCTTTTTTTATTACCATTATTATTAATTTTAAAGCATTAATTATATTTTACTGATCAAAAATGATCATTGAACTACATAGAGAAAAAAAATTTAAACAAATTTGCATAACTACCATAAATTGAAATTTTAATCTTCAAATCAAAGAATTCCTCTATCAAATCAAAGAAATACCCTTCAAATCAAAGAATTACTCCTTCAAATCAAAGAAATACCCTTCAAATCAAAGAAATACTCTATCAAATCAAAGAAATTAACCCCTTAAAATCATGCTGATATCAACAACGGTTAGCTTCATATTCTTCGATATTTTCAGGCAGTGAGGTAGGATATTCACAGGTGAGACAGCCTGTACAGAGTTCATTCCTTTTGATGCCTATACATTTAACCAGAGAATCTAAGCTTAGATAACCTAATGAATCCACTCCCAATGTTTTCCTTATCTCTTCAACATCCTTATCAGAAGCTATGAGCTCTTTTTTTGTAGCCATGGCTATTCCATAGTAACAAGGTGATACTATTGGCGGACATCCTACTCTTAAGTGGATTTCCTCAGCTCCGGCCTCCCTTAAAACATCAACCAATGCCTTGGAGGTGGTTCCCCTCACAACGCTGTCGTCAACCAGCACTATTCTTTTACCTTGAAGTTCTGATTTTATGGGATTCATCTTAAGCTTTACAGAGGTCTCTCTCTCCTCCTGGGTGGGCATAATAAAAGTTCTACC
The DNA here is from genome assembly GCA_017883605.1 of Methanobacteriaceae archaeon. GTDB lineage: Archaea > Methanobacteriota > Methanobacteria > Methanobacteriales > Methanobacteriaceae > Methanobacterium_A. The sequence goes on from JADGNH010000017.1 coordinate 10,887, forward strand.
TATATAACGATTTTTTATAAGACCTTCACCGTAGGGTAGGCCTGATTCCCTTGAATATCCTATGGCAGCGGTTATTGCAGAGTCAGGGACCGGCATCACCACATCAGCATCCACCCCATGTTCCTGGGACAAAGTTTTTCCAATCTTTAATCTCACATCATAAACATTTCTACCATCCAATATACTATCTGGACGTGCAAAATAAACATATTCAAACATACAGTGAGCTCTAGGAACGTTTCCATCTGTAGGCATCTTAAAGCTCTTTATCTCGTCATTTATAACTAATATCTCGCCGGGCTCCACATCACGGACGTATTTAGCACCTACAACATCAAAAGCAACGGTTTCAGATGCAACAAGAGTCATCCCATCCATTTTACCCATTGAAAGGGGTTTTATTCCTATGGGATCCCTTACAACCAGGAGATCGTTGTTTACCAGAATTACCAGAGAATAAGACCCTATAAGCTTTTTGGAAACCTGTTGGATAGCCTGTACCATATCACCGGTCTTGGAGTATTCAATGGTCATGAGGTGGCATAAAACTTCCGAATCTGTGCTGGATTTAAATTTATATCCTTTACATTCCAAATCCTTTCTGAGTTCCATGGAATTAATTATATCCCCGTTATGAGCTATAGCAATTTTACCAGATTCAAATTCACTGACAAATGGCTGAGAATTTTCAATCAAAGATTTACCTGTGGTTGAGTATCTCACATGACCTATACCAACATAGCCATCCATCCCTTCAATATTGCCGTTGTTAAATACGTCGCACACCAACCCCATACCCCGGTGGGTAGACATAACCTCGCCATTATGGGTTGATATGCCTGCAGACTCCTGTCCCCTGTGCTGCAAGGAATACAAACTATAATAAATTTGTCTGGAGATATTTGAAGTTTTTTTATTAGAATAAGCACCTACAATACCACATTTATCCTGCAATTTCCGGTTCTCCTTGATATTATCAACTAAAATCAAATAATATTAAAATAAGACCTTTTAAGGTTTTAAATTTATCTTCGGAGTAAAATTTATTCCCGGAGTAGATTGGAGTTGAATTTTTCATCATCAATTTCTTCCTTCAGGTCTTCAATTTTAGAATCATAAAAAATTAATACCGTTCTAAGTATTTTTAACCATTCCACTGCATCATCCTGGGAAGGTGCAGCAATGTAACCCTGACCTACAATAATATTTTCCGGTTTAAATTCTGATGTTATAAAATAAACATGTTCTTCTTCATCTAAATTTTCACTGAAGGTATCTTTCCACAGTTTTTCCAGTGAAAATGTTTCAAACAAATTTTTATTTTGAATAATCCCATATTTATTCTTTATATCAACATATCTGTCTTTCACAACTTTAAAGTCATCTCCAAGATTTCCGAGTTTAACTTTAAGGTTATCTATTTCGTCTGAAAATTCCTTATTCTGGGAAACTAAATTCTGATTTTCAAAAGAAAGAGCTTCAAAATCTTCAGTTAAAGTATTTATTTCCTCTTTGGATTCCCACAGCTCATCTTCCAGCTCCCGAAATTTTTGGATGTTGGCAATGGAAATTAGGCCCGCCCGGATTATGGCATTTTTAATTTCATCCCGAATTATGGCCGGGTCTATGTATTCCACATCATGTCCAAAGGGTAGTTTCATTCGCTCTATATGTCCAACCTCATCTTTGAGGGTTTTTTGAAACTTTTCAGCAAGCTCTCTTCCTGGAGCATCCACATCTGTGGCTATTAAAAGAATATCAGCACCATTCACCGCTTTTCTAGCTATTTCTGGATTAGTGGTTGGTATGATAGAAGAAATCGTGATGTGGTATTCTGCCCCCAGGGCAATATTTTGCATGGCCCGGGACACGTTCTCCACATCAGAAGCACCTTCCACAATAATCCTAACATCTATGGGGCTTCGAACATCCATCTACTTCAACCTGTAACCATTAATTTTCTTATTCTGCCAGTTGTAACTTCGGATCCTCTTGGATCTTCCAAATCCACATGCTGCACAGTACTTTTTCCTTGCGTGGTAAGAGTTTTTTCCACATCTTCTACACCTTATGTGGGTTTTTTTATTACGCTTACCAAATGATGGTGTACCTTTCATTTATTTTATCCTCCAGATAATCCTAAAGATTTAATTTATCTACTAAATTTAATTTATCTATTGAAAATTTTAGTTAATCCTATTGAATTATTATATAAGACCTTTTTATATAAAAACCATGAATTAGATCAGCTATCTTAACCTGGAGATATGTATACTATGTTATCTCCTCTTATAAGTACAATTCCTAACCTTCTAGCAGTCTCTCCACCTTCTAATTCCTCGGCTTCGTTCAATACTAAGTTCATATGCATGTCAAAACTTTTAAGGCTTCCTCTGAATTCTCTTCCACCTTTGAGCTTAATTAGTACCTGAGAATTCAATGATTTACCCAGTACATCGAGTGGTCGGGACGTATTCACATTCTTCTGTGTATTCACATTATCACCTTTCCTATAACTTCATTGTTGGTTTGATTTATATTTAAATGTATCCGTTGTTAAATAGTAATATATAAATGTTACAGGGATTCATTGGGAAAGACAATAAGCTGTAGGTGTGTTGTAAATTGAAGATTAAGAAAAGATACCATCTTAAAAAGAAGAAGCTTAAAGAAGTTGAAGAAAGTCTGCGAGACTACCCAAATTTAATACCGCCAAAAGCAACAGTGGAAATCATTCAAAGCGACCTCCCAGACATTATACTCATTAACGGTAAGCCTCTGATCATGATGATAGATGATACCCCCTTCCCCACCCTTAAAGGTGCCCTGGAAACTGAAATAAAATCTAAATATGTGGTGGTAGATATGGGGGCTGTTAAGTTTATGGCAAAAGGAGCTGATGTGATGTCTCCGGGCATTATCGAAGCAGATCCACATATCCAAGAAGGAGATCTGGTGATAGTGGTGGAAGAAACCCACCGAAAACCCCTGGCCACCGGTCTTAGCCTTATATCTGGAGAAGAAATGGTGCAGAAGAATGAAGGTAAAGCTGTGAAGACCCTGCACCACATAGGCGATAAAATATGGAATGTAGAGATATGATTTAAATTGGATAATATGAACTTAAATTCAAAATACAAAAAAAATCAAATAAAAAATACATGAATTCAAAATACAAATTAAATAAGCTTTTTAATATTTTAAAAGTTATTTAAGTGGAATTTTAGTGTATCTAGTAATTTTTAAAGGTGTAATTAATGATAAAATTAAGATATTCATCTGGAAAAGTCTTATCACCAGCTGTGCACCGGATTGGGATCCTGGCCCTGGGATCACACCTGGAAAACCATGGAGCAGCATTGCCCATTGACACCGATGCCAAGATAGCAGCATACCTAACACTGCAAGCAGCTTTAAGAACCGGTGCAAAATTTTTGGGGATCCTTTATGCTGCCACAGAATACCATTACGTAAAACACGGCAAACACCTGGAAGCCCGGGAACTGGTGGAAAAACGCCTGGTACCCACACTAAAATCTGCAAAAAGTTGTCTGGATCTTGATAAAATAGTTCTGGTAAATGGACATGGCGGTAATGTGCCCTTAGAAAGTTATTTAAAATCTATAGAAGAAGAATTAGATCTTAAAATCATATTTAACAATAAAATCGTGGAGATAGAAGGACCACACGCCGGAACTGGCGAACTCTCCATGGGAGCTATACTGGGAATATTAGATGAATCAAAAATAGACAGACACTGTAATTTTGATAAATATCCCGAAGTGGGAATGGTTGGTCTGAAAGAAGCTCGAAATGCCAGTGAAGGCATAGAACATGGCGCTCGTAAATTAAAAGAAGAAGGCATCTGTGTAAACCTGGAATTAGGTGAAAATCTCCTGGAAACCGCCATTGAAGACGTGATTGAGGATATCAAAAGTTTATTGAACTAAAATGAATTGTAATTAAAAGCTATTATAAAATTACAGACCATACAAGATTAAATAGATCATTACTATAACTTCATTTAAAATTGATTAGAGGTGAAAAAATGTACTGTCCAAGTTGTGGAAGTGAGGTTGAAGATGTTAAATTTTGTCCAAGTTGTGGTGAGAACGTAGATTCAGTTAAAGCTAAGAACGAAGAGGTATCAAGCCCCCAGATTTCGTCTGATAATGCTGCTGAGGTGTCTGCACCCGAAATTTCGTCAAGAAGTGTGAACAGTAAATACTCCGTAAACGAATTTGTTAACAATACCCAGGAAAAACAGGGCGGGAACGAGACATTCGAACTTGAAAATAATTATTTATTGAACGTTAACCTTCACGGGAAAATTTGGACTAAAAAAGGTTCTATGGTTGCTTATATTGGTGATGTGAAGTTTAGAAGAGAAGGAACCATGGAACATGGCCTGGGAAAATTCGTGAAAAAGGCGGTAACCGGTGAATCAAGCACACTGATGAAAGTGAAAGGACAGGGTAAAGTTTACCTGGCAGATATGGGTAAGGAAATAACTGTCTTAAACCTCCAGAATGAAAAAATATACGTTAACGGGAACGATTTGCTTGCCTTTGAGGATCAAATCGACTGGGACATAACAATGATGACCAAAGGTTCCAGCATGATGTCTGGAGGGCTTTTTAACATAAGACTGGAAGGAAATGGTATGATTGCCATAACCACCTATTTTTCACCAATCACTCTCATGGTCACTCCTGATCAACCGGTTTACACCGATCCCAACGCAACAGTTGCCTGGTCCGGTGGTTTAACACCCTCAATAAAGGCTGATATGGATTTCAAAACATTGATAGGGAAAGACAGCGGCGAAACCTTCCAGATGAAGTTTAAAGGCAATGGATTCGTAATAGTACAGCCTTATGAAGAGTACTGAAGTGATTTGAAATTTACTTTATTTAACAAACTAACCAAACTTCTTCTTTTTTATTTTTATTTATTTTCAGTTTATTATTTCTTTTCAGCTAAATTTTCCAGTTAAATTTAATAATAATTATACTGGACCTGTAAACCTCTTTAAGTGGTGAATAAGAAACTTTAAATGGTGAATAAGAAACTTTAAATGGTGAATAAGAAACTTTAAATGGTAAATGAAACTTTAAATGGTGAATGAAACTTTAAATGGTGAATAAGAAATAAAAATTTTTTATACTTTTTCAGCAATATATAATTTTCAGTAATATATATAATAACAGGAATTTTTTTAGTCTAAAAAGCTATTCTTTTTAGTCTAAACAGAGGCTGTCCCATAATTCAAAATCAGCGGAAAAAAAAGAGTAATTAAAGCTTTAAATCTAAAAATAAGCAAAATTTAATGGATAAAAATTAATCATGAGACAACCTCAAACACTATTAATATAAAAAAATCTAAAAACTTACTAAAATATTTTAAAATTAAAACGTTTTAGTCATCTATTAGTGAATGGTGGATAATTTGAGCGAATATAAGCTTTTTGTACAACGTATCGGTTTGGTTGGGATAAGCAACATTCTAGTAAGCTTGAGCGGACTTATCTTGGTAATCCTGCTAACAAAAAATTTCAGTGTTCAGGACTATGGGATGTGGGTCCAGATCGGTGCATTAACTGCTTTAGTACCTTTGCTGGCGACACTTGGAATGGACCATGCCATGTCCAGATATCTGGCATCTGTTGAAAAAAAAGAGAAGATTCAAGAGGCTTTCTATTCTATCACTGGTCTGGTAACTGTTGTAAGCCTGATATTATGTTTTATCCTTTTTTTATTCTCAAACATGATCGCAGCTACATTATTCAATGATAATGTGACAATCGCCATTACATTACCCTTAATAGCGTTTTTCGGATGTCTTAACTTAGTCAATTTCAGTTTTTTCAGGGCATTTCAGAAAATGAAGTTGTACTCTATATTCTCACTCCTCTCACCCTATCTTACCGTAGTCATGATCGCCTATGTCGTTAAAACAGGACTGGGTATAGTGGAAGCGGTTTTTGGACTTTTTATTATTCAGCTGATCTTATTCATAGCCACCTCTACTCTTATAATATTGGATATTGGCTTTAAAATACCAGGTTTTAATGATACCAGAAAATACTTAGCTTTCGGTATACCTTTAATTCCCAGCAACTTATCCAGCTGGATGGTGGATCAAAGCGATCGTCTTATAATTGGTATAATGTTGGGCACAGCGTTCGTTGGATATTACTCTCCCGGTTATACCCTGGGAAGTACCATATTCCTGTTAGCGTTGCCCTTTGGAATTATTTTAACACCGCTGTTATCTTCATACTACGACCAAAACCAACTTGACCAGGTAAAAACCGTTTTAAGATATTCCCTAAAATATTTCCTACTAATAGCAATACCTGCCTTTTTCTTTTTATCCCTGCTGTCAAAGCCAATACTCCTGATCTTAACCACCCCGGAGATAGCACAGAACGGGTATATTATAACGCCTTTTGTTGCTTTAAGCATGCTTCTGTTTGGTATTTATGGAATTATTGGCCACATATTTATAATAAATGAAAAAACGAGGTTTATTGGCAAAATATGGGTGATAGCAGCTATTCTAAATATTGTTTTGAATATAATCTTTATTCCCCAGTTTGGAATTATAGCAGCAGCAGTAATGACCTTAATTGCCTATACATTTACCTTTGCACTCACCTGGTTTTATTCAAGAAAATATCTCGACTTTGAATTTGAATCCCTGTTTATCCTCAAAAGTATTCTTGCTTCCATTTTAATGTCACTTTCCATAATATTAATAGACCCCCAAAGTATTTTCAGCCTGTTAATTGTAATTTTAACCAGTTCTATGATTTATATTATAATATTACTAATTCTAAAAGGAGTAACCAGAGAAGAAATCCAATTCTTCAAGGAACTGTTACAGTTTAACTAGAATTCTAATCAGTTCCAATTTAGAGCGTATAACAAGGCTTTATCAAGATTTTAGTAGTTCCTGAAGTTAAAATAGATGTAAAAATCCTACTAGGCCTGGAAAAATTTATTAATACCAAATACTAATATATTAAACAGAGTTCAGGGAGACCATACTTCAGAGGTGTTACTATAAAAAATAATACCATCATAGGATTGGTAGCTGTAGTAATAATTTTACTATGAACTATTGGATACCTTTCCATATCTCTGCCAGCCAAAAATGTTACTTCAAATATAACCAACAATACATCCCCCAAAATCCAAAATAATTCCCAGAACAATCCATCTAATTCAAATTTAAACATATCCGCAGCGGAAGCCAAATCAATCGCAACCAGATACTTAACCTCTAACACTGAAAAGTTTCCACATACCGCTGCCGGCACACCTTCACTTAAAGGAAACATATACTACGTTCCCGTGGTTGAAAACAGCAAAGAAGGTCAAAATGCTAAAGGAACTCTTCTTGCTTACATTAGAATAGATAAAACAGGCAATGTAATTGGTGTAGAAGAAATCTTTATCTCCTAACACATTATTCTGATACCACCTACTTTTTGGATAGATGTGGGGCCCTTTAAAATGAAGTCATTCTTATTCCTTAAACATCTTTGACGGCTAAACAAACACTTGAAGGCTCAACAAACACTTGAAGGCCAAACATCAGCTGGATTATAATTTACAGGCCACTATATTCTATTTTAGACTATTTTTGATGGGCTGCGATTGAAGAGGTCCATAATCCATACCAGATTATATAGTTCTGCTATGTTTTCTACAAATTCAGTGTACTGGTTCCATACTCCAATGGCGGTTTGTGAGATTACGCTTCCTTCTGAGAATTTACAGAATACCAGGAGCATTTCCTTCTTGTCTCTAATGATAGCCTTGAGGTAGGGTATTTGAAAGGTTTTTATTTCACAGTCCAGTTCACTGATGCCTGAGGATATGTCTATTCTTTTCCCATCCGTGATACTGTAGGGTGCGGATATAATCCTGGTCAGTACGCCTCTTTTTAAGGCTTTTTGTAAACTCTCGTCTAATTTTGGAAGTTCGTCCTGGAACATCAGCCCTGCAGCTATGTGGAGGGTGTCTTTGGCTCTGGATATAATTTCAATCTCTTTTTTGACGATTTTGTCTGTGCCGTAGATCAGCCAGATGGGGGCCTGGAATTTGGGGATCTGGTTTTCGTAGATGGTTTTAATTTCTGATTCTGCTTCTTCCATCTGGTTCTTTATATTCTGCCTGGATTTTTCAAAAACATCCTGCGGCGGTACAACGCTGTATTTTAAAGGTTTACCTCTGGTGATGTCTACAAATCCCTTTTTGTGCAGACTTTTTAACACATCATAGGTTCTTGAACGGGGTACTCCCGAATTTTCGCTAATTTCAAATGCATTAGCTGATATTAAGGAAGCTAATGATAGATATACCTGGGACTCATAGTCGGTGAGTCCCATTATTTTAAGTGCATTTATGGTAGCCTGTTTTATTGGAATTTACACTCCCTCCATTACTTTCTTATTTTATACTGCTTTAGTGACAAAATATATAAATATTATGTTTGTGGATCATGATATCAGACAGATTAACAGGAAATATCAAATTATCCATTATTTTTTAGAAAAATAATGCCAATTCAGAGTTAATCTAGTCTGTGTGCTATCAAATTAAGGAAATATGTTATATACAATCAAATTAGGAGGAAATATCATGAAAATCCAAAAATCTCAAAAAAGAACCTATTTATTGATAATGCTGGTGGTGATGTTGCCGGTTTTATTTAGTATTTATTCACCAGTACTAATGGCATGGGGAGTTTTAAACGGAATAATAACCCTAAGTGCAATAATATTTGCTCTGTGGTTCTTTTTATCATTGTTTCTGGGAAGAGCTGCATCTTGCGGCTACACCTGTCCCTACGGAGCACTCCAAGAGGTATTTGGAGGTATGGTTCTAAATAAGAAGGCCAAAAACGGAAAAGCAGATTATTTGAAATATTTTATTTTCTTAGCCTTCATCACTATGGCCATATATTCCATTTTAACCAGAGGAGGATACCAGGGAGCGGATTTATTCGCGTCACAAGGTGTTTACAGTGTGCTGGGTGTTGCCAGCATCCAGTTAGTAATCCTGATACCATTGTCTATTATTGCAATAGGTACCATATCCCTGCTGTTTGGAAGCAGGGCCTTCTGCCGCTACATGTGCCCCCAGGGAGTTTTCCTTACCATAGGAGCTAAATTAGGCCAAAAATTAAGGATAAAATCCTTAAATTTAATCTTCGACAAGGATAAATGTTCCAA
>JADGNH010000018.1 GCA_017883605.1 Methanobacteriaceae archaeon
TAAGTTACCGGATTATGTGACTATTGGCACCATTAACGTTTCTATGCCTTCTTTCCTGGAGTTATTGACCACTAGTGTGTTGCAGATTAATAATGGGACAGGCACAACGTTGGATTATTTTGTTTTTGCCACGGCACCTACTCCTAAAGATACTATTAAGGGTGGGGATATGGTTAAGGCTGAGTATCTGAAGATTGCCAGTGATGTGAAATCTTTCATGGATAGAACGGGTGTTGCTCCGGAATATGCTTATAATACCAGTTTGGGTTTGTATTTCGGTTATCAGAATATGGTTTACTCTTATGCTAAGGTTATGGACTTTTATGGCATTAATAAGGTGTTATCTGCTTCTGTTAGTTTGAAGGCCTGGAGTTTGGTTGCTAATCCCCCGGTGAGTTTCACTGTTGATCAGGTGGCTGGTGCTGCTAGCTGGGTGAAAAACTATGTGGACACTAATCATAAGCTTCCGGATTATGTGACTATTGGCACCATTAACGTTTCTATGCCTTTATTCTTAGAGCTTTTAACCACCAGTGTCTTGCAGATAAGCAACGGAACAAGTGACACTATGGATTCTGTGACTTATGGCACGGCACCCATTCCCAGGGACGAGATCCACAGTGGAAATATTCTTAAATCTGAGTATCTCAAGATTGCCAGTGATGTCAAATCCTTCATGGACTCTAAGATGGCTGCCCCTGAATACGCTTACAACACCAGTATAGGATATTATTTAGGCTATCAGTCGCTGGTTTATATGTATGCTAAGATTACGGGTTACTATGCAGCCAACAAGGTGCTACCTGCGTCTGTTGCCATGAAGCCCTGGAATACTTTCACTATAAATCAGGTAACCAGCGCTGCTACCTGGGTAAAAAAGTATGTGGAAGCAAATTATAGGCTCCCGGATTATGTGACTATTGGCACCATTAACGTTTCTATGCCTTCTTTCCTGGAGATCTTAACCACCACTGTTTTGGAAATTAAGAATGTTCAGACTACGGCACTTTACTTCATGGCCTGTGGAATAGCACCCAACCCCATAGATACCATTCAGAGTGGGGATATGGTTAAAACTGAGTATCTGAAGATCGCAGCAGATGTCAAATCCTTCATGGACACCAATTGGGTCGCCCCGGAATATGCTTACAACACCAGTTTAGGATATTACCTCGGCTACCAGAACCTGGTCTACATGTACGCAAAAATTTTAGACCATTACAATCAAAATAAAGTTCTGCCTGAATACGTTACCATGAAGCCCTGGATTTACATTATTCTCCCGGGATTAGGGAATATACCATCTGATCTTGTATCCTACACCTTGCCCACTACTAACTGCCAGTCAAATGATCCTGCCATAGTGGCTCTTGCATATTCACTGGCCTCTGGGGCAAATTCTCCTTTACAGGTCGGAACTAGAATATTTAACTGGGTAAGAGATAACATCAGCTACGAATTCTACTACGATTCCCAGAAAGGGGCGGTTGGAACTTTGAATAGCAGAGGTGGCAACTGTTGTGACACAGTCCATTTGCTGGTTGCTCTTGCCCGGGCTATGGGAATCCCAGCAGAATATGTGCACGGAACATGCTACTTCACCGCCAGTGGAGCCTGGTATGGACATGTTTTTGCACGGCTTTATATTAATGGTGTATGGTATGACGCAGATGCAATAAGCAGCAGAAATTCCTTGGGGGTTATAAATAACTGGGACACAACTTCATGGACTTTTAATGGCGTTTACAAAACATTACCATTCTAATTTTTTAAAATTTTTTGCCTGTTTAAATAGATCGAGAGGAATAGATTAAAAAATTTAATTAAATAGTAAGTTTAATAACTTATTTAAAAAATGAAAATTAGTAAAATGAAAATTTGGTAAGTAAGAACTAAAATAAGATATAAATTTTGTTTTTAAATAAATAAAATAAAGAAGTTAGATTATAAACTCTTTTAAATTATAATCTATTTTCATTTATAATCTGTTTTCTTTTTTTAAAAAGTAATTCAGCTGATCCTTAATAATATCATTCAGACTGTATTCTATCTTAGATCCTATTTTTTGTATCTTTTCGGTATTAGATAATAGTATGGGGACTTCTGCTGGTCTGAATCGGTCTGCATTGAATTCAATGAGTAATTTTCCCTGGTCAGTGTGTACGTAAATTCCTTTATCTTTTAGGGTATATTCTAGTTCTCCTTCGAGTATCATCTGGTCTACTTTGGTTTTTTCAAAGTTGATGCCAAATATTTTAGTTTCATCCATCTCTGTAGGGTCTCTGATCTCTTTTTCTCCATTTACGGTTTCTATTTTGTTTATATTCCAGTTAGCTTCTTTTAGACCTAAAAGTATATAACTTAAAACAGAGTTGGTTCTCATGGAGCCCTGGTTGTAGACTTCGCCTGAATTACCTTTTTCTGCAAGCTTCAGGTAACCGTTCACAATGTCATCTACGTGGGACCAGTCTCTAAAGGCGTTGAGATTTCCAATGGTTATTTTATTTGTCTCTCCGAATTTCAATTTCATTATCTGGTTGGTAATAACTGAAGTTACAAACATCAGACCTCTTCCAGCCCCTTCATGGTTAAAAGCTCGTGATACAATGGTATTTAATCCATAGGAATGATAATAATTTCTCATGAGGTAATCCCCGTAAACCTTGGACACTGCATAGGGTGACATGGGTCTTAGGGGGTTGGTCTCCTTTATGGGTACCTCTGGTATTTCATCTGGTTCTGGAAATATGGTTCCATATTCTAATTCAGCTCTCCGGTACTGTTCTTCTGATGATATGACTAGGCCGTATTCTTCACTTGAACCAGCGAAGACTACTTTGGAATCATGGTCTTTTATTCGAATGGCTTCCAGCAGGTTCGCAGTTCCTATGCAATTTATCGTCTGGGTTTCCAGGGAACTTTCAAAGGATCTGGGTACAAAGGATTGGGCTGCAAGGTGGAATATATAGTCTGGTTTGGAATGGTCTAAAGAGCTTGCCAGAGATGTTATGTCGGCTAAATCTCCTTCTAATGAAATTATATCCTTATCTATTCCTCTGTCTATCAAATTTTTTGCTTTAGTTCCGTCTGCCCTTTTCCTGACCAGGCCGGAAACATTTGCCCCTTCCTCAAGCAACTTTTTCGCAAGATAAGAGCCAACAAATCCTCCAACTCCTGTTATAAGGATATTTTTTTCTTTCCAATCCATTTAATACCTCCAAGAACTCTATTTATCATTATCTTAAACTTTTAAATTAATTTTAACTTTATCATTAATCTTAAACTTTATCATTAATCTTAAACTTTTAAATTTAATTTTAACTTTTAATTAATTTTAACTTTTAATTAATTTTTTACTTTTAGTTTTCAATAATTTGAATTTGTCTATTTAATTAATTTTCTTTATTTTATTTCAGTTTATCTTATTCTTTTTTTTATTTGTATTTTCTTATTTTATTTCAAATCTGGGTTATAATCTGTTTTAATGGGATTTCATCTCTTTAAACCATTCTACAGTTTCTTTGAGATCCTCTTTAAAATCACCTTTCGGATTAAAACCAAAAGAAGCTGCTCTGGAAACATCTGCCATGGAATGCTTTATATCTCCAGGACGTGCTTTGGCATAGATGGGCTTTACATCCTTACCACAAACCTGGGAGATAATTTCAACCAGCTGATTGATAGTGGTGCTTTTACCGAGGGCTATGTTAAACACTCCAGTCTCTTTGGATTCACAGGCCAGAATGTTAGCATCTACCACGCGTTTTACATAAATAAAATCTCTGCTCTGCTCTCCGTCCCCGTAAATAACCGGCTTTTTATCATTTAAAATGGCTTCAATGAAGTTGGGTATGGCGGCAGCATACTGAGATTGAGGGTCCTGTCTGGGGCCGAAAACATTGAAGTATCGAAGCGAAACCGTGGGTAAACCATATATAGTGGATAAAACGTTGCAGTAAAGCTCTCCAGTTGCCTTGGTAACAGCGTAAGGTGACATGGGTTTAAGGGGAGCATTTTCTGAATGGGGCATATGGGTTGAATCTCCATAAACAGCGGAGGAAGAGGCTGCAACCACCTTCTTTATACCAGCATCCTTTGCTGCCATCAAAACCCTGAGGGTTCCGGTAATGTTGACCTGGTTGGAACCCATAGGATCTTCAATGCTCTGTGGAACGCTGGCCATGGCTGCCTGGTGGAAAATGTAATCTTTATCTTCAAATATTTCCCCCAAATTTATATCCACTATACTTCCCATTACCAGTTCGATATTATCCAGGTTCAGATGTTCTATGTTGGCGAGTTTTCCTGTTGATCCATCATCGATTACAGTAACCTGATTATCTTCAACTAACTTTTCTGTAAGGTGTGATCCGATAAATCCCAGACCACCAGTTACAACTACCTTTTTATCTTTCATTTGAGCTTACCTTTAGTTTTTTGATACATTGAGTTTATTTTTGGGTTATTTGATTATATTGAGTTTATTTTTGGGTTATTTGATTATATTGAGAGGATTTAGTTTACATTTATCAGCAAATAGAGGGATCTATAAACATTATTGTCATCAGGAAGTTTGTAAAGTAGAAATTCTAAGCTCTGATTTTGACCGGCAGATGAAGCTTCAAAGGTTAAAGGAATTTCTTTTCTCTCATTATCCGGCAGAGTGATATTTTCATCTTTTAAAGTCTTTCCATCCAACTTTACCAGTAGGTGATAGCTGGTAGCTGCATCTTCATGGTTTACCACCCCAATGGTCAAATTAGCAGTTTCGCCCAGGGTCAAGTTGGTGGGATAATTTCCTGCTTTTCCATCGGCCCCCAGGATATAAAATTCTGTGAATTTTTCGCCTTTATCAGGGTTGATTAGAATGTAAACCGTGGATCCGGCTGCTATTATAATTGAAATGATTATGATATAGGTAAATATTTTATCGAGATTCATAAATAGCACCTTAAACTCTTTATTTCGCTTATTTTTTTTAGATATAATCCTGTTTATTATTTTTTTAGATTATATCTCGTTTTTTATATCCCCTTACAAACTCTTTGCACTTTTTTTGGATTAATATTCTTTTGAATAGTATTCTTTTAGTTTTTGAATAGTATTCTTTTAGTCTTGAACAGTGTTCTTATAAAATAATATTTTTTAGATAAAATTGTTTTTTTTGGATAATTATAATATTTTTTTAGTATTTTTTAGATAAATTGTTTCTTTTTAGATAAATTAATATTTTTTTAGTATTTTTAGATAAATTGTTTTTGGGACATTAAATAGATACTTTTTTGGATAATATCTCTTTAAACTATCTATACTTATTTCTATGAATTAATTTTTTAATATTCTTTACAATATTAAATATATTATCTTAATTAACTTAAAAAGTCAATTAAAAACATTTATATATTTAGTTGATCATGGTTTTATCATGATTATTCCTGCTACTGTTGTGACCACCATGATAAATTACATACTGGCCATAGCAGCCGCAGTTATAATAGGATTAATTTTGAGATTACCACTTTTACCAGAACGTCCCATGAGACAATCCTGGACTATAAGCGTGATATTTCCCACGGCAGTTTTAGCTCTAGGCTTCACTGCAATGGTTTTCAAATTAGGATACCAGGGAATGATTGTGGCCCTGATCATCGGAGTTTTATCCGCTTTATTTTCCAAATACATCTTGGAGAGAGTTCTTCCAAAACCTGCAGGGGAGGAATCACATGAATGAACTAATTGGAATAGCCATCGCCGCCGTTATTTCCTGGTTTAACTTCGTGCTCATAGACACCTGGATGGGTCTGCCGGAAACCCCCGGTGTCAGGGGGGCAGAAGTGATAGGCAGATCAGTTAAAAAGAGGGGGGGAGATCTTGCCGGAGGATTCTTCCAGGGAAACATTGTATGTTCACCTGACGCATCTGCAGGTACTTTACTGGCATCCATTGGGTGTTTCACCATAGGTACTCCTGAAGGTGGTTTCGTAGCAGCAATACTGGTCTATTTCGGTAACCGACTTTGTGCAGACCCCGGATACGCTGGCACTACAGGAGCACTTAGTATAACCCTCATTATTACTTTAACATCATTCATTGGCCTTAAACCAGAATATTTCATTGTGGGCATGGTTCTGGCTATTTTAACTATACAGGGCCTTTATCATCCTGGAGCTTCTCGACTTCTGGGAAAACTGGCACAGAAAATGGGAAGGTACACCAAGTTAACTTAAAGGTGCAAATCATGTTAATAGAAATTATAGGCATAATAGTAGTGCTCATGGCACTGCGCACACTGGCCGCCCAGAACCGTTCAGAACGGTTACTTTACCTTAACGTTATTAGCTTTGGAATGTCCGCTATTATTGGTTTATACATACAAACACCCTTCGGAGCAATAATTGCCATTACCTACTTCGTGGCTTCTACCATCAGCTCCAATGCCATTGCATACTCACTAGGAAGGGTGAAAGAAGAGATCATGGTGAAATAATGTTCTTAGACTTCATAAACATAACCACCGTATCAGCAGCTATCCTCTTAATTGGGACTTTAGGGATCATAGCCCTTCCTAAGCCCCTGGACAAGGTGATCATGTTCGCGCTTCTCCAAAGTGGATTCGTGGGAATGATTGTAGCTGGCAAGTACCTGGACGTGGCCATGGCCGCCGCCATATTTGATCCCATTGCCACTGTAATCTTTTTAATAGGGATAATCAAGATAAATGAGGTTAGGAAAAACAAAGAAACTCAAAAGGAGGAAGGAAATCTTGTTTGATCCATATATATGGTTCTACACTGGCGTGGCGCTGGTTATACTCGGTAGTCTTGGTACGGTTTTTGGTCCTGGTGTGAAGGATCCTATAGTAAGGACTCTTAACACAGAGATACCTGCTGTTGGTGTTTCTTTAATATTCCTGACCTATAACCACACCATCGCTATTTTAACCTACATAGCAGCCACAGCCATAATCACCCTGATACTGTTGCGGGCTATTGTGAGACTGGAAGAAATGGGAGCTGAACTATGAGTAGAATAGGTAAAATCTGGAATGCACTGGCCAATCCTAAGAGGATACCCCGTTTGTACTCCCTAATACTGGGAATAATCCTTTTAGCAGGGTTCATGATTCCCCTGGCACTTAACGATAATCAATTATATCCCCGACCAACCCCACAACTGCAGATAAGTGAGCAGGATCCTCTTGCCCCTTATGATCGGGGGGGAATTCCTCTTATAGAGCCAGGAATTGTCAAAGCCCAATATCCTCAGTTTTCAGAGAAGATAGGATTTGTTACCGGTTATTTATCCCCCATAGCCTGGAGTGTTAGCAATACTACCCTCTATTATGGGACATCCATATACTCATCCCCGGGGGGACTTATTGATGAGATACTTTATTACACCCGGGGCTTTGACACAGTTTTAGAATCCAGCATTCTTATGATGGCCTTCGTAATCGCATCCTGGGTGGCACTGAACTTCACCATGAGGAGGGAAGAATAGTGAGTGCATCGGTGCTGGTTCCCAGTGTTGTATCCCCTGTTGTGGTTTCTCTTTACGTGCCTGCAATATTCACCGGTATAATTGTAGGATTAATAGGTCTTTTAGCCATATCATATCAAAAAAATGATTTAAGTGCCCTCATATTGACTGACATTGTGGGCATAGGTATGTTAATCCTGGTTGCAGCTGTAGGAACTGATTTAGCCGAATCACTGATACTCCCGGGGTTAGTGGTGGAGTTGGCAGAGATCATGGCCATTTCTGAGATCCTTATGAGCCGGGAGATGAGAAAGCAGGGGGAAAAAATGGGAGAGCCTGGGAAAAAAGTAGATCTAATTCCGCTGCCCATGTCCTTGGATATGGAAATCTTAACCACCGCACCCGCCTTCATGGCCATTATATTAATTGCATATGGGGCTTTCCTCAGCGGATTTACTGGAGGTGCCATTGCCGGGGGAGGAATATTGTTCTATGTAATCTCTAAGAAAATCCGTGGAGTCCCATCTGGTATGTGGGAAGGTGTAGCCGGAGTTTCAGGTGTTGCTTGGTGCCTCTGGCTAGTAGGATTCATAATATTCTTCGCATTTCCAGATTTATGGCTGCTGGCATTGTTCCTGGCCGCCTTCGGTATTTTCATAAAAGTAGCATTCAAAGCTGGCCTGGTAGGTGTTATGGGTCGGGAAGAATTTAAGAAGGAGTAAAAAGAAGATGGATATCACTATCTTAGGCCAACAGTTATTGGGTTACATACCTCTCGGTGACATTGTGCTCTACATGGCCCCCCTCAACCTGTTCATGTTTGTCAGTGCACTGGTTTTCACCACTCTCATTGCCATAAGCAGGACAGAAACCCAGGTTGAAGCAGAATTCGGCACTTTAAAGGATAGGGGTGTTAAGGTTGATATTAAAGAATTTAAGATCAGACGTTTCCTGGCCATTGTCTGTGGCCTGGCCACGGCCGGTGCCATGATCACGGGAGACCTTTTTGACTTCACCCTCTTTGTGTGTTTAATTGGTATCGTTAACATCGGAATAGTCTCCGCGGTTAAGCAAATAGATGTGCTGAATGCAGCCTTCCAATACGGTTTGGTGGCCATGATAGCCACACTACCCCTATTTGGGGGTGCAGCACTCATTTTGGCATCAACCGGGACAATCAGCCTCCTTGAAATCGCTAATATACCTACTACGGCCATGATGGCCTTTGGATCCATTCTCCTACTTCTGGGAGTAGCTGGAGAGACCGGAGTAGCACCCTTCTACGCCACCAAAGCAGAGATGTTTCGTACACCTGGTTCCCCCTTCTTACTGATCATACACTTAAGCTCACTCCTGGTGATTGTTAGACTAATTGAAATACTCCTGATAATCAACAAACCATTTTAGAGCGAGATAACTATTATAAACAAATGATTGATTGATACTTGAATTAATAGATAAATAAATTCATTAAATGGGAATTAAGTAGATAATAAAATTCAATTAAATGGGAATTAAGTAGATAATAAAATTCAAATTAATGAGAAAATCAGGTGAAAATAAATGGAAAAACTGTATCTAGCAAGTTATTCGATGTTCATAATTTCCTTGGCGTCAATAGGATACGCCCTGATATTTAACCCAGCTTATTGGATAGTTTACACCATTTCCATTGTATTCATTCCCACATTAATACTCTCCTTTGGCTTGCTGGTCATGGCCCGGGGTCCTAAGGAAGAAGATGAAGATAAAACCAAGGAACCATTTATTGGATATTAAAACTTGAATACACTGTGATACTAATCGGTGATCATATTGAACTTAATGGCAAACATTCTTTTAAACGTTCTCATTGCCTTTCTAGTGGGAAGTATCCTTTTTGGATTGCAGAGAAAGATAATGGCCAGGATACAAATGAGACCAGGCCCTCCCATCATCCAGCATCTACTTCACACCCTCAAATTTTTTATCAAAGAATCATCATTTCCCAAAACAGCGGCAATGCCATTTTATATTGCCATAACCGCCATGCTTTGTGTTATATGGGTAGCAGCAGTTATAGTTGGCCCGGTTACGGGAGGATCCTTACTCCTGATCTTTGCCATCTATGCTCTCCATAAAATAGTTGAACATAATGCAGGGTCTTCCTCAGGTTCTCCATATGGTAAGCTAAGCTGTGTGCGGGCTGTTTTCTCAGCAGCAGCAGAGGTGCCTCTCTTTGCAGTACTGATCATCATCTATCTCAAGAGTGGTACCATGGTTATAAGTAACATCATCAGTTATCAGACCATCCACGGGCCGCTATTATACAGCATACCACTGGCGGCTGCCATGTTCTTCGTGTTGATACTATCCAAAGCCCCATATTCACCCTTCGCCATAACCAAAGGAAAAGATATTGTATCAGGATATGAAACTGAACACTTTGGACTGCTCAGAGGTTACCTGATGATATCTGAATCCATAGCATGGTACATGCTCCTATGGGTGTTCCTCACAGTATTCGTCGGTGGATTAAGCCCTCTATGGTACTTGGCGGGTATGATTGTTTTAACCACCATAACCGCATTTATAAATGCTACCACACCAATTTTAAACCCCAACCATTCCATAATGATGCAGGTCAGCTTTGCTGTAATCGGGATTGTAGGTTCAATAGTGCTTCTATTATATATTTAAAGGAGAATCAAAAAATGGAAGAACAAGAAAAAGACACATTATTCCTCATGGGCCTGGCAGCCTTTGGAGCATTGTTAGCCAGTTCATTAGCAGCTTACCTGCAGTGGATAGTGGTTTTACCCCTTTCAATATCCGTATTTCTGGTCATGATTCTCACTTTACTGCTCTACAAGAAGGGGGCCATACACTTTTCTGAGAACTTAGAGAAATGGGTCATGATCATTACCCTTATCTCCTTCATAGCTGCGTTTATATATCTTTACCGCCCCATTTGAGGTGAAATTTAATGAGTGAAACGATTTATCTCCTTTACATACTTTCATTTGTCCTGGGATCCATAGTTGGACTGGTGCTTAGTTACCGGAAGTATAAGGCACCATTTACCATAGAGAAAATAGATTTGCTGGCATTGGCCTTGTCCATAATTGGATGGTCTTTAGCATTGAATAGCTCTTTAATCACCTTTATACCATACTACATAACAATTACCATTGGTTTGTTCTTCTTGGCCTTGGTTTTAGGTATGAGGCCGGGTTATGGGACAAAAGAAACTTTCATAGGAATAATTATAGCTTTAATAATATGGATAATAAGGACGGTGGTTCTTTGAAGGATGAAGACATGATCAGTAGCAGTAAGAATGATGAAGAACTCTTCCACATTATGAAAACCCGCATCATAGAAAGCTACCGCTGGCAAGAGGATATATTAAAACCTGTCTCTAAGGAGTTGGACATCACAGAGGAAGAATTAAAGGAGATTCTCATTAAAAGGTTAGATATGTCCAGTTTAGAAGCAATACACCCCAGATTTGAATCATCCAAACACTTCTGCATAAAGGAGAGGATACATGCTGATCTGAGGCTATGCTGGCTTTCAGACATAATGAACCTATTATCCAAAGAAGAGACAGAAAAAATTAAGAATAAACTGGCTAAAGAAATACTTAAATATGATAAATCTTATGAAGATGCCATAGAAGATGGTAGGAGAGAACTCTTAGAATTTTTGAAGAGGTAAAGAAATGCTGGATTCGCTTAAAGACATTATAAGAAAAAGTTCAATTCATGTTTGCCTGATTAACACCGGCGGATGCAACGGCTGTGACATAGAAGTAGTGGCGTTGCTATCTCCCAGATACGATCTGGAACAGTACGGGATTTATGTGCACAACAACCCCCGTGAGGCAGATGTTATACTGGTTACCGGTGCCGTTACTGAGCAGTGGAGAGAAAAATTGCAGAGAATCTATGCCAAAGCCCCCGAACCAAAAATCGTGGTAGCTATAGGAAACTGTCCCCTATCTGGAGATGTTTTCAACCAGGAAGGTTCCAGTGTCTATGCCCCGGTATCTGACTTTATACCGGTAGATGCTGAGATTTCAGGATGTCCCCCACGACCTTCAGAGATTTTAGCAGCCATCTTAGGAGTGGGGCCAGATGCCATAGCAGCCAAAGGGAGGCAAAAACAATGATATTACCCATAGGACCAATACACCCCGGTCTTAAGGAACCATTACGACTGAAACTTAAAACCAGAGGAGAAAAAGTTTTAAGTGCTGAAATTGATTACGGATACGTTCATCGAGGTATAGAAAGGGTGATGAAAAATAAAACCTGGCAAAAAGGCATATTCCTCTCAGAAAGGGTATGCGGAATTTGTTCTTACATCCACACCCAAACCTTTGCCGAGACCTTTGAAAAAATAGCTGGAGAGAGAGCACCCCTAAGGGCCCAATACCTGAGGGTACTCACCAACGAGCTGGACAGGATTCAAAGCCACCTCTTAGCCAACTCCACCTACTTCAAGGTCCTGGAACATGAAACCCTCTTTATGTACATGCTGTCTCTCAGAGAGCCGGTAATGGATGCCATCGAACTTTTAACTGGAAACAGAGTTAATATGGGTTGGAATGTGGTGGGGGGTGTTAGGATGGATGCTGAGGAAAAACACCTTCAGAGCATAATGAAGATCATGAATGAATTAGAGGAACAGTACGACAAGTATGTGGAGATGTTTGAACACGGACCATTGTTAGGGTTGCGTTCCCATGATGTGGGAAGGATGTCCAGAGACGACGCAATCAAAGCCAGAGCAGTGGGTCCCATAGGAAGGGCTTCCGGTTTGAAACATGACTTGAGGGAGTTCCACCACACTTACCGGGATAACTTTGATTTTAAGGTTATCTGGAGAAAGGAAGGGGACAACTTCGCCAGAACCATGAACCGGTTTGACGAAATCACACAATCTATAAGTCTTATAAAACAGGTTATAAATAATTTACCTGAAGGGAAAGTGAGGAAAAAGATAGATATCCCTGCAGGATACGGTGACTGGCGAAACGAGGCCCCCAGGGGAGAGGTTAGTTACATGATCGAGACCAACGGTAACCTCATCCGAAATGTTTCCATTCGAACCCCCAGTATAATGAACATAGATGCCTGCGCCAAGTACATGTTACATGACGTTGCCACCGTGGCCGATGCCGTGGCCACCTATGCCAGTGTGGATCCCTGCATTGCCTGCACAGAACGGGTGGTAATACTGGATGAATCAGGCAAAAACCGTGAATTTCAGGGTATTCATGATATAAATATAAAATAAGGTTAAAATTTCATAAAATCAGGTTAAGTTTCAGAAAAATATAAGATGAATTCATAAAATCAGGTTAAGTTTCAGAAAAATAATAAAGGTGAGGATTTCTCAAAATGTCTTCAGTAATATGGTATTTATACGAATTTGCAAGAAAGTCATGGGCTGAAAATTTCGCAGCTGCCAAAACAGATTCCGAAATCATGGAAACCCCATCTCGTTTCAGAGATTTCCCCCAGGTAAGAAAAGAATATTGTATAGCCTGCGGGGCATGTACAGCAGCCTGTCCTGCACCTATGGCCATAAAATTGGTGAGGAGTGAAGATAGTGCCCATGAGGAGGGTATCACTTATCCCATTATAAATACCCGAGGCTGCATAAGGTGCGGGTTCTGTGCAGAGGTATGCCCCACCGATCCAAAAACCTTACTCTGTGGTGAGAACCATCTTATCCGGGAAGAATTCACCATTTTACCCGTGGATAAGATGTTTGTAATCGATGATTATCTGTGCATAAAATGTAAAAAGTGTATGAAATCCTGTAAAGTAGGAGATGCCATATCTGAAATTGATAATAAGATGGTTATAGATCAGTCCAAATGTATTTCCTGTGGAGAATGTCTCAAAACATGTCCAGTTAAAGGGGCAATAAAGGGAATATTCATCTCCAATGTGGAAGAGCAGAAAGAAATTATAAATATGGTGGTAAATACTCTTGAAGCCCGGATAGAATCAGAAAAGGACAAAATAAAGAAATTAGAACCTGAAGAGATCTTTAAGATAGACTTCCCCATTGATGAGCTGGTGGAGAAGTCCAGAGAAATAATTAAAAATGATGAGTTGATAAAGGACACCCTGGAGAAGATAACCGACCGGCTTAAGATGAACATCATTACCTGGGATGATGAAAAATGTAAAAACTGCCGTTTATGTGTTAAAGAGTGTCCTTCCGGCGCCATCACTTATGATGAAGAGAAGGGTGTTCAAAGAAATCCTAAAAAATGTCTTAAATGCAGTATATGCTATCAAACCTGTCCCTTTGGTGTGGCAGGATTTTATGTGGCAAGATTCCTTTTGTCTGAAACATCCATGGACGATGGAGTGATTCACATTACCTTAAAGGCAGCGCAGTTACCCATAAGGAGTTGATTAAAATTTCAGAAACCAAGAGCACCAAAAAATCTCACCGGCCTATCAGAGAAGTGGAAGTTGAATACGAGGTGGATCACAGCAAGTGTGAGAGCTGCCCTGACCGACCCTGCCTCCGATCATGCCCGGTAGACGCTCTGCACCAGATACCTCCAGATAATCAGATTGAAATAGATGATAAATGTGTGGGGTGCGTTTTATGCAGGGAAGCATGTCCTTACGATGCTATAAAAATGAAAACAACACTCTCAGAGCCTATAAGAGAGAACATACCTACTATAAACCCTAAACTCTGCAGGCAATGCGGGGCATGTGTCCAGGCCTGTAAAACCGGGTCCATCCATCTTATGTCCTCCGGTACTGAGGAGGCCCACAGTGAAATTGATGAGGATAAATGTGTTCGATGCGGTTACTGTGCCAGAGTGTGTCCAACTGAAGCCATAAAATATGGTGAGATACTGCCCAGATCGGTAGTGGGTGGAAAAGCGGTGGTAGTGGACCAGAACCAATGCATCGGGTGCATGACCTGTACCCGGGTTTGCCCTTCCAAGGGAGCCATAAATGTGGGCAAATTGAGTAAATTACCTTTCATAGACCCTTCTTACTGTGCAAGATGCGAGGAATGTATGAATGTGTGTCCCTCCGCTTCGATAAAATACTCCTCACGGAAAAGAGCTTATGAAAGATTTAATAAGATAAAAACCATGGAACTGGTATCAGAAATCTTGGAAAAGGATACAAATAAGCTTTCAAACGATGCTGGGCGGATAAATTCAATTTTTAACAAAATATCCCGGACAGTGAGTTTCCGTCACCAGGAAGCTGAGTTTGAAGAAGATGTTACAGACTTTTTAAAGGATGAACTGAAAGATATAGTTGATAGAAGTCTGGAAATAGACGATATTGGAGAAATAATAGAAGAAACAAACCCTAAAAGGGAAATTAATGTCATCGATGAGAACTGTGTCGGCTGTGGGGCCTGTGTTGAAGAATGTCCGGTGAACTCTATAGAACTGGAAATGCCCTCTCCCATCCACATCGATAAAGAATGCGTTTACTGTGGCAAATGCATTGAAACATGTCCTTTTGATTCTATAAATATCCTTGAAGAATTCTTTTATACCAAAGAAGGTAGAATATTCTTTACCAGAAGAAAAATCACTGGGCCCAGAAGTGGAAAAGTGGTTTTGGATGATTTGATCTGCCAGGCCTGCGGTGTATGTGTGAATAAGTGTCCTACAGATGCCATGACCCTTGAGAATGATAAAATAATAATTGACAGTGAAAAATGTATCCTCTGTGGCAAATGTGAATCCATATGCCCGGTTCATGCTGTCAACTTGAAAATAGAAGAGCAGAGTTAGATCAGGGCATGCTAAAAATTCAAGATTAATTCGGGTTCAGATTATACATGTATTGAGATTTCAAGTTTAGTTTAATTCAGTTTCAAGGTTTAATTCAGTTTCAAGATTAGGTTAAAGATTATTCAGTTTCAAGATTTAATTCAGTTTCAAGATTTATCAGGAAATTTATTTAAGGAGGATAAAATTTGGGTAGAAAATTTTTTGTTTCTGACTGTGAGGGCCCTATATCTACAAATGATAATGCGTTTGAACTTTCAGGCCATTTTATAGATGATGGAGAGACTTTCTTTGAAATAGTTAGTAAATACGATGATATCCTCGCTGATGAGTTGAAAAGACCTGGTTACAATGCGGGGGGTACTTTAAAATTAATTTTACCATTTTTAAAGGCCTATGGTGCTACAAACCAAATTATAAAGGACTTTTCAGAGGAAAACGTCCTGCTGATTCCTGGCGCAGCTGAAACCCTGCGTTTTGTGTGCAGTATCATGCCATCCTTTATTGTTAGCACCAGCTACCAGCAGTACATAGGTGCTATTTGTGATTTAACAGATTTTCCTTATGAAAACACCTATTCCACAAAATTAGACATCGAAAAATATCCTTTAACCGGTGTTGAAAAGAAAAAACTAATGGAACTTAAAAACAGAATAGTGGAGAATCCTGATTTTGAAAACCTGGATAAGATATTCTGGAGCGAAATCCCCAAAATGGAAATCGGTAGAATAATTGAGGATGTAAATCCAGTGGGTGGAGAAGGTAAAAAAGAAGCTTTAGAGGACATCATAAGTAAGTTAAACTCTCAATCATCTGATCTAATTTATGTAGGGGACAGTATAACTGATGTTCAGCCTTTAAGGTTCGCCCGGGAAGAAGGCGGACTAGCAGTTTCATTTAACGGCAACGAATATGCCATTGAAGAAGCTGAAATTGTCATAATTGCCGATAACACACTTCTGGTATCTATAATAGCAGACTTATTCAACAAATCAGGAACAGAGGAAGTTCTTGAGTTTATAAAATCATTTACCAATGATCCCACATCCGCCATTCACAGTTATCCTATAGATCCTCAGCTGGCACTTAAATTTCAGGAGATTGTTGACAGCGATGGTATTGATGGATATTTTAAAATGGATATTTTAACCGAGGATAACAGGGAGAGATTAAGGGAAGAAAGCCTTCAATTACGTAAAAAAGTTAGAGGAGAGGCAATAGGGGGATTAGGGTGATATGAGTACTATTATGAGCACCACCAGAGAACTGCAAGCAGTTTTGGAGGATACCTACTCCGAGGCTTTCACCGGCATCTGTTCCAGGCTTATAGTCACTGCAGATGATGATGAAACCCTGAAAAGAGCGGCTTTTGATGCCACCGCCACCCCCGGCGCAGTTATTGGAAGGGTGGAGGGAGGTATAGAATCCTGGTTGAATGATGATGAAACCCCAGACGGTAGAAAGGGGGCTATATTACAGTTTTGGTATGAGAAAGACGATTTAGAAAGGTTTGAGGTGGAGCTATCCTACAGAATAAGACAGGATATACTGGTGAAGCCCTTTACCAGGGTATTCGACGCTTCCCCGGATCCACTGGGAAAAATAGACACCATGAAGCATGTGGGACACTGTGGAGATGGATATGAATGGGAAGAAGAAGTTTATGGGCGTAAAATGATCGTGGTGCCCATAGCCATACCTGATTTCATGATCCAACGTGAAATCGGCTATTTTAAGGGAATTATGGGGGCTAATTTTTGGTATATGTGCAGTAGCAAGGAAGCGGTTCTAAATGCTGGGAAAAAGGCCCTTAAAGCTATAAAGAAGGTGGAAGGAGTTATAACTCCCTTTGATATATGTTCTGCCGCCTCTAAACCTGAAACCAGATTTCCGTGGATAGGCCCCACCACCAACCATCCCTACTGCCCTTCCCTTAAAATGCTTCTTAAGGAACAGTCTATGGTTCCTGAAGATGTTCATTTCATCCCGGAGATAGTTATAAACGGTTTAAACCTTGGAGCAGTGGAGAAAGCCATGAAAGCAGGCATCATGGCTGTATTGGATGTTGAAGGTGTTTTAAAAGTTTCTGCAGGAAATTATCAGGGAAAACTGGGTGATTATAAGATTTACCTCAAAGAGTTGTTTGAATGATGTTTATCATAGAAGGTTGTTTGGATGATGTTTATCATAGAAGGTTGTTTGGATGATGTTTAACCTAAAGAGTGTTTGAATGATGTTTATCATAGAAGGTTGTTTGGATGATGTTTGATGTGGTGGGTTTCGGTGCCCTGAATGTGGATAAACTATACCTTGTGAATAAAATAGCAGGAGAGGATGAAGAGGCCCATATAATGAGTTTAAACCAATCTTGCGGTGGATCTGCAGCTAACACATTGATAGGGCTGTCCAGGCTTGGTTTAGATACGGGGGTTATTGGTAAAGTGTCAAAGGATCAGGAAGGCAGACTTCTACTTGAAAATCTCAAAAAAGAAGGTGTTAACACCCATGGGGTGATTTTATCTGAAGGAGGGAGAAGCGGCACGGTGATGGGTTTTGTGGATCCAGAGGGTCAAAGGGCACTCTACGTTGATCCTGGAGTAAACGATTTAATAAAACCAGATGAGATTAAACCTGAATATTCGCTGAATTCAAAAATTTTACATCTCAGTTCATTTGTTAAAGGATCAATAAAAGCTCAAAAGGTTCTTTTAGATAAATTACCTTCTGATGTGAAGGTTAGTCTTGATCCCGGGAGAATATACGCAGAAAGGGGTTTGGATTACCTTAAAGATATTCTAAAAAGAACCAACATACTCCTCCTAAATGAAGGGGAACTAAAACTTTTAACCGAGAAGAAATACAGGACATTTCAAGAGGAGGCCAAAGTTCTCTTGGACTATGGAATAGACATAATTGCGGTCAAACGCGGTGATGAAGGTTCATATGTTACAGATGGCGAGGAATCATACTTTATAGAAGCTTTAAAGACAAGATGTAAGGATACCACCGGGGCGGGAGATGCTTTCAACGCCGGATTTCTTTACGGAATGGTTAAAGGAGAGAAACTATATGACTGCTCCCTGATGGGCAACTATGTAGCGGCCTGTTGTGTGAAGGAGATGGGTGCCACAGGAAACCTTCCCAACGCATCCCAATTACGTAAAATGGACTTGAATAGTTTAAGTTAATAAAAAATGGATTTAATAAAGGGATTAAATTAAATGAATAAATTATTAGAAGATAAAAATATCAGAATAATTAGAAGATAAAAATATCAGAATAATTAGAAGATAAATATTAGATATCGATTACGAATCATTAATACCTAAATAAAATAAAATAACGGGTGTAAAACATGGATATCACTTTCAAAAAGAATAAAAAAGATCTGGAAGGGGAGGTAATGGTTAAGTCAATGGATATGGAGCACAGTGCTGAAGATTTCAAGCCGGAGATTGAAAGCTGTGCCCTGGAGCAGAAGTACATAACCATATCTCCTGAGTGTGTGAGATGCAATCTCTGTGCTGAAGAGTGTCCGGTTGATGCCATAGCTCCTATTGAATCAAATAGACAGGCCAAAATACTTGATAACTGTGTTAAATGCGAAATATGTGCCCAAACTTGTCCAGTTAGAGCTGTAAAGGTTATAAAAAGCACTTCAGATGTGGATGAAGGTGTACAGTATCACATTAAAGACCTGAAGATTCCCCACCGTAAATTAAGGATGAAAGATATTCAGGTGGATGAAGATAAATGCAAATCCCAAGGAATATGTGCCAAGTTCTGCCCCACCGGGGCAATAACAGTTGAAAAAGGAAAAATAGCCCAGATAGACAGAGATGCTTGCATAGGCTGCGGTGCATGTGTTAATGTCTGCCCTGAAGAGGCCATAACCCTGGAAAGAGATTTAGGGCCGGTTATTAAGACCAAAGAACTCTTAATAGATCAGGAAGCCTGTGTTCAGTGTGAAGTTTGTGAAGAGAACTGTCCAGTGGAGGCCATAAAACTCGAAGGCGATGAAGTCGTGCTTTCTGAGGATAAATGTATATTATGTGAGGTTTGTTCTACTAAATGTCCAGTAGGAGCATTAAAACTTGAGAGGTTGCCAAATGAGAGTTAAAGAGATAATGGATAAGAACTTCATCGGTGTAGCACCCGATATGGGATTGGATCAGGCATCCCTGAAGATGGAAGAACACAGGAAATTTGCCACTCCTGTATTAGATGACGATAAAAGGTTGGTGGGGTGGATAACTGCCTTGGACGTAACTAAGGGGTTCAGAGAAGGTAAAAAAACTGTTTATGACATAATGCACCATAGAAGTGATGTCATTTACGTGCATGAAAATGATACGGCCAGACTAGCAGTATTAAAAGCATCAAAATATAAAGTGGTAAGCATACCGGTATTAAATAATGAAGGAGTGGTAGTGGGGGTAATTAGAACCTCTGATATAGTTGAAACCCTGTCTCATCTTTATGAAATCAAAGTTTCCAAGATATTTGAGGCCATGGACCGGGAACTCAAGGGCGTAAGTTGGGATGAGCTCATGGAAGCCTCTGCCATTGTTACCCGGAGGAGTACCGGTAAAAGAGTTACTGCCAAGGACTACGAACAGAGAATTAAGAATTCAACCTTTGGAGAAGCAATCTGGGCAACAGGTGGATTGGAAAAGTTCTTTGTTGGTTTGATAGCCATTGGGGAGCTGGTCATCGCCCGGAAGGTGGCCAGGGCCAGGAGTCAATAGTTTTATTCCTCTGGAGATATCAACCATGAACGTCCATTTTAAACTATTTTACTTTTTGAGTCAGTTACAGGTTTTTAAAAAAGGTTAGGGGTTTTAAAATGTTCTTTTTTTGCTTCAG
>JADGNH010000096.1 GCA_017883605.1 Methanobacteriaceae archaeon
GACTAAAAAAGGCCTATATGAGACTAAAAAAGGCCTATATGAGACTAAAAAGATCAATCTATAGGGGACGAAAAAAAGGCCTATAAAACACTAAGAAGAAGGAGATTCTATAAAGACTAAAAAGAAGAGATCTTATGAGAGACTAAAAAGAGAGATTAAGGCTCTCATAAATCATAAAAAAAATTTATTTTAAGGATTTAAGTAATATATAAAGTTCAACTTCCCAAAACCAGAGGGAGTATCAGGAAAGGCAGAATTCCTCCAGCTAAAAACAACACCACCCCGCCAATGGTATAATTATCTTTTCTGTCCATTATCCCTACGCAGATAAGTATCACACCTAAAAATGCCATAATGGGCGGTATTATGTGAGAAAATATTAAGGATCCTATAATTTCCACCATTTTCAATCACCTTCGATCTTCTTAAATTTGTTAATCTTACTTAAATTTATGAAAATTTTAAATTAAATTTGTAAGTTATACTAGTTTAAATTATTAAATTTTAGTTTATAAATTAGTTCATTATTTTCAAACTTAAAGTAAATAGTAAATTTAATTAAATGAGTTATTTTTTAATTTAATTAACTGAAATCTATTTTTTTAAAAATTAATCAATATTTCTGTTTTTAAATTTCTTTAATCAATTCAAATTTTTTAATTTTTTGAAATACCCATCAGTTGTATCTGATTATTTATCTTCATCCAGAATTATACTGCGCAGTTCTTTTTCAGACTCTGCTATCACATCTATCCGGTCTACAGTTATTCCTTGTTTTTTAAGATGATCTACAACATCTACAGGGGTTACAGTTTCCTCTAAGTCAACTATCAGAGCATCGGATTCGTAGGAGATTTTCATTGCACCGTACCTTGAGAGAGCTTCACTGGCCTCTGAAATTGAACCAGTTTTTACTCTGAAA
This sequence comes from Methanobacteriaceae archaeon, assembly GCA_017883605.1. Classification (GTDB taxonomy): domain Archaea; phylum Methanobacteriota; class Methanobacteria; order Methanobacteriales; family Methanobacteriaceae; genus Methanobacterium_A. The sequence goes on from JADGNH010000096.1 coordinate 923, forward strand.
GAACGTGTTTTATTTTTAATTTGAGATATATCGATTTTTTTTCTCTCAAGGGCAATTAAAACGTGTTTTTCCAGGGCTTTTTCCAGAATAGGCACATCAACATAGTCTTTTCCTTCATTTATGCGCACTGCCTGGCTGATCTGAGCAATGTCTCTGGCATGGGCGAAACTGGGTTTAAGACCCTCTCCCCCATTATCCACAGAATCATAAACTTTAACAAACCTCTCCAAAACATCTGCATCATATTTTTCATTGAGAATATCAATATTCATCTTAAATACCTCTGTAACGTCTTTTAAATTCGGAGTTTTAAGAAAAATATGCATTGGAGCTCTTCTAAGGTGTGATTCATCCATTATACTTATATCTAGGTTGGTGGAGAAAGTTGGTATGAAATGGCTGTGCAAAACCACCGGAATTCCCCTCACATAAACTAAATCTCTTTTATTTTCCATGGGAACAATGAGCCGGTTTAAAACAAGTTCATGGTCATCTCTCTGCCTACCGAGGTCGTCTATCAGTAAAATACCACCGTTTGCCTTTATGATGGGTGAAGTTTCATACACACCTTTTTTTGGGTTATATTCTGTCTCCAGTTTGTTTAAGCTTAGTTCAGCACCGGTAATAACGAATGGAGCATTCACTTTAACCCATCTTGGATCTTCGGGTTGTTCAGGACACATTCTGTGGAAATCAGGGTCGTAGATCTGGATTAAACTACCACCAAATTCTATAAACTTGGGAATTACAATGGGGGGTAGGAGACCAGGCGTTTTACTCATAATAAATGTTTTTCCTGTGCCGGGGGGACCATAAAGGAATATTCCCTTACCAATGGTACAGGAATCAATGAGACACTCTTTAGCGTATTCAACGCCTACCACTTCCTGGAAGGCTTTCTCCACAACTTCAGAAGGAATTTTGGTGGGGTATCGGCCCTCCAGCTGGGAATCCATGATTTCAAAATAGTGTTCATAGGAAACAGGGGCCGTGCCTATGTACGGGTTTTCTTCCAAAATTCCCCGGACCTTTCCACGTCCTTTTTTAGTTATGGTATATTCAATGCTTGAAAATAAGAAACCACCGCTTACAGGGGCGCAAAAACCGTTTTTTTCCAGTTCACCAATGATATTTTCAAGGATGTCCCAGTGTAATCCGGTTATATCATTTATGATGCTTGTTTTTACGCTACCATAGCTGGATATTATTTTTAAGATCAGATCATTTACAAAGGTGTCTAAGAGTCTGAGTTCATCCATGGTTTTGGGCTGCTTAACCGTCTCAAAGATTTTTTCCATTTTTTGATCATGATAATAATTCATCTGACCACCTTCTTTCATCGTGAAGTCAACACATTTCAAATTTAAGTATTAAATTATTTTATGAACGATAATTTATTTCTATGTGTTTTAAATATATTTTAAGAGTTTTATACATATATTTTAAGAGTTTTATGCCATTTTTGGGGTGTTCTAAACTATTTTTTAAGCGTTTAAAAACTTTTTTATGGTTTTTTAAAATATTTTAGTGTATAAATCTTGAATGTTAGTATAAATCGGGAATATGGTTAATAAATCTTGAATGTTAGTAAATCTTGAATGTTAGTATAAATTGGGAATATGGTTCTAATAAATCTGGTGATTACAAATAACGTGCATCACAGGATTTCTTTAACTTCACTTATATCTGATACTATGTCCAGTTTTATGCCCTCTTTTTCTATGTATCTTTCTTCAGCTTCTGTTAATTTAGAATTTACCAGTATGACTGACATTCCAACGTTTACTGCTCCCAATATGTCTTCACTGAACTTGTTACCTACCATTATAGATTTCTCTGCTTTACAGCCCATGCGTTCTAGGGCAAGCTGGAAAATCTTTTCGTCGGGTTTTGCTACCCCTGCTTCCTGGGAGGTTACTACCTGGTCAAAGAAGTGGTTTAAACCGAGTCTTATTAACTTCTCCCATTGCTTGATGGTTATTCCATTTGATATTACCCCTAAATGATATCTTTTACCTTTTAGATAGATCAGAGTAGACATGGTCTCTGGGAACAGTCTTAAAAGCGCAAATTTCACGTTATGATAAGTTATCATCCCCAATGCTATTAAAAGTGGTTTTTCTTCACCAAAAACCCTTTTAGTTAAGACATTGAAGTGTTTATCGTAGTTTGAACCTTTTTCTTTTATTATCTCCCTGAGAAGTTTATATGCATCTTCAGTTTCCAGGGGCAATCCGGCGTCGATCATTACATTTAGGGCTGCTTTCCTGGCTAATTTGGCAAATCCGGATGTATCATAAAGTGTATCGTCTATATCAAAAAAAACGGCTTTTTTCATCTTAACACCACAATCCTACACTAACCAAAGAAGTTCATTTGAGATTACATAATCATTAATTATTTTTTTCTATTCAATTCTGTAAAAAATCTTTTATTTACTTAAACTCTTTTATACAACCTGGAAAATTCTTCTATTGGATTAAAAACTGTTTTATTCTATTAAATTCGAAAACTGTTTTATTTTCTATTGGATTAAAAACTGTTTCTCTTAGCTTAGAAATGCATCTAAACTGGATTGTTTTTCTTTATGGATCATATCTTCTTTAGAGTAGCCAAGAGCGTCTATTATCCGTAAAACAGCTGGTAAAACCTGATTTTCTATGTAATAGGATGGATCGTAGTTTGAAATCTCTGCATCTTCCAGCGGCACGGCCCTTTTGCTTATGGGTCCCTTCCCTTTGACCACCACATATCGAATGATGGAACCTCTGCCCACATTTCTACCTTTCTTCAGGGCTTTTTTGGCCGCCATTACGTGGGGGGCCTTTTGAACGTATTCTTCTGGATTTTTGGTTAGTTGAGTATGGATTACCAGGTCTTCCAGAGAGATATTCCCTTCAGTTATATCCTGTATAACCTTTTTTATGATTTTCGCCGCTTTTTGTGGAGATGCATCTTTTAATATAGCTTTTAAAACGCTTCCCTGTGTTTTTTTGGCCACAGGAGCCCAGTCTCTCCTTACAAGCTCCAAACCTTTTACCACTATGGTATCGTCCTGGATGAGGGCGTATCTTTTTTTAGTTACAAAGAAACCCCTCTGGTAGAATCCTTCAAATTCAAGTTCCATACCTTCCGGGAGGTCCTGATTTATGGAATCCAGAAAACCGTCTACATTTTCCTTTATTTCATCATTCAACCATTACACCATTTATCATGCCGTGTTGACCTGGCCTGGACGTGACTCTAACCTTTCCCAGACTGGTTTCCACCACAGCACCCTTGTTTATGATGTTCCTTCTTACAAATTGGAAGTTGGCCGTGTTTTCCACCACACCCAGGATATCCGCTGCCTGGACCTGGTTGTTTTTAGGGTCCACCACGTTGATCTTATTATCATTGGTAAGTCTGAGCTTTTCATTCCCACCTTTGGTTCTGATCCGTTTTATCTTACGTTCACCAATCTTGGTTTCGGCAGGCTCTTTCCCAAATTCAATTTTTCTTTTATTTCTGTTAGTCTTTAAGCGTCCACCTGTTGGTTTTCTTAATGATTTTCCTTGCCATATTGCCATCTTTTCACCTCAATAATATTCAATACAATTTTTTATTTTTTAATCATTCAATAACTTATTCTAAATTCAACTCGTTTATTAATGAAATAGTCTAAAAATTCAATTCATCAAATGAAATCATTTAAATTTTAATTTCACTGAGTTTATAACCTTTATACAAAGATTGAAGATTTTAGGGATCTTTTTTCGAATCTTCTTTATCTTTAATAAATCTATTTAATACAGGCTCGAGAATTATAATATAAAAAAGTCCATTCTCTGAGATTAAATCATTGGTAGTTATAACATATTAACTTTTTTAATTTTTTGATCTTAAGCTTGGAGGAACTCTTTATCCTAAAAATATAGGTTAGAAATATATTAAATAAAGTAACGTGTTATTTAACAATATCTTTTTTGTGTTATAAATATTTACTTTAATATTTGAGATCCGACACCAAGTAAATAAAGTTGACATATTTCAAAACTACATTATTTAAAGATAGTAATCAATGAATTTGACCGAATAAATTCCATTTTTTTAAAATTTCAGTCAGATAATGAATTATTCCTAAAGGTTGTGATTTATTTTTTTTACTGAATTTAAATTATTTAGGTCTAATTTATTAACAAAACAAAAAAAACTATTAACAAAACAAAAAAAAACACAAAGAACCATAAACAGAATATCAGCGGTTTATACAAAAATGGGTTAATCAAAAAAACACGTAAAAATTACACCAAAAAAAAACTTACAATCTCATTTTAACGAAATATATTAATTAAATAGATGATATAAAATTAAATTAATTATTAAAAATTTTAAAGTCAAGAGGTTTTTCATGAAAATTTTATTGATTGCACCACCCATTATGGACTATATAAATGGTAAATTATCCCCAATTGCTATGGATGCTGGTTTTGAATGTCCACCATATGGTATATACCTATTGTCGAGCATATTAAAAGAATCTGGCCATGAAGTGGTTTTGGCAGACCTAATATCTCAAGGTAGTTGTGATGTCAAGAGCTATCATTCGGATATTGAAAGCAGTTCACTGGTGGGCATAGGGGCAACCTCACTTTCTTGGCCTACCGCTCTTAAAGTGATAAGAGAAATAAAAAGTATCAGAGAGGACGTGCCCATTGTCCTCGGGGGGATACATCCCACTATGTTCGATAAATACATACTCAGTAGATTTCCGGTAGAGTATGTTATACGTGGAGAAGGTGAAATAGCTTTTCCCGCCCTTTGCAATGCCCTTGAAAAAGGGGAAAACATGAAAAATGTTCCCAATCTATCCTGGAAAAATCAAAATGGGGATGTTGTTCGCAATAAAATAGCCCCACTCATTCCTGCTGAGAAGTTGAGCTCATTTCCTCTGCCGGATTATGAATCATTACCTCCAGACATTTATAAAGGCCTTTCCATAGAGTCCTCAAGAGGCTGCCCATTTGACTGCTCTTTTTGCAGTACTTCTTACCGACAAAGTTGGCGGGCCATGTCTGCAGATCAATTCGTGGACAGATTAGAAGGAATTCTTCCCTATCTTAATCGCACCACCCATGAAACAATTCACATAGTTGACGACGAATTCACAATAAATCCTAAAAGGGCCATTGAAATTAACAAAATAATAAAAGATAGAGGGCTAAATTTATACCTCGTATTTGACTGTAGGGCCTCGGATATTCTTTATAAGGATTTTCTGGAAAGTTCTAGCGACTTAACTTCCAAGTTTTTAGTAGGGGCTGAGAGTGGCTATGATAAAGGTCTCCAACAAATAAAAAAGGGCACCACCTGTAAAATATTAGAAGACGCAGCAGCTAAGTTAAAACAACACGGACGTGGTGAGCAAGCTGATTTCTCTTTTATCCTGGGATTGCCCTGGGAAACTAAAGATGAGGTCAAAAAGACTATAGAGTTTGCAATACATCTCTTCGCCACCTATGGAGTGAGAATTCTGCTTCAGTGGTACTGCCAGATACCCGGTTCAAGACAGTGGGACGAGGATCGTAAAAAGCAAGTGGTTAATGAAGCTATGTATGACGATTTTGGGTTCTTCCGGGATCTTTATTTGTTCAGGTCAGGCATTAAACTCAGCCCGGAAGATATTTGGGATATTTCAGATCTTATTGCTAAGCTTCAGTTGCTTTCTAACCTTCGTTATCCAGATGATCCAATGATCGAGTTTGGATTCCCCCAACAGATATTAGAAAGCTTCCCCAGAGACATCCTCTTTGAGGAAGATTCTGGTCTATTCAACCTGCGTCAGGTATCAAAACCTTCTAAATCAAAATAATGGTAACGGGTTCTGATTATAAAACAGGAGGAAGAAAATGGTTGAAAAAAAGAAATTGAAGGAAGTTAAATTGAGCATAGATGAAGAAAAATTCGCGGCAGCCATGGAAAAACTTGCATCGGATGAAAAAATGCAAAAAGATTTAGATGAAAAACCTTTGGAAGTTTTGGAGGAACTAGGAATAAAATTTGATGAAGATACCCGTGAGAACCTCAAAGACAAAAATTTCATGGAAATTATGGGCGTAACTGAGAAAGATCTTGAAATGGCAGATATCAAACCCATAGCAGCGACTAATGCCATCATAGTGCAACCCAAACCTAAAACGACCGTAATAACACCCAAAGCTCTTTCATATTCCAGAGTACAAAATATTACAGGGTCAACTATTGTAAGAGTTAAAGTTCAAAATGGGCCAGCAATGATGGTTAGAACAAATGGGCCAGCAGTGATAATTCAGACAGGTGAAGTCATAAAGAAAAAGCCTGAAAAGAAAAAATAATCGTATGGTTAAGGGATGAGTTTTTAGATATTTTTAAACTTTTTTTTCTTTTTTTAGTTTAAGACCATTTATTTAGCTTAATCTAAAATTCTTCTAGATTACACAAACATAAACTTCTTAACACAGTAATAGCTTCTTTATATTTTTTATTAAAATATGTATCGTAATCTA
>JADGNH010000019.1 GCA_017883605.1 Methanobacteriaceae archaeon
TAAAGACAGATATGGTCTTTCCTGGCAAATCGTCCCCACAGTATTGAATGGAATGTTAAATGATCCTGATCCTGAAAAATCGCAAAGAGTTATGAGTGCAATGCTTAAAATGGATAAACTGGACATAGAAAAACTAAAGCAGGCATACCAGGAACAATAATAAAAACTGTAACAAGATCAGTTTTATGATTTGACATGCACCCGAGACGCCCCTGCCATAAGAGAAATCATTATGAAAAAGAACAACACTCATGCCCCAGAGCAGCCCACTACGGATTTCATCGAAGACAGAAGCGCCGTGACTTTATCAATCAAACGCCTTGGTCCTGGTGACGAGTCGATTCTCGAGCTCTTGGCAAATGAGGACTCCGACTTTGACCTCAAAGGACGAGGGGCGCCTCTCGATCCGCTCAACCCTACCAAATCGCGCCGTTATCTCGAGAACCCTGCTGTGATTCACTGGGTAGCGGTCGAAGACAGCGTGGTCATCGGTCACCTCCTTTGCATACTTCTGCCGTTGCGCGCTGGTGAAGGACAGGAGCTACTTCTATACGAAATCGGCGTGGGGAGCTCATGGCGCAGACATGGAATCGGGCGTGCACTGCTAGCCCATATGGAAATCTGGATGCAGAAGAACTGCGTTGGCTTGGTTTGGGTTTTAGCTGACAACCCAGTCGCGGTCGAGTTCTATCGTGCGTGTGGTTTCACAGCTGAGAAGCCACAACCAGTATACATGTCGCGTGATATTGCCGCTGACAAGACTAAGATATAAAACGTGATGAACAGCCTGCACACGCCTGAATATCGATTATTTTCTACTGCCACGCTGTAAATATGGAGAAGTGGGTGTCCAAGGTTGATGTATCGTCTTATGCGTTTGACAGCCAAGCTCAACTAAACTCAGGTACAAAAACTGATCTAAACTCAAATAGAGACCGATCTAAAAACTCAAGTACAAGAGAAAGGGAGATCTAAATCTCCCTACCCACAGAAAATGCCTTTCCCAGAAATTTACCCATACCGTAGTAGGCAATGCCTGCTGGATCATATAAAAAAGGTTTTATTTTTTCTATGTCCGGATTCCCCTCAGCATCGGTTAAACTCTTATCAACCTTCACATCCAATATTTCTCCGGTAAATTGGGTGTGTAATCCAAATTCCGCCCGGTGGATCAGTTTACATTCCAGGATAAGTGGAAACTCCTCAACATAGGGGGCATCTACCAGTTCACTTTTCACGGCAGTTAAGCCTGCAGCAGAGAATTTGTCCCCATCTCTCCCTGAGGCTATTCCAAAATAGTCTGCTTCCTGGACATAAGTTTCAGAGGGGATGCTGATGGTGAAGGCCTCTTTTTTTACGATATTTCCATGGGTGTAGGTGGCTTCTCTTAAAGAAATTGAAACACAGGGCGGCGCAGAGCAGGAAATACCTCCCCAGGCTGCTGCCATGACATTTGGTTTTCCTGCTTTATCATAGGTTCCCACTATAAATACGGGTGTAGGATAGACAATAGTTTTTGCTCCTATAGATTTTTTCATATTTATCTCCTCCATTAAACTCTTAATGTATCAAATTTTTAATTAACATCAGTTTTAAAGTTACCATGCTTCATAACGTACTATTCCTTCTAATTTCTTCCGTTTCTTTGGCCCCAATTCATCGGCAGGATATCCCAGGGGTGTGAACACCAATGGAACCACATCTTCCGGTATATGCAGTACTTCACGGGCAGCTTGTGCGTCGAAAGCCGCTACCCAGCAGGTTCCCAGCCCCAGACTGGCTGCAGTCAGTATAAGGTGGTCCATGGCGATGGTGGTGTCCACTTCGGTGTAATTCTTTCCATCCCTGCGGGTCCATCCATCTAAAGGCTGTGCACATGCACAGATAACCAGTGGCCCCTGAGAAAACCAATCAGCCGGATAAATACGCCTTAAATCATCCTCCTTTCCCTCGGTTTCAATCACTATCAATTGAAATGGCTGTTTATTCACAGCGGTAGGGGCAAAACGTGCCGCCTCCAGTACCGCTTCTAATTTATCATCTTCCACCGGATCTGGTTTATATTTACGTACGCTGTATCTATTTTTAATTAATTCTAAAATTTCCATATGTTCAACTCCAATTAGTGCAGGAATTTTTTTTAAAATGTAGTATCCACATTAAATTTTGATCATGAAAATATAAAAAATTTGTTCAAATCATCAATGAAAGAATTAACCAAAAGAGTTGAGTTATAATATCATAAATAAATTGAAACAGAAAACATTGATATCATCACAAAAAACATTGATATTTTTATGATGATATAGTGTTTTAGGTATGGTATTAAGGCATAAATATTTATATAACAATTGTTAATGTAGTGAATGCTATATTAATACAGATATATTAATGGAGCTATAAAACAGTCGATTATGTGTTTTAGTGCCGAGATGACCGAGCGGCTAGGTGCGTGGCTGCAGACCACGATACTTGGGTTCAAATCCCAATCTCGGCCTTCATTATAATTAAAAGATAATAAAAGCTTTGAACGCTTAAAATTAATAAAGACCCTTTTTTATATAAATGTTTGAATATCAATTCAATCACGGAGATTGTAATTATAATATAACACCCAGGGATGGCTTATGATAAAGATATACAACACCATGACCCAGAAAAAGGAAATATTCAAGGCCATGCACGAAAATAGGGTCAAATTGTTTGTCTGTGGTCCCACGGTTTATGATGATTCTCATATTGGACATGCCCGGACTTATATATCATTTGATGTTATAGCCCGCTATTTTAAATATAGAAATTTCAGCGTTTTTTACCTGCAAAACATTACCGATATCGACGATAAAATAATTAAAAGAGCTCTACAGCTTGGTGTTGAACCGGTTGAACTTGCCCGGAAATTTGAGAGGAGATATCTGGAAGATATGCATTTATTAGGGGTTGAAAATGTAAATTTCTACGCCCGGGCCACAGAACACCTGCCTGAAATAATAAAACAGATAGAAACCCTGATAGACAAGGGTTTTGCCTATGAAACAGAAACAGGAGTTTACTTTGACGAATCCAGAGTTGAAGATTTTGGAAAACTTTCCCGGCGTAATGTAGAGGATTTAACTGTGCATAGAGTAAACCTGGATAAAACCAAAAGAAACCCGGGAGATTTTGCCCTCTGGAAAAAAAGGGATGAGAAACCGGTATGGGATTCACCATGGGGTTTAGGGAGGCCGGGGTGGCACATTGAAGACACCGCTATCACCGAGGAGTATCTGGGCCCCAGATATGATATTCACGGAGGCGGCTTGGATCTGATATTCCCCCACCACGAGGCAGAGATCGCCCAGATGGAGGCCGTGTCCGGAGAAAAACCCATGGTACGCTACTGGATGCACACCGGTTTTTTAAATGTGAGCGGAGAGAAGATGTCCAAATCTTTGGGCAACTTCATCACCATTCGGGATCTGTTAAAAGAGTACGAGCCAGAAGTTTTCCGCTTCTTTGTTCTGTCCACCCACTACCGGAGCCCTATTGATTTCAGCGAATCTGCTCTGGAACAATCTAAAAACAGTTTAGAAAGGATTTATAAGTTAGTTGAGACTATAAATGAGCGGATTAAAGCAGATATTTCCCAGCCGAATCAGGAAGATGATATTTCTCAAAAGAATCAGGAAGATGATATTTCTCAAAAGAATCAGAAAGATGACATTTCTCAACTAAACCAGAAAGATGTTGATTATAACAATAAACTGCGCGATGCAAAAAATAAATTTTTAAAGGCCATGGACAATGATTTCAACACACCCGATGCGTTGTCTGTTATTTTTAATTTTATAAGAGATATAAACCGGGGAATAAACAATGGAGATATTTCTAAAAATGTTTTGATTGAGGTAAAAAAGTTTTTAATGGAAGTTGGGGATATTCTGGGCTTTGATTTCTCTCGAAAAACCGGTGCAGATGATAAAACAACAGATCTGGTTGAAGTGATGGTTGAGATAAGGGAAAAGCTTCGGGAAAGGAAGGATTGGGAGCTTTCTGATCTGATAAGAAGTAAATTAAGGGATTTGGATATTATTTTAGAAGATAAATAAGAATTGATTAAAAGCGGCTTTTTATGGTTTCAAATTTGCAGTGAGGATGCAAAAGTTTATATATAAATTATAACAATTGTTATAACTAATTGATTATATAACACGTGTTAAGTCAATTGTAGCTTATAAAATGGTTTTCAAATCAGCTGGAAATTATAAATAATCAGCTGGAAATTATAAATATGTTAAATCAAGGGAATATTTACATTTAAAATCCATCCTAAAAAGTGAAATTTATGACCTTTGATGCAATAGTAGTGGGAACAGGTGCTGGAGGTGCAACAGCAGCCAGAGAACTTTCCAAAGAAGGATTGAAGGTTCTCGTTCTGGAGAAAGGTAAACCTTATAAAGCGGGAACTGCCGCAAACCACATCCAAAATATAGATATGGACTTTAAATTAAAAAAAAGGTCAAAAAATTCTGAATATGACTTTTTGAATTATCCTCCTGATTTAATGTATATTGAGGGAGCGGGCGGCACCACCCCAGTTTCCCTGGCCAATGCCTGTTACTCCTGTAGTGCCTGTTACTCTAATTCAGCTATATCTCAACTCAAAAGTCATGATCTAAATTTATTTGAAGAACTGATAGAGGCCAGTGGAGACCTGAAGGTCAGTCCCCTTCCCTCTAATTTCATGGGTCCAGCCACTTTAAAAATAGCTAAGGCCAGTGAAAAGCTGGGATTTGTAGTGGAATCCATGCCCAAATTTATTGACTTCACCAAGTGTAATAACTGCGGATTATGCATCAAAGGCTGCACCAGAGGCGCCAAATGGGATGCCAACCATTTCATAGAGGAAGCTGCCGTTAATGGAGCAACAGTACTGTGGAACTTCGAAGTTCTCCAGGTTCTTCACCACGAACAGGTCACCGAAGTTGAAGGCAAAACAGAAGATGGAAAAATAAAGAAATTCGAAGCCAAAAAAGTTATACTGGCCGCAGGTTCCCTTAACACCCCTCATATTCTTCGTAATTCAGGAATCTCACACGGTGTTGGAAAAGGACTTTTCACAGATTTATTCATAACTGTGGGTGGTTACTTGAAGGATTGCCGGCTAAATAAGGAAATTCCAATGGGAATTAAATCAGAATTCGGGCCTTACTTTTTATCTCCCCATTATTCCAATCAATTGTTACCTATCATCCAAAAAAGAGGATTTTCTGCCCAACCAGAGGATTTGCTGGGCATAATGGTCAAAATAGCAGACGAAGCCAATGGCATACTTTATCCTGACGGAAAAATTGAAAAACCACTCACCACAAGAGATATTAATCTTTTAAAGGAAGGATACGATAAATGCGTCCAGATACTGGTGGAAGCCGGGGTGGATAAGTCCAGCATAGTTTCCACACCAATCAGAGGGGCCCATCCTGGTGGAACAGCTGCCATGGGTCGGGTGGTTAACAAATCCATGGAAACCAGGATAAAAGGCCTTTTTGTAGCAGATGCCAGTGTGATACCACGGGCACCAGGCAGACCGCCCATACTAACCCTGACGGCCATTGCCAAGAGAGTGGCTAAAAATGTCATTCAGGAGATAGAATTGGAGGAGATAGACCTCAAAAATAAAAAATCCCATAAAACAGATGTTTATGGAGATATTCCATCACATTAACCTTCAATTATTATTCTATATCTAAAAATTAATTTCAAGTTCAAATTTAAACAGAATGGCAGTGAATTTAACAGAAATTTTCAATAATTAAACAGAATCTCGGTAAATTAAACAAAAATTCAGTAAAAGCTATAAAAAATTCAATAAATTTCATAAAAAATTCAATAAATAAAAATTTCATAAAAATTCCAGACGGAGATCAAAATTATGATGAACCGGTATTCAAGGCAGATAATATTACAAAATATTGGAGAGGAAGGTCAGGAAAAACTCTTAAAAAGCAGTGCAGCCATAGTGGGCTGCGGGGCCCTGGGAACAGTGGCGGCCAACAATCTGGCCCGGGCCGGTGTGGGTAAAATATCCATCATAGATCGGGATTTTGTGGAACTGAATAACCTGCAAAGGCAGATGCTTTTTGATGAAGCTGATGTGGGAGCACCGAAGGCCATGGCCGCCGCCCAGAAAATTAAAGATATCAACTCCCAGATAGATGTGGAGCCGGTGGTGAAGGATCTAAACCATACCAATGTGGAAGACATTCTGAAGGGAGTAGATGTGGTTCTGGACGGGACGGACAATATCCAGACTAGAATGCTGATAAATGATGTATGCGTTAAAGAGGGTACTCCCTGGATTTACACCGGCGCTATTGGAACCTCAGGAATGACCATGAATATTCTGCCAGATAAAGCCTGTTTACGGTGCCTCTATCCAGTCACCCCCAAAATAGGTTCCCTTCCCACCTGTGATACTATGGGAGTTTTAAATACCATAACCGTAATCATGGGCTCTATGGAAAGCACCGAAGCCCTAAAAATATTACTGGATAATAATAAACAGGGCACAGATAGTAGTTTATTGGTATATGATGCCTGGAACAACTCCTTTGATGATGTAATCGTCAGAAAAAATGATGAATGCGAGTGCTGCGTGAAAGGCAACTACGGATATTTGGATACCGAGGATAGGGAAGTGATTACATCACTTTGCGGGAGAAACGCCATTCAGATAACCCCCGCAGATCCCAAAGAAATATCTTTAGCTGAAATGGCTTCTAAACTAGAGCCTTTAGGAAAGGTGAAAAGCACTGATTTCATTCTGATCTTCAAAACAGAAAAAGAGGAAATATCCTTATTTAAAGATGGAAGAGCAATAATTAAGGGTACCAATGACGAAAAAGTGGCCAGGTCATTATATGCGAGGTATATTGGGACATGAAAACCCTTAAAATGGAAAAAAATGTTTTGGAGCTTGCAGAGTCCATAAATCAGGATTTAAAGGCTTCAAAGGATATGGGCCTCCTTAAATGCGGTCAATGTGGAATGTGTACATCTACCTGCCCAGCAGCCAGACACTCTGACTATGATCCCAGGGAAATGGTTAAAAGAGTCTTGGAAGGAGATGAAGAAGTTTTGAGGGATGATATCATCTGGAATTGCTTCTACTGCTACACCTGTCATAGTGTTTGTCCGGTTAACAACAGTCCCTGCCTGATAATTCAGATTTTAAGACAGAAATCCATTGATGATGGTGCAGGTTTAGAAAAGGTTGCATCATTTCTAGCCTATGGTGACAGTTTCCTGGAGTTTGGTATTGGATCCATACCTCACGATTTTTTTGACAACCTTCTGGAGGATTTTGGAGATGGTTGGCTTGATTTGAAGCTTAATCTGGATGATATCAGGGGGGAATTAGGTTTAGAGGGATATGTTTTACCTGAAAAAGCTTTATGTGAAATTAAAGATATTTTAGAGAAAACAGGGTTTAAAGAAAGACTGGATAGGATAAGGCGATTTAAAAATGAAGCAAATACCATGTAAAGATATTTTACTTTTTAAAAGCTGCCTGGTGAGTGTGGAGTATCCGGGCATAGAATCATCTACCCGCTACTTATTTGACCAGCTGGGTATTGAATACCTGGTGGATGAAAGACAGTCCTGTTGCACTGGTTTAGGACACTATTATGACCTCTTTGATCAGTTCTCCACCACTGCCCTGGCTGCCCGTAACCTGGCCATTGCCCGGGAAACAGGTCATAAAAATATGGCAGTGATGTGCGCCACCTGCTACGCCATACTGAAAAAGGCCTGTCAAACCCTGGAAGAGAATAAGGAGATCAGAGATAAGATAAACAACATTTTTGAGGGTTCCGGTATGGGACAGTTCAGCTATCAAAGGGGAGATTTTGACTCCAGGAGCAATATTTTCCATGTAGCCGAAATTTTATACAACCAAAAGGATAAAATCTCAAATCTCTCCCGTATAGATCTTTCATCCTTCAAGATGGCGTCCCATCATGCTTGCCACTATTGCAAGGCCCACTATGCCGATACCCTGGGAGATGTCCGTGATCCCCAGGTTATAGACACCATCATCCGCTCCTGCGGTGCACAATCTTTGGAGTGGTATGATCACCAGAGATTAACCTGCGGCGCCGGTTTTAGACAGAGATTTACTAACAAGGACCTTTCACTTTCTGTGACCGCAGAAAAGCTTTTAAGCTTAAAGGAAAAGGATGTGGAGGTTCTGGTTCACATGTGCCCCAACTGCCAGATGCAGTTTGACCGCTATCAACCCACCATCGAAAAAATATTGGATACCGAGTTTGATATAGTCCATTTAAATATCTCCCAGCTGGTGGCATTGGCCTCTGGTGCAGATCCCTACCGGGTGGTTGGAGTGCAGACCCACACCGTTCCTGTAGAACCATTCCTTAAAAAACTTGATATCGACGTTGATCTCCGTCAGAAAAATTTGGAGAGGAGTTTGGTTGATGAGGAGAGGAGTTTGGTTGATGAGGAGAGGAGTTTGGTTGATGATGGAAGGGATTGATTCATAAGACAGGGTTTAATCGTGAAAACGAATTTGATTGACTAAAATAGAGATTCAATTAATGATAAGGGGGTATTAATTTGATGAAAAGTCGCGCTCTAAAGTTTCCCTCAAAAAGTGATGTTAATATCGGGGTTTTTTTATGTCGCTGTGGAGGAAATATTTCAGACACAGTAGATATTGAAAGGCTTAAATCATCCATTGATGCTGCTGTAGTCGAGGATTTTGAGAATCTATGTTCTGTTAAATGTAAAAAGAACATAAGAGATTATATAATAGAGAAAAATTTAGATAGGGTGGTGGTAGCTGCCTGTTCGCCCACCACCCACAAAAAGACTTTTCAAAGTTATATGAACCCTTTAAATCCTTATCTTCTGGAAATGGCTAATATCCGTGAACAGTGTTCATGGGTCCATTCTGATGGAGAGAAAAGTACAGATAAGGCTTTGTCATTAACTCGGGCAGCGATGGAAAGGGTAAAGCACGCCCAGCCCTTGACACCAATATTTAGGAAGACCAAAAAAAGTGCAGCGGTAATTGGGGGAGGTATATCCGGGATAACCGCGGCGCTTTCACTGGCAAACCAGGGTATTAAAACCTGTTTAATTGAACAGAAACCCACCATTGGGGGTAACATGGTGAAAATTGGTAAAATATTTTCTCCAGAGAAACTTGCCGAGGAGTGCTCCATGTGTCTTTTAAACCCCTTGATCAACGAGGTGGTTCGACACAAAAAAATCCGACTTCTGACCAATACCAGAGTTAAGAAGGCAGAAAGGAAGGGAGGGAACTTCAACCTGATTCTGGAGAAAAAAGCCGGTTATATTAAAGAGGATAGATGCACCTCCTGCGGTAACTGTGTTGAAGTTTGTCCAGTGAATGTTCTGGATGATTGGAACGAAGGATTAATGATGAGAAAGGCCATATACAAACCCTTCCCTCAGGCAGTGCCGGATGTTTACACCATAGATGGGGAGCACTGCCTTAAATGCGGTAAATGTCAGGAAGTCTGCAAAATGGGTGCCATTGACTTCTCCATGAAAGCAGAGGTTATACCCATCAATGTGGGTTCGGTGATTATAGCCACCGGACACCGGGGATTTGATCTGGCCCGGAGACCAGAATATGGCTATAACCGATTTGAAAATGTGGTAACCCAGATGGAACTGGCCCGGATCATGGGAGTAAACGGTCCCACCAAGGGCAAGCTTTTTAGACCTTCTGATGGCAGAATACCTCACAGGGTGGTTATGGTGCAGTGCGCTGGTTCCAGAGATGATAAACCAGATGGTAAGCGTTACTGTTCCAAGATATGCTGTATGGTAGCCTTGAAACATGCCAGCATCATCAGAGACCACTATCCTGATACCGAGGTTATAATCTGCTACACTGACATGAGGACGGCTGGAATGTACGAAAATTACTTTAAATACGGTCAATCCAAGGGCATCCGATTGATTAGGGGTAGACCAGGGGAAGTAACCAAAAAAGGGGATAATCTTGTAGTTAGGGTGGAGGACACTCTTCTCAGGGAGACCATGGAGATTGAGACCGATATGGTGGTTTTATCAGAGGCTATAGAGCCTTCAAAAGGGACTGTAGAGCTTTCAAAAATTTTAAATGTGGGACTGACCGAAGACCTGTTTGTCAAGGAGAAACATTCAAAAATTAAACCGGTCAACACTGATGTGGAGGGTGTTTATGTTTGTGGAACTGCACAGGGCCCCAAAGATATCACAGACAGTATTTCACAGGCAAACGCAGCAGCTTCAAAGGTTTCAGAGCTCATGAATGGAGGTTTAGAAATTGAACCCATGGTAGCAGAGGTTTACTCTGCCCGCTGTAAAATGTGCGGAACTTGTATAGATGTATGTAAATATAAAGCTATTTTTATGGATGATGAACAGATCTACATTGATCCCCTGGCCTGCAACGCCTGTGGAGCATGTATATCCAGCTGTAAAAACCAGGCCATAGAGGTAAAGGGCCAGACCGATGATCAGATATTTGGTATTATTTCGGGGATGTTAAAGGATAAGAGGGATGATGAGATAAGGATACTGGCCTTTCTGGATGGTGTGGGTTATGTGGCCGCGGATAATATTGGTATAAATAAGATACCCTATCCAGAATCGGTTAGGATCATAAAAATCACTTCTATAAACCGACTTATGCCTAAACATATTCTACATGCCTTTAAAGAGGGAGCTGACGGAATTTTCTTAGGAGAGTATCCTGACAATGTGATGTATGCCAGTATCCAAGAGAAATTGCAGGAGTTTAAGAAAAAATTGTTGGAAAATGGAATAGAAAGCCGCAGATTAATGTTCTATAAGGTTTATACGCCTTATTTCAGGGGATTGGCCGCTAAGTTTGTGGAATTTCACAGTGAAATCCTTAGTTTAAATGAAAGTCTGGATCACAGCTTTTATACGCCCTGTGTACCTGAATCATAATGAGCAGGCTCTGGATGTACTTTGTGGATGAATTTCAGTTCAAAAATATCTCTTTCCTTCAAATTACCAATTAAATAGCCTAAATTTTGAAGTACAGGAATAAATTTAAGTGTAGAATTTATGTAAGTGTTAGGAAGGCTGGCACAGTACTTGGGCGATATTGAGTAGGTTTTAAGTACAGATTCCCGGTTTATAATCTCAATTTCATGGGACACTATTTGTGATGCTTTTAGGGGGTCATTTCTCATGAGATTACAGGCAGATTCATGTGCCTTTAAAAATTGGGTGATGAAGGGGGATTCTTCCAGAATTTCCTCTCTTACCACAATGCCGTAGCTGGGATTGTAGGGCCACATTTTATAGGGTGGAATTATTATCTGGGAATCCATTCTGGCGGCAGCTGCAGTGGCCAGGGAGGGTGTTCCCACTCCTGCCTGGATTTCACCATCCTCCAGGGCGTCTGGTATGAAATCTGCCCAGTTAAAATTTTTAATTTTAATTTTAAAATTCTTTACCATTTCACGCAGAATAACGTCATGTATAGAGCCTTTAGAGGGGGTACCGATGGTTTTCGCTTCGAATTGTTTTAGTACGGATTTAATGCTTCCAAGATCCTCAAAGGACTGATATGATTCAGGGGCTAACATCACCGTTCCTTCCACATGCCCTCCTCCCACACATTTAAGGTTTAAACCCCTATCAATGCCTGTTATCACGGGAGGAAGGCCAATATAACCTAAATCAATTTTTCCTGAAGCAAATGCATCTATCATGGCCGGTCCGGTGGGAAATAAAGTCCATTCAATTTGGTATTTACGGTTTAAATAGGAGTAACTACTGTTTACACTACTTTTCAAAATGAAAGAGGTGTGATATGTGGTGGGTAGGTAGCCGATTTTCATTTAATAGATCCTGAGGGTAATTAATATACTTAAATTCTTAGGTTTTAAGCTAGATTCTTTAGATTTTAAGGCGTATTTCCCCTATAATTAATGGTCTTGATGACACATCATAAATATAACTATCGTTATATTTAAAAGTTTAACCCTGAAAGTATTAAAATCCTCAATGAAAAACTACAGCTTAAAGACCTCTGGTTCGTTTATGGATACCTATTTTTACACAAAAAATAAAAACAGTTAATAAAAATAACATATATAAATATACACAATTAAAGAAAGAGATAGGAATTTAACTTAATACGATAAGGGGGTTAGAAATGAAGGCCAGCGAATTTATTGGGATGAAAGTTCTGGATATGGAAGCCCGAGAAGTGGGTAGAGTAGCAGAAATGGGTTTGATGTTGAAAAAATGTCTGGTGGATAAAGTATTCATCGCCACCGGCGGAACTTTAAATAAAAAGTATTTTGCCATAGTTGAAGAAGATATAGCTGAGATAGGAGATTATGTACAGTTGAATCTGGACCAGGCCGGCATTGGTAAAAAAATCCATGTGGATAAAGTTGAAGATTTAGCACCTAAAGGTTCTCTTTTCAAAGATATGGTGGGGAAGATTGTACTGGCTCAGAAAGGTATGGAAGTAGGTAAAATTGCAGATATGTACATAGACCCCAAGGGATGCCTGATACATAATGTAGTTATATCTACCGGGGGAACATTCAGTAAAAAATATTTGATGATTTCTGATGAAGATATCAGCGTCATTGGTGATTATGTAATATTAAAACTCGATAAAGAAGAATTAGAGGAGAGAGTTCAGGATTAAGAACTTATAATTTGAAATAAAAAAATTTAGAAAAATTGGTTATATTGATTTTCATCCAATTTTTCTTTTCCACTTTTTTTTTAAATTTTAATTCTTAATTTTTAATCATTTTTTTGGGCCTTCTAACTTTGCCAGTCTTTCTTCGATATTTTCCAATTTTTTATTGGTATCTCCCCGGTATTCATCGAATTCGCCTTTTAATTTGGTAGTACTACCTGAGAGTTCATTAAATTTCTTCTCAAGGTCTCCAATATCAGTTTTTGTTGCCAGCTTCCAATCCTTTATAAGCTGGTCACTTTTTTCCTCTAAAAATTTATCTATATTGTCTGATAGAGAATCTGTATCGACATTAACGTTTTTAACTTTTCCAGATACCTTTGCACCGGCCCCTGTTATTTTTTCGCTAGCGTTAGAGGTAATTTCGCTGCCCTTACCTGAAATATTTTTAACCGCACCACTGATCTTGCTACCTACACCTGAAATATTCTCATTTACCCCAGCCATTTTTTCACCACCAGAAATGTCTTTACCTGAAATATCTTTAACTCCTCCAGATATCTTTTCTCCTGCTCCATATACGGTTGATTGAACGTTTCCAAAAGCTTCCGGTCTCGTTTGTCTAATGAAGTAATATAAAAGAAAAATAATTACACCGGCTAAAATTATCACTGCAACTGCTTCTAAAGGTGTCAATTCATTATTCCCCCCTTTTTATTGTACACAATTATATATATCTGACTTAAATCGGGGCCTTATTTAATTAAATCTGGGCCCCTATTTCTCCCTGTTAAATTAGCTATCTACCCCGGACCATTACCAGTTTATTTAATCTATTGTTTGCGGAAAAGATAAAAACCATATACTAATATTAGTACTGCTGCTATCCAGTATATCCAATATATAAAGTTTGGCAGTGCTACAATCAGTATTATCAGGACAACTCCCAATACCATCATCATTAGACCATTAGTTTGTTCACCCATCCTTTCACCTCACTTCTTGCTGTATTTTTCCTTTCAACTAAAAAAATAAAAAAATAAATTTTATTCAATTTCCAGTTTGATGGGACCAATCCTTGGAGCTAAGAAGTTGTACAGTGCAGCTGCTATGGCCATAACGATGAATACTCCTATAAATGTCATTATTGGCCAGATTATGATAAATGATATTGATGCTGCAGTTCCAAAGGCTTGTAAAGTTGAAATTGCTGCAGTGGCATTTTGTGGCAGAACTGATATGATTGATCCTATTAAGGCCGTACCGATTATGGCGTTTATGATACCTGCGATAAGAATTATGATCGCGGAAATCAATGATATGTTCAATGAAAACGGTAGAATTGGAATTGATTTAATATCTTTTTTTTCACCCATATTTTTTCACCCTTTTTTTTATAGTAACTAATATGTCAATGGTTACCTATATTTTTTTTGTTTTCTGTTATAGCCCATCTAATCCATTTAAAAAAAAAGATGATTTTAGGTAAATTAAAAATATATAAAATCATATTCCAATATCGTGAAATAGAAATATCAGAAAACCAAATTAAAGTGGATAGGGATCTGGATCAGAAATTGATTATTTTTATCAGGTGTTCTTAGTGGATACTGTTACTGGATTAATCACTGTTTTGGGGCTGGGTGTGGTGGATGTTTTGGTAGCTGTACCTGCTGGAATACTTTTAGAATTAAATCCATTCCTAATTTTTATATTATCTTCCTTAGGGGGAATTTTAGGAACCTTGGTTATTTTAATCCTGGGAGAAAATATAAGAAACTGGTTTTTAAAATGGCGTTATGGAGAAAACAGGGAGATAAAAAGGGGGCGTATATTTTATGTGTGGAACAAATACGGTGTAATTGGATTGGGATTATTGTCACCAGTACTTCTTGGAGCTCCCCTGACAGCTACCCTGGGAATTGCTTTAGGGGCCCAAAAGCGGCGATTAATTTTGTGGATAAGTATAGGCATCTTAATATGGAGTGCGGGGCTGACCGCGGCTTTAACCCTGGGAATGATCCGTTTTGAAGGTTTTATGGGTTAAAAATATTGTTATTTGGGAAGTTCTTGATATATCTGATTTTAGTCAATGGATTTTAAATTTTTATCCAATTCTTGATTTTTATCCAATTATCAATTCAACCGCCAGCAATGGTCTGGAAGATTACAACCTGATCTCCTTCGTTCAAACCCGTTTTTAACCCATTAATGGTTCTTATGTCCTCTCCATTTACCAGTATTTTCATATAATCTCTTAAATCCCCTTTTTTGTTGAAAATAGCTTCTTTAAACTGGTTATCATATTTAAAACATAAGATATCAATCAAACCAGATATTGAACCGTTATAATCAATTTCCACGTCCCTATCGCCGGTGATATCTTTGAAGCGTGCTAAAAATTTTATAGTTACCATGATTTATCTTCATCTCCGCATTTTATTTCCTATTTATAGGTTTTTTAAGTTATTTACAGCTTTGAGGTTTATTTAAAGGAATTTAACCATTTTATTAAAGTTAATCCATTTTATTAAAGTTAATCAATTTATCAAGGATTTTTACTAAAATCCTGTTTTTTCAGGCTTCAATTAGTTGACCTTACTATATATAACTATTGTTAACTTCAAAATTTATAACGGTTGCGGTGCAGTTAAAATTTAAATTATTTAAATTCATTCAAACTTACTCCATGAACCCCATGTTATTGGATAAACAGGAATAAACTGGAAATGGGTTAACAAAACTTAATTAGAAATTGGTCACAAATCTTTAGATTAGAAATTGGGTTCAAAAATTTTATATATTAACAATTTTTATAAATTAATTGGTGGTTTTTATGGTAATGAGTGACGATATGATGGATGCTATAGAAAAGGAAAACGTGGTTTTTTTATCTACCTGTTCAGGTGATATACCTAACGTGGTTCCCATTGGATTTGCAAGGCCTTTAAATGATGAAACAATTTTGTTAGTGGATAATTACATGAAAAAAACTCGTGAGAACCTGGAGAAAAATCCTAAAGCAGCTATTGTTCTCAGAGACTCCTTAAAATGCCCTTATCAGTTTAAAGGCAGGGTTGAAATATTTGAATCTGGTGAATATTTTGAAGATGCAGTTGACTGGGCAAAAAGCGTGATGACCAAACTCAGTCCCAAAGCAGCCGTCTTATTTAAGGTAGAGGAAATATATTTCATACAACCAGGTCCCGAGGCTGGAAAAAAGGTTGATTAGGGGGTATTCTTTCCCCTGTAAATTAATTTTGATTAGCTCTTTAGTGAATAACCAATTTAAGACAATGAAGGTTAAGTTTGGGTACATTATGTTAAAAGAATTATTAACATTGTGATAAAAAAGGTATAGAGGAGCTATTAATGTCTTTTAAAGTAGCAGTTGCCAGCAGCGACGGAAAGTTTGTTAACCAGCATTTTGGCATGGCTCAACAGTTTCTGATATTTGAGATTGATGATCAGGGTGATTATAAATTTCTGGAAATACGGGAAAACAAACCAGCCTGCAGCGTAGAAGGTCACAGCGACTTTTCCATGGACCAAAGTGTGGAGCTGATTTCCGACTGCAAGGCGGTTATAGCCAGCCAAATCGGACCGGGGGCAATGGATATTTTACTTTCTCATGGAATAGAGCCCTACATAGCACCTACTTTTATAGATGAGGCTTTAAAACAATTTTGCCGGAAAAAGGGTGATGACTAATACTCATTACCCTGCCTGTTGTTGCTTGTTTTAAAATCAATCTTTTCTATTTCCACATCTAAACCTAATTCTTCTATTGCTTATTTTAAATTCTTCTAATAAACGGCACCTAGTACCCTGAGTTATGTAAATTTGAACTTTAATTTCATTCCCCCTCAATTCTTAAATATGTTGTTTATAAGATAAAATATTCTATACCTGTTTAATATTACTTATTTGCTACTCATTCAGCGGTTTTTTCATCTTACTTTCTATTTAGATATAGGCAATTGAGGTCAATTGACATATTCTGCATACTAATTCTTAATATCCTTGCATCATACCGTTTCCCATTTGATTGCCATAGTAACCATGGTATCCGCCCATATACGGGGTGTAAGTCCATAACCAGGCAAAAATAACTACAATGACTACTGCAATGATTAAAACTATTAATACGATGGTGGTGTTTCTATCCATAATTTCACCTCTTTTTGATTAAATTAAGATTATATTATCTATACGCGATGATAATTTTTATTTCTCAATTTTAAGGGTTCTTGAATTAAAAGCCACTATAATGGTACTAAGTGACATTAATATAACTCCTGCTGCAGGGGTTAAAAGAATTCCGAAACTATAGAGAACTCCTGCTGCTATTGGAATTGCAAAAATATTGTATCCCGCACCCCAAGCTAGATTTTGGAACATTTTTTTGTAGGTTGATTTAGCAAGCTTTATTATGTAAACCGCATCAAGAGGATTGCTTCTTACCAGGACAACATCACCAGCTTCAATAGCAACATCTGTACCTGCACCGATTGCAATACCTATATCTGCCTGTGCAAGTGCAGGGGCATCGTTAATACCATCACCAGTCATGGCAACAATTAAACCTTCAGATTGAATTTCTCGAACTTTTTCTGCTTTTTCCTGGGGTAAAACTTCTGCATAATATTTATCAAGCCCGATTTCTTTGGATACCCACTCTGCAACTTCTTTTCTGTCCCCTGTAATCATTATACATTGGACTCCCATATCTTTGAATTCTTTAATCGCTTCTCTGGACTCTTCCCTTATAATATCTGCAAGTGCAAGTACACCTTTAAGTTGTCCTTCAATAATTACAAAAACAATTGTTTTTCCTTCAGATAAGAGTTTATCTATCTTTTCATTAGAAATATCAAGGTTAAGTTCCTTTAAATATCCCGGACTTACTACCTCAACATTTTTTGTATTAATTTTACCCTGAATACCCTTTCCAGGGATTGATTTAAAATTTTCAACGTCAAAAGTCTCTTTTGCAGAGTTTACAACTCCTTTGGCAATTGGATGCTCAGAATATGATTCAAGTGAGGCTGCATATTTTAAAACATCGTTTTCACCGTATTCACTGCTTAAAGGAACAATATCAGTTACACCAAACTTTCCCTCTGTCAGAGTACCTGTTTTGTCAAATATTATGGCATTAATACCTCGTGATCTTTCAAAAGACGCACGATTTCTAATTAAAAGTCCATTTCGTGCCGATAAAGATGTTGAAACTGCAACAACCAGGGGTACTGCAAGTCCAAGTGCATGTGGACATGCAATAACCATTACAGTTACAGCTCTCTCAAGAGCAAATTCAAATCCCAAATTTGTAACTCCCAACCATACTAAAAGCGTTATAAATCCACCGGATAAGGCTATTATCGTAAGCCACGTTGCAAAACGGTCTGCCAGATTCTGTGTCTTTGATTTACTTGCCTGTGCTTCCTCAACAAGGTTTATAACTTGTGAGAGGAATGAATCCTTACCTGTTTTTTTAATTTCCACCGTGACGGATCCATCTCCATTAATGGATCCACCTATAACTTCTGCACCAATTTCCTTAAATAACGGTTCTGATTCACCCGTAAGCATTGATTCGTCAATAGAAGTATTCCCTCTAATAATTTCCCCATCTACAGGAACCTTTTCTCCTGGTTTAATTAGTACATGGTTCCCCACTGTCAGTTCATCTAAAGGAACGTCTATTGTGCTTCCATCAGACATTATTTTATGGGCGCTTGATGGCATGAGTTTTACAAGTTCTTCCAGTGCTCTGGAAGCACCCATTACAGATCTCATCTCCAGCCAGTGCCCTATAAGCATAATGTCAATTAATGTTGCAAGTTCCCAAAAAAATACTTCACCCATAAGGCCAAAAACCACGGCACTGCTGTAAAGATAGGCACTGGTAATCGCAACAGAAATTAGCATATCCATTCCAGGTGTTCTGGATTTAATTTCGTTGAAAAATCCTTTAAAAAATGGATATCCACCATAAAAATAAACTATGGATGATAAGGCGAAAAGAAGGTACAAATCTCCTGTAAATCTGAGTGAGTCACCTAAACCGACTAATCCTTGAATTGTAGGTGATAAAATAAGGATAGGTATGGTTATGAGCAGTGATATCCAGAATCGCTTTTTTAAATCCCCGATCATACCAGAATGGACGTGTTCTCCTTCCATTCTATGTTTTTCAGTTATTTCCTCCCTACATACAACACATTTGCCCTTTTCTTCATGTCCTTCATGACCCATATGTCCCATTTTATGTTCAGAATCCCCATGGTCGATTTTAATTCCCCCTGGATAGATGAACGTCTAACATACTAATATAATATGGACTTAATTATATAAGAATCTTATTAAAAATATGTATATGCTCTGCAAATTTAAAAGGAAGGCTTTATATTATTATAAATCTTATTAGACAATGTAAGTAGGCTAAAAAACCTGTTATCTAGAATAATGGTTCAATAATTTAATAATAAGTGCAGTATTAAGATCTAGACCACTGCTATCATAAGGTCTTGAAGTTTTTGAGCGTTTAGAAGTTCTTGGAATGAATAGTGCACACTATTTTCCATTCATATTCAATTCATTCTCCAATGACCTATACATTTTCCAAATGACCTATAATAAGATAAAATTTCAGGTTAAAATAAGCTATTGAAGATCTAATAAATAAATTTTTAAACTGATAATCAGATTATAGAGAGTACAACTCTAAATAGAAATCTTTATAAATGATTTTTATAGATCATTAAAAATATAACAATTGTTATATAACAATAGTTATATAGTATGATGGAAAATAAAATATAAAAAAGGTGAGAAAATGGTAAAAATACCAGAGTTGAAAAGGGGAATAGCAAACGATATAACAGAAACTATTGGAAACACTCCACTGGTAAGGTTAAACAAGGTAACTGAAGGACTAAATGCTGATATAGTGGCTAAACTTGAATCTTTCAACCCTATAAATAGTGTAAAAGATAGAATCGGGGTTTCTTTAATTGAATATGGTGAAGAAACCGGGAAAATCAAGGAAGATTCCATTTTAATTGAACCCACCAGTGGAAATACCGGCATTGCCCTGGGGTTTGTGGCCGCAGCTAAAGGTTACAGGTTAATTCTAACCATGCCGGACACCATGTCACTGGAGAGAAGAAAACTTTTAGCAGTCTTCGGTGCAGAAATAGTGCTTACACCCGGAGCAGAAGGTATGGGGGGTGCTATAGCGAAAGCTGAGGAACTTGCGGCCACCATTCCCAATGCAGTGCTGTCGCAGCAGTTCAAAAACCCAGCAAACGCCAAAATCCATCG
>JADGNH010000097.1 GCA_017883605.1 Methanobacteriaceae archaeon
GCTTTATTGGCGACTTTTTTATATTCTTTATCTCCAGTGGCATTTCTTCTGGCTTTTTTTATAGGATCAACCGCCCTTTCATCCCTGATATCTCCCAGGGCTTTGGTGACTGCCACACGAACCCCCCAATCATCGTCATCCAAGGTTTCAATCAATGGTTCCACTGCCTCTTTATCCTGCAGGTCTCCCAGGGCTTTTGCTGAGAATTTTCTCACACCCCAGTCAGGATCCTTTAAGGCCGGGATAAGATGTCCCACCACACCGCTTTCTCCCATATTTTTAAGGGCATAAACAGCATATTTACGGATATTTCCATCATCAACTTTCAAAGACTGGATCAAGGGGTCCACAGCAGGTTTCCCCACATCTCCCAGGGTCTTGGCAGCCAGAAGTCTGACCTGAGGATTCTCGTCACTAAAAGTTTGGAGCAGAAGTTCAACAGTTTCACTATCCCCAGTTTCACCTAAACCTTTCACAGCCTCCATTCTGAGGTTAAAATCTTCATTTCCCAGTTTTTTTATAAGCTCTTCTCTGTTTTTCTCCTTCATTCTATCACCTTAGAGTTTTCTGTGCTCTTTTCTAAAAATTAAGTTTGATCTGTTTTAAATGAATTTAAATGGGTAGAAATATATTAATAAACTCTTTTTTTTAACTCCTTTTTATGCTTTAGTATAAATTTTTTGGTAGTTATAATTATCTGGTTTTAAAAAAGGTTATGTAGGGAATGTATTTTCAAAGAATATACTCCATAAAAAATTTGTTTAGATCATTCATGGAAAAATTTGTTTAGATCAAAGATTATTAAAAAAATTAATTGTAGATTGAATTCATTAGATGTTAGATTGAATTCATTAAAAAAATTATGATGGAAATTCTTTAAATAATATATTTTATATAGAGATGTGATAGATCAAAAAATACTATTTTGATGACTACTTAATTTGAAATTTTTTTACAGTCACATGAAAAGCAAAACGATAATGGATTTAAACCAGATTTACGGGGCGAAAATTATGGACCTGGCCCTGATTGTGGATAATTATATGGTTATTTCTGATTTACATCTGGGTTACGAGCAGTCTCTCAATGCAGATGGTATCATGGTCCCTAAATTCCAGTACCCACTGATCAAAGCCAGGATGGAGGAGATCATCAAAAGATCAACCTGTCAGCGGATAATTGTTAACGGGGATCTGAAACATGAATTCGGCAGGATAAGCCGTCAAGAGTGGAATGAGGCTTTAAATTTCTTGGAATTCTTAGAAAAACACTTTAAAGAGATAATATTAATAAAAGGGAATCACGATAATTTCACCCGGTTTATAGCCAAAAAAACTGATTTAGAGGTACTTGAAACCTTTTCCCTGGAAAATTTCAGGATAATGCACGGCCATAAAATTCCCTCCCACCTGACCAGGGGAGAAGGGGAGACCATAATAATTGGACACGAACACCCCTGTATTGGACTGCGCAGCGGGGAGCGGTTGGAAAAGATAAAATGTTTCCTGAAAACCAAATATAATGGATTCAATCTGATTGTTATGCCGTCATTCAATTTCGTAACCGAGGGCTCGGACATATTGCAGGAAAGACCACTATCACCATTCCTTAAAGGAAATCCAAAGAAAATGGAAGTTATTGGAGTTGAAAACTTCGAAATATTTCCCTTTGGAGATATAAAAAATATAACCGCAGTTAAAAATGACGACAACCATTAGTGATATTTTTTATAATAAATTTTTCTTGATAATAAGACCAGACCGGGTAATAAGATCAGAAATTCCAGGAATATATAATCAAATTTATCAAGGAAATCAAAAATTAAGAATTTAATCAAATAAATACAATTTAAAAGGAGAATTAAAGAATAGAAATGATAGTAAAACAGGAAAAAATATACCAGGATAAGGAGATCTACAAAATATTGAATCCCTGGGTTAGAAAGTGGTTTAAAAGCAATTTTGAAACCTTCACCCAATCCCAGAAACAGGCACTTTTGGACATCCACCATGGAAGCAATCTTCTGGTTTCATCCCCCACCGGCTCTGGGAAAACACTGACTGCATTCCTGTCCATAATCAGCCAGTTAACCACCCTGGCCGATATGGGTAAACTGGAAGATAAGGTCTACTGCATCTACATCTCTCCCCTCAAGGCCCTGGACAATGACATTGAAAAAAACCTGGATGAACCCCTGAAAGAGATAGAAAAAATAGCAGGTAAAGAGCTTGGAATCAGAAAGGCGGTGCGGACCGGGGACACCAGCCAGTACCAGAGATCTTTAATGCTAAAAAAACCACCCCACATCCTGATCACCACACCAGAAACACTGTCCATCCTGCTCTGTGCCCCTAAATTCCGGGATAAGCTGAAGGATGTGAAATACGTTATAGTGGATGAGATTCACTCCCTGGCAGATAACAAGAGGGGAGTTCACCTGAACCTGACCCTGGAGAGGCTGCAGAACCTGGCAGGTCCCTTTACCAGAATAGGACTCAGCGCAACGGTTTACCCCCTGGAAAAGATGGCCCGCTATCTGGTAGGCTACCAGGACGGTGAGGTAAGGGACTGTAAGATCGTGGATGTGAACTACCTCAAAAAGTTAGATATGAAGGTACTCTGTCCAGTGGAAGACATAGTGGAGTCTGACCCTGATGAAACCAATAACGCACTCTATGAAATGCTGCATGGACTGATAAAGAGTCATAAAACCACTTTAATATTTACCAACACCCGGAGCGGTACAGAAAGCGTGGTTTTCAACCTTAAAAAAAGATTTCCAGACCATTACCACCAGAATAATATTATGGCCCACCACTCATCCCTTTCCAAAGAATTGAGATTGGAGGCGGAAAATAAACTTAAGGACGGGGCCCTGAAGGTGGTGGTATCCTCCACCTCTCTGGAGCTGGGAATTGACATCGGATACATCGACCTGGTGATACTGGTCAGCTCACCAAAATCCGTTTCCAGAGCTCTTCAGCGTATCGGGAGAAGTGGGCATCGTTTGCATGAAAAATCAAAGGGCAGAATCATTGTGGTGGACAGGGACGATCTCCTTGAATGTTCGCTGATCCTGAAAAATGCTGTTGAAGGAAATATAGATAAAATAAATATTCCAGAAAACTGTCTGGACGTTTTATCCCAGCACATCTATGGGATGGCCATTGAAAGTCCCTGGGATATAAATGATGCCTACTCCCTTATCCGGAGAAGTTACTGCTACCGTAAACTTTCTGAGAATGACTTTGTAAGTGTTTTAAGCTACCTGGCAGGGGAATACACCAGTCTCGAGGACCGCTATGTCTACGCCAAGATCTGGGTAGACTATCCAGAGAAAAGATTTGGTAAAAGAGGTAAACTGGCCAGAATGCTCTACTCTACCAACATCGGCACCATCCCTGATAGATCAGCAGCCCGGGTAAAATGCGGCGGTCAGGTGGTGGGCCGAATCGAGGAAGATTTCATGGAAAAGCTGCAAAAGGGAGATACCTTTGTTTTAGGCGGGAATATTTACCGTTTCAACTACGCCCGGGGAATGACGGTGAATGTCACTCCCTCCTCTGGACCTCCCACCATTCCCTCCTGGTTTTCAGAGCAGCTCCCCTTATCCTTTGACCTGGCAGTAGAGATCCAGAAATTCCGCGATATCATGGACGGCAAATTTCGCTACGGACGCACCAGGGAGGAAATAACAGATTTTATTCACCAGTACCTCTACGTGGACCAAAACGCAGCCCACTCCATATACCACTACTTCCGGGAGCAGTACCTCTACGCCCAGATACCCGGCCTTAAAAACCTGCTCATAGAATTTTACACAGGCTTCGGCAACCGCAAATTCGTTGTTTTCCACTCCCTCTTTGGCAGAAGGGTAAATGATGCCCTATCCCGTGCAGTGGCCTACATCATCGCCAAGAAATACAGAAGAGATGTTATGATCTCAGTATCGGATAATGGGTTTTATCTGAGCTCTGAAGGTAAGATCGGTGGATTGGAAGCCTTTAAAGAGCTGAAATCTGAAAATCTGGAAGATATACTGGTGAAGGCCATTGACAAAACCGAAACCCTTGCCGGACGGTTCAGGCACTGTGCCGGCCGTTCCCTCATGATCCTCAGGCGCTACAAGGGCCAGGAGAAAAGTGTTTCCCGCCAGCAGGTAAAGGGAAAGATACTCCTTAAATTTGTGAAAGACCTGGATGAAAACTTCTCCATCCTCAAAGAAGCCCGTCGGGAAGTTATGGAAGATTACATGGACCTTAAAAATGCCAAAAAAGTTTTAAAATTAGTGGAAGAGGGTAAAATGGATTTGAAGCAAATTGACACCAGAATACCTTCACCCTTTGCCTTTAACCTGGTGGCACAGGGCTACCTGGATGTTTTAAAATATGAGGATCGAATTGAGTTCATAAGGAGGATGCATCAGGCCATAATCCGGGAGATAGGGGGATAGTTTCTATAGAAATATTAATCCAATTACGGGTGACTTAAACCCAACCGGTGACTTTAATCTCTTAAATAATAGGAAATACCAAAGGCAAAGGTCAGAACCAGGACAATGGTGGCACCTGAAGCCAGGTTAAAGACATAGGATAACCATAATCCTGCTGAAGTCAGCAAGCCCCCGATTATGACTGACAGGGCCATTAATTTCCTGATATTAGAGGTGTATTGCTTACTTATGGCGGCGGGTATGGTTAAAAGTGCGATTACCAGGATGACCCCCACCACCTTTATGAGCACCACCACGCTCAGGGCAACCAGGCATAGAAGAAGCATGTAAATCAACTCAGAGGGCATTCCCACCACCTTTGAGAATTCTTCATCAAAGGACAGGGCTAAAAATTCTCTTTGAAATAAAAAAACCGTTCCTATAATTATTAAATCCAATACGAGCATTATGTAAAGATCAGAGATTGGTACGGTGAGGATGCTTCCAAAAAGGTAGCTGAAAAGGTCTGG
Organism: Methanobacteriaceae archaeon; assembly: GCA_017883605.1. Taxonomy (GTDB): domain Archaea; phylum Methanobacteriota; class Methanobacteria; order Methanobacteriales; family Methanobacteriaceae; genus Methanobacterium_A. The sequence continues at coordinate 4,963 of JADGNH010000097.1, forward strand.
AACATATCCCGGGGTTAAATTGACGAATATTATCCCTAAAGCCATGCCTAAAGACCACAGGATCCCTATGGCGGTGTCCTCGCTGACCTTTACCCTCTGGTTGATGGCCCCAATTCCCAGTGCAGAAATAAGACTGAAAGGAATGGCAGCCAGGATGGGGTTAATGCCCAGAAAGTATCCCAAACCAATCCCCCCAAAGGCTGCATGGGAGATGCCCCCACTTATAAAGACAATCCTCTTTATAACCACGTAGGTCCCTACAATTCCGCAGGCCACGCTCACCAGCACCGCCGCTATAAAGGCCCTCTGCATGAATTCGTACTGGAAAATTTCAATCATATTAAACCGCCTGAATTATATTTTTAAATTTAATCATGAATTTTTTAATTTATCAGGGAAATTTTTTTATTTAATTTAAATCAGAAATTTCTATTTTCAGAAAATTTCTATTTTTAAATTTAATCAGGAAACTCTATTCATTTTAATATTAAATATCAATGTTCTTTAAGCACCCGGTGGGGAATCCCATGGCTGATCAGGTCAATGGGGCAGTTATAAACCTCTTCTAGACCCTCTTTAGCGTCTTCAACCGGCCCGTGGTAGAATAGTCTTTGATTCAGGCAGGCTATCTTGTCCACATGGATGGAGACTGCTCCTACATCATGACTTACCAGGACTATGGCCATTTTATCCTTCAGTTTAGATAACAGCTGGTAAAAGGAGTTCTGCATCTCAGGGTCAATGCTGGCCATGGGCTCGTCCATCAAAAGAAGTTTTGGCTCCCTTACAATGGCCCGGGCAATAAAAACTCTTTGGATCTGCCCACCCGAAAGCCTGCTTATCTGCCTATCTTTGAATTTTTCCATTTCCACATCTTTTAAAGCATTAATAACAGCTTTTCTGTCATTTTCCGAGTATCCTTTGAAAAGCCCGTGATATATACCGGAAAGTACCGTATCAAAAACGTTAATAGGAAAATCATGGTCAAAAGAAACACTCTGAGGAAGGTAGCCCATTAAATCTCTGGCCTTCTTTGGTTCCCGGCCAAAGACTTTGACCTCACCGGTGTCTGGAGTTAAAAGTCCCAAGATGATCTTGAGAAGGGTGCTTTTTCCTCCGCCATTGGGTCCTATTATTGCCATAAAGTCCTTTTCTTCGATTTTAAGGTTAATATCATGAAGAATTGATTGTTCATTGAATTTCAGGGAAATATTTTTCATTTCAACTGCATTTAAAGTCATGATCTTAACCTCTAACTTTTTATTCTTCTTTTTTTATTCTTTTTAAATAATCTTAAATTAATTTTTAATCTTCTTTGATTTTTCTTTAAATCTTCTTAATTTCTTTAACTTAATCTTAATCAATTTTTAATCTTTTAACCCTTTAAATAATGATTTAACATTAATTATTTTTTTTAGACCTTGGAAAATGCTTCTGCCACTTTTTTCATGTTTTCCAGGTAGTTTGGGGCGAGGTCGTCTACAGCAACAACCTGTCCACCTATCTCTGAAGCTATAACCTCCGCGTTCTTGGGGCTGTACTGAGGTTCTACAAAGATCACCTTTATATTCTCTTTTTTGGCCAGGTCTATCACATCTGCAATCTCCTGGGGAGTGGGCTCCTTTCCCCCGGATTCGATGGGTATCTGCTGGAGATTATAATCCCTGCAGAAGTAACCCCAGGCAGGATGGTAAACTATTATTTTAGTGTTTTCTTTTCCTTTAAGGGATTCTGTTATATTTTTATCCAGTTCATCCAGCTCCAGGAGATACTGATCACGGTTTTTAGTATAATAATCTTGATTGGCAGGATCTATCTGAACCAGGCTGTTGTAGATGTCATTCACCATTATCTTGGCATTTTTGGGCGATACCCATACATGGGGGTCGTTGCCAGGCTCGTTTTCAGCGGTGTTGGGTATGAACTGAATTCCCTGTGATGAATTAACCATTAAAAGGTGGGGATTGATGCTCTGTATTTTGTCCAGCCACGCCAGTTCAAACTCCATACCAGAACCCACTTCATAGTAAACTCTGGCATTTGAAACCTGTTTAAGCTGTTTGGGCAGAGGTTCGTAGGTATGAGGGTCTGCTCCAGGGGGCACCATCACCATAACTTCTACCTTATCTCCCCCCACTTTATTCACAAACTCTGCCTGGGGAGGTACGGTTACCACCACCTTGATTTTACCGTTGCTTTCGTCCTGCTCTTGCTGGAGACTGGCCAGGTAGATAAGGGCTGAGACGCTGAAAACAATTAAAATCACTACGAGCAATCTTTTTTTATTCATCTCTCCACCGATATTCTGAAAGTATCATTGTTTCTAATCACTAGATTATTCTGAAATCCTATTCCTGAATCACCATCTTAAATTACCCTACTGGAATCACCGG
>JADGNH010000098.1 GCA_017883605.1 Methanobacteriaceae archaeon
GAGTGGGCCGTTGGGATTTGCTGAAGTATGTTCAACTATTATTTTCTCACTTTTACCCGTTAATTTCCCGTAATCTTCATTTATGGATTCTAAAACCAGATGAGAAAACTTTTGATAATCTATAAAGAAGTTTAGGTAGGGGCCCTTGCTCTCCACTCTGCTGAAAACATCCGGCTTTTTTATAACTTCGAGTATTTCCTGGCTGATCTCCACCGGAGATCTTTTAAGTATACCTGAAAGCTGAAAGGCAACTGAAGTTGCTATATCTCCCATTTCAACGTTAGGAGGCTCTTCAACGCTGATATTTCCCGGTAATTCCCAGTTAAGGGTATTAATAGCATTTTTAACAGATTTTATTGCTTCTTTCTCTAGCAATCGGTACATATTAGTTCACCTTATGCGATTTTATCCACTATTTATTTGTGATATTCTTTATTTTGAACATTTTACTTAGATTTATTTTTAATTTAATTTGCAGTTTAAATTATTTTAAAGATTTAATTTTTTTTTGTTTAATCAGTTTTAATGGGGGATTAATTTCTGCTAAATTTTACACTATTTTAATTAGGGGACTGGTAATTAAATTGAGTTAAAGACTTTAAAAGGAGCTCAAGCTCAAATTAAATATTTAAACTTAATTTTTTCAAACTTTAACTATAATCCTCTTATCCACAGGGTTATATAGCCAATTTTAGGTATTATTAGGGAAGTATTTCCCAATGTCGCCACCTTGGCCTGCACCTGGTTTGAATAGACTGGGACAGGGTCTGGTCCGGGGTTGTTGTCCCCTTTGGTGATGTAATACACTCTTCCATCAGGGATGGTTCCTTTATTGATGATCCGGTGGATAACTGGCTCAGGGTACCAGGTGGCATGGTAGATTACGATATCTCCCACATTCAGATTACTGGCATTAATTTCGTTAAGACCTAAAAAGTCGGTTTTCTCTATAACTACCACGTCTCCCCGATAGAAAACGGGTTCCATGCTTCCAGAGACCACCACGTTCAGGTGCTGTGCAACTAGTATTCCAATGATTATAATGGCGATGTAACTTATTATCTCTCGTGTATTGGACATTGAATCACCTATTTTAAAACAGCCCCTTTATCTGCAGAGCTGGCCATCCTCATATACCTTGCCAACCATCCTTTAACTTCTCTTTTGGGCTTAATAACTTCTTTAAGCCTTTTTCTTATCTCTAATTCTGAGACTTTGAATTCCAGCTTTCTTTGGGGTATATCTATTTTTATAAGATCCCCTTCACGGACAGCAGCAATAGGGCCCCCTTCCATGGCTTCCGGGGATACATGTCCGATACAGGGCCCTCTTGTCCCTCCAGAAAATCTTCCGTCAGTTATAAGGGCCACAGATTTGATTCCCATACCCGATATGGCAGAAGTGGGATTTAACATCTCTCTCATTCCAGGACCTCCTTTGGGTCCCTCGTACCTGATGACTATTACGTCTCCTTCCTGAATTTCACCATTGAAGATGGATTTAACACATTCCTCTTCACTTTCAAAAACACGGGCTGGACCCTGATGTTCCATCATATCCGGATCAACTGCTCCCTGTTTTATTACTGAACCGTGCGGTGCTAGATTGCCTTTCAATACCACAATTCCGCCTTCTTTGTGAACAGGGTCAGATAATGGTCTTATCACTCTTTGATCTAGCACCTTTGAGTCCTTTATGTTATCTTTCAAAGTTTTCCCGGTACAGGTCATAAGTTCGCTGTGGATTTTATCCTGAAGAACTTTCAGTACTGCGGGGATACCCCCGGCTTTATCCAGATCGAACATGGTATGTTCTCCAGAGGGACTTATAGAGGTTATGTGGGGAATTTCCCGACTTAAACTATCGAAGAGTTCCAGGGTTACCTCCACCCCTCGGTCTTCCAGTTCATGGGCAATGGCGGGTAAATGTAAGGTGGTGTTGGTGGAACCTCCCAGGGCCAGATCAACTATCACCGCATTTTCAAAGGCTTCCTGGGTCATTATGGTGGAGGGGGTGATGTTTCTGTTCAGTAGTTCCATTATCTGCTCTCCGGATGATCTGGCAATCTGTATTTTTCTCCCGGACACGGCGTGGGCAGTGGCACAGTAAGGAAGACTCATGCCCATGGCTTCTGTGAGACAGGCCATGGTGTTAGCGGTGAAAAGTCCGGCACAGGATCCCGCACCAGGACATGCACAGCGTTCCAATTCTCCTATATCCTCCTCACTCATTTTCCCCGAATTAACGGCTCCCAACGCTTCATAAACATCTATAAGATCTACATTTTTTCCTTTATACTCGCCGGGCATCATAGGTCCTCCGGTGACAACTATGGAGGGTATATCTAATCTGGCAGCAGCCATAAGCATTCCAGGCACCACCTTGTCGCAGGTAGGTATCAGTACCAGAGCGTCAAACTGGTGTGCTTGGGCCATGCTCTCTACAGTATCTGCCACTATCTCTCTGGAGGCCAGGGAGTATCGCATCCCATCGTGGTTCATGGCTATTCCGTCACAGATGGCCATGGTGTTAAATTCAAAGGGTACTCCGCCAGCGTGGCTAATACCTAACTTAACTGCTTCTGCTACCTGATTAAGGTGCAGGTGGCCGGGTACTATGTCGGTGAAGCTGTTTGCCACACCTATAAACGGCCGATCCATGTTTTCATCTGTTACTCCACAGGCCCTCAGGAGTGATCTGTGTGGAGCCCTCTGCAGACCCTTTTTTATGGTATCGCTTCTCATTTCATCACCTGATTTCCTAGTAAAACCAAGAATTATAACTTTCTATTACTATATCAATTATGTTGTTATGGTAAATTAAGTTTAAATAACCATCACTTTCAATTAGGCTGGCCTTTTCTATAGGGTTACAGATTGGAAAAAATCAATTTAGATAAAAATTCTTTAACAGTTTAAAAAGGTTTTTTTAATAATTTTTAAAAGCTCCAAAGAGGGTGGAAAGATAATTTATTTCATATTGTACTGATAATGATAAAAAATAGAAATTAATTCCAGTTTTTTTTATTATTTATACGGTTCCATTTATACGGTTCCCAGGGCCTTTTTTTTTAAATTGTCCCCAGGGCCGACAACAGAAAGTACAGGGATATTATCCAAAGAAGAATTACTAACAAAGGCCTTAAAAGAGTGTTCGGAACGAATTTCTCCTTGATGCCTGTGTAGAAATGGTTGATGGCTGAGAAAGTTAAAAATATCAGTAAGACCATTAAAAGACTGACGTAGGCATAGAATCCCCACCTCAGCAATAAGGCTAGAACTGCAGTGATTGCCAGTGCCAGATTGTTAAAAGCAGATTGTCGTTGATAGGCACTTCCTTGATCATAACCAGATACTTCAACTGCACTTTTCCCGAAAAAAAGACCTTCAATACCAGTTAATCCGGCAACAAAGACCACAGCGAATATAGCGAAGATGTTAAATTGCTGAAGTGGGCCACTGCCCCACAAGAAGGCGAAAAATATTCCTAGAAACACACCAACCCAGCGCAGGATTTCCAGAAATCGATTAATCTTTGTATTCATAATTATTTTCTCCTCATTGACCTTGATTATACTGTACTTAATATATAAACTTTTTCCTGGAAATTCTCTTTGATACGGGGGGATTTACAAAAAAAGAGAATCAAATTGTATTTTATTATCAAATAAATAATTCCATTCATTTCTCCTTGAATTTATATTAAATTTCATAATGAACGATAAATTTTTGAAAAATATTAAATCATAAAAAATGGTAATCTTAAGTTGTTATAAATATCGAATTTTTAATTGAATTTTTACAATAAATTTTTTTGAAATATAATTTTCTTTATTTAAATTATAACCAGATTTTTTAATAAACAGCAAGTTAAAATCCATTTACATTAAAATTTAAATCAGGATATCCATTTTAACTGATTTGGGATATTTCTAAAAGATTATATAAATTAACTAATAGATGCACATCTTCACCATTATAAATTTAACTTTTAATGCCATCTCCTATAATTTTAAAGAAACACTTAATTAAAACAAAGAAAAATAAACAAATTCTAATTATATCAACGCATTCGAGGGTTATATTAGAGATGGGAGTATAGTGGTGTGCTGATAATCCAAGTTGTCTAAGTTTGATGAATTTATTGAATGAGTTTGTTGATGAATTTGAAATAAATAAGAAGTTCTGATGATTTTAAAAATATAAAAAAATGATAATCCAAGTTCAAAAAAAAGAATCCCATAGAACATAAGAATAATTCCCATAGAACATAAAAAATTTGTAGAGTTAATATTAATAGATGTAAAAAAAGTTGGGATAAAAAATTTATAAGAAGAAGGTTAAAGTGGGGCGCAATGTTATAATAGGTATAAATATCATTCCCACTTAAATTCTATTAATAAGTTTTTGAGTTAATTTTTATCGGTGATTAAAATGAGGATACTTCTAATTCATTCTGATTATATAAAATACAAAACAAAGTCTAAAACGAAAATAGCTGAGGAAATTGAGGATAAAAAGAAAGAGGGAAAATACGAAAATTCTCTGGTAGTCTTCACCGCAGTAGAAAAGGAAGATGAGAAAAATACTGAGGGTGTGGTGGATAACGCCACCTCCGAGATAGCGGATATATTCGGCAAGGTAGGGGCGGAAAACGTTGTTATATATCCTTACGCCCATTTAAGCTCTTCTTTAAGCTCCCCTGATGCTGCAAAAAAGATATTAAAGGCCATGGAAGCCGAATTAAAGGATCGGAATATAGCGGTTGAGAGGATACCCTTCGGATGGTACAAGTCCTTTGAGGTCTCCTGTAAGGGACATCCCCTATCAGAGCTTTCCAGGACCATAACCGCGGAAGAAAAGTCTGAAAAAGAAGAAGCTCCCGGAGAAAAATCTGTATTTTACATTTTAAATGAGGAAAAACTCTTAAACCCTGAAGAATTTCACTATGAAAACTCGGATCTGGAAAAGCTGGCGGCCTATGAGCTGGGAAAAACAGAATCCTCAGGAGAGGAACCCCCACACGTACGCCTTATGAGGGAGAAAAAACTGGCTGACTATGAGCCATCTGCTGATGTGGGCCATCTAAGATGGTATCCCAAGGGGAGACTTATCCGCGACCTCCTGGCCGATTACGTTTACAACCTGGTAACCGAAGAGGGAGCCATGCCCGTAGAAACTCCTATAATGTATGATCTGGCGGATAAGGCCATAAGGGTCCATGCTGAGAAATTCGGGGAAAGACAGTACCGTATGGGCAACAAAAATAAGGAGCTCATGCTGAGATACGCCTGCTGTTTCGGCGCCTTCCGGATTCTATCAGATACTTTCCTCACCTGGAAGAATCTACCGGTGGGCATCTACGAACTTTCCACTTACAGCTTCCGATTGGAGAAAAAAGGAGAAGTTGTGGGTCTCAAAAGGTTGAGAGGGTTTACCATGCCTGATCTGCACACAGTGTGCGCTGATCTGGAGCAGTCCCTGCAGGAATTTGACCGGCAGATCACCATGTGCGCAAAGACTGGGGAAGACCTGAAGATTAACTATGAGGTTATAATCCGGACTACCGAAGACTTTTTCAATGATCACCAGGACTGGGTGTTCCAGGCCGGGAAGAAAATAGGAAAACCCGTCATACTGGAGATTTTACCCGAACGAAAACATTACTGGGTATGTAAAATGGATTTTGCAGCCATAGACTATCTGGGACGGCCAATAGAGAACCCCACCATACAGATCGATGTGGAAAGCGGTGAAAGATTTGGTATAACCTACATCAACCCCGAGGAAAAGGAAGTTAATCCCATAATAATTCACTGCAGCCCCACTGGAAGTATTGAGAGGGTTATCTGCAGCTTACTGGAGAACAGTGCTATTAAAACCGATGAAAAACCACCTGCACTTCCTTTATGGCTTTCACCCACCCAGGTGAGGGTGGTACCCATAGCAGAGAGGCACCTGGACTTTGCCCTTCAACTCGCCGCAGAGTTAAAGGACAACCAGATCAGGGTGGATGTTGATGACCGGCCGGAGACCGTGGGAAAAAAGATAAGGAATGCTGGTGGCGAATGGGTTCCCTATGTAGTTGTGGTGGGGGATAAAGAACTCCAGGGCGGTCAGATTATGGTAAATGTCCGAGAAAGCCAGGAAAAGGTTTTAATGGATAAAGAAGGCCTGATTGATGCTATACGTCAGGAAACTGTGCATATGCCTTTCAGAAAACTGCCTTTACCTCTAAAGCTCTCTAAAAGGGTTCAATTCTGATTTTTGTATATTTACTTTTTTTTATTTTTCCTGTTATTTTTTTAATTCTAGAGTATCTAAAATTGGATTTGAGGGTTAATTTTTTTATAAGAATATATAAATAAATATAAATATTATAACTTATAAGTTATAATTTAAAACTTATAATCAAATTTTGGGGAGGATTTTTTATGGTAGAGATAATTGCAATACTGAATCAGAAGGGTGGTTGCGGTAAAACTACCACAGCAGTTAACCTTTCAACAGCTTTAGCCCTTCTTGGCAGAAAAGTTTTGGTAATAGATATGGATCCGCAGGGTAATGCCACCACCGGATTTGGGGTGGAGAAAAATGATGTGGAAAAAACCATATACCCGGTTTTAACCGGTGAGATCAGATTGGAAGAAGCGATTCTAAGCACAGATATCAGCGGCTTAGATATAGTTCCCAGCAACATATCATTGAGCGGTGCTGAAATTGAGCTTAGCAAAACCATAGGACCCCACTCCATATTGAAAGAGGCCATGGACGGTGTCTCTGATTCATACGACTATATTTTCATTGACGTACCCCCATCTCTGGGTTTACTCACATTAAATTCGATTGTGGCATCAGACAGCGTTATAATACCTATACAAGCCGAATTCTATGCGTTGGAAGGCATGGCTGATCTGATTAAAGCCATGGGTCTGGTGGAAACTCGTTTAAACAGCCCATCGCCCATTAAAGGAATTCTTTTAACTCTATATGATTCCAGGACCAGACTGGGAAGGGAAGTTTACAGCAACGTTAAGGAATACTTTGGTGAAACAGAAAACATCTTTAAGACCACCATACCCCGAAATGTGAGACTTGCCGAGGCTCCCAGCCATGGAAAACCATGTATCCTCTATGATGAAGAAAGCAGCGGTACTCTGGCCTACCTGAAACTGGCCGAGGAGATCATCAAATTGGAGGGTGGGGAGGACAATAAATGACCCCTCCACAGAAAAAACAGGGCAGCGCTCTGGGCAAAGGATTGGATGCCCTCATCAGAAAGGATTACCTGGAGGAAGAGGGGGAAAAATCTGAGGAGAAATCTGAAGAAGAAGTTTCAGAGGCCCCACCGG
>JADGNH010000099.1 GCA_017883605.1 Methanobacteriaceae archaeon
CGTATAAAGGGAGTGAAATACGACCTCTTTACAGATTTTGGTGTTTTATCCCGGATCATGGCCGGCGTGCTTAAGCTTTTGTTTGAAGTGGTGGAGATATCCTATTCAGAATCAGAGACCATAGAAATAGTAAAAAATCTCCTCAATGATGTTGATGAAGACCAGATCAGGCTTTGCATTGAAAAATTTGGGTGTAAACCCAGATTTATATGCGCAGCTCTGGAAGAAGAATCATTAAACACTTCCAAAAAATCTGAATGATTTGAGACCTGAAAATCTAATAAAAAACTAAAAAACCCCTAAAACAATGATCTGAAAAAGAATCTAAAGTAATGATTCTGAAAAAGAATGAACAACAGCCGTTCTTTTAGAGTTTTTCATCTAAAGTGTAAAACGCCGGGACTGGGATTTGAACCCAGGTAGAGCAGAGCTCCACAGGATTTCGAATCCTGCGCCTTCCCTGGCTAGGCTATCCCGGCACATAACAAGGTATATTGACTTAAATCATTTCAATAAAAGCATGCATCAGATTACAACCCGTAAATAATGTACATCAGATTACAACCCGTAAATAATGTGCTTCCCCCGCACCAGCATCAAATTCAATGCTTTTAAATTTGTCCATCAGATCCTCAAATATCTTCCAGAGGGTGTCGTCATCTGCATAAATACAAAAAACGGTTTCATCTTCCATTAAAACTTTTTCAACACCTTTATAATCATTTTTAAGGTCTTGATAGATTTCATTAGCCAGATCTTTTCGATTTTTATCCATGAAATGCATCTCTCGTTTAATATTCCCCTGAATCTGATTTTATCTTAAAAATTAATTATTTCATTTATTTAAAATCTTTTGTTTTATATTCTTTTTTTTAGTTTTGTTTTATTCTTTTTTTTAGAATTTGTAATGGTTAAACTTTTTTTTGTAATTTTAAGAATTTCAACTTCTCGGCCAGTACATGATAATAAAAACACCGATAAGAGCAATGGATGCCCCTATTATGTCGAATCGGTCTGGTGCTATTTTGTCGATCTGCCACCCCCACAACAGGGCAAGAGCAATAAAAACACCACCGTAAGCTGCATAAACCCTGCCGAAGTTAGCTGGTTGAAGTGTGGGAACCACTCCATAAAGGAACAGTATGATGGCGCCTAAAATAGCAAACTCTATTCCTCTGCCTTCTCTTAACCATTGCCAGATGAGATATCCACCGCCTATCTCAAATAGCCCGGCTAAAACAAATAAAAAGATTGATTTAAAAATATCCATGTAATATCTCCAATCTTATTGCACCACCAAAAAAAAGGGGAATTGGTTAATATCCTGATTCTGTGAACATTACTTCAAATTTGGTACCATTTGTTTTATTAACTTCCATTACCCCATTAACCTGCTCCAATAACATGCTAATCAATCTTAAGCCTGTTTTTTCCATACTTAAAACATCTAATTCTTCCATTAAACCTTTGCCATTATCAGTTACGCTGAGGATGATATTTCCATTTCCTGATTTAAATGATATACTTATTTCTCCACTTTCTCCTGGATTAAATGCATGTTTAATGGAATTTGTTATCAGTTCATTCAGAATTAGACTGCAGGGAATAGCGGTGTCCACGTCGATTATGGAGTTTTCAGCTCTTACCTTAAATTTTATTAGGTCAGTATCTATCCCGTAAGAAGAAATCAGGTGATTTTTAAGGGTTTCTATGTAATCTGCAAAGTCGATTATTGCAAAGTCCTCTGATTGGTAGAGTTTTTCATGTATTAGTGCTACTGCCTGCATACGATTTTTGTTGCTCTTGCAAAGTTCCACTTTCTTCTCATCTTCAAAGTTTGAGAATTGGAGTTCAAGTAACTTTGAAACCAGCTGCAGGTTGTTGTCCACCCGCTGGTGAATTTCTCCTAAGAGCAGCTCTTTTTCTTTAAGTGAAGATTTTATTTCCTCCTCAGCATGTTTAGTTTGCGTAATATCTTCCATCATGGCAAGAAAATGTAGAGGTTCTCCCTGGGGGTCTCTTATCATGGTGAGAGAGATGTTTACCCAGATAATCTCTCCATCCTTCCGGATGTAACGTTTCTGAGCTTTATGTTGATTTAAACTGCCATTAACCAGATTTTGAACTTTTTCAGAGTTGGCTGCAACATCCTCGGGATGTAATAAATCAAATATTTTGAGTGAAGCGAGATCCTTCTCAGAATATCCGGTTATACGGCGGAACTCAGGGTTAACTCGCTTAAACCTGTAATCTAAGGACACAACAGCCGTACCAATGGGAGATTGATCGAACACACTTCTGAAATGTTCTTCACTGATCCGGAGCTTCTTCTCAATATCTTTACTATGGGTAATATCCCGTGCACCGAAAACAGCCCCTACGGCTTGACCAGAGTCATCAAATATAGGATTTCCAATGGTTTCTATCCAGACGTAATCTCCGTATTTGTGTTTGAAACGGTTCTGTATCTTTTCCGTGGAAGATGTGGTGATACATCTTTGGAATGCAGATTTGGTTCTTTCCAAATCGTCCGGATGTAAAAATGTAAAAATGGGTTTACCAATAAGTTCTTGGGGCCCATATCCCAGGGCGACCGTGACTGATGGACTTAAATACCTAAAAATTCCCTGAGTATCAACTAGGCCCACGTGATCCTGCATATTTTCAGTGATTATACGTAACTGTTTCTCATTTTCCATGAAAAATTCCTCAACTCTGAATATTTTTTGTCTGTATTATTTGAATATTTTTAGGTTATTTGAATATTTTTAGGTGTATTACACTTTTTTCATTTTACTTTTATATGTCTTATTACTTTTATATGTCTTATTACTTTATTTCCTGATTTCTAAATAATTTTTTTGTGATATAAAAAAATATAAATTCTCATAAATAAAACAATATACATAAGGAGTGTTTAAAAATGGAAGAAAATGAAATAAAAGATTTTGTTGACAATTTTAAAGGCATGACTTGGGATGAACTGGAAGATGAACTGGAATCTATGAGCAGAGAAGATATGGCAGCCGCCATATTATTGCTTAAGGTAAGATTTGGTTAATTACTTGGAATTAATCCCCTAATTTATTTTTTTTTTAAAATATCAAATGTTCCAATTAGGTTTTTTTTAACTGACACTATAAAAGTCATATCCACCGGATTCTTACATCAGGGAGGGATAAATTTTTCATCGCTGAGAATTATATTCAGTTCAAAGATAAGATTAGATATAAAAGACAATAAGACCTACTTAAATATACAATATTCTTTCACAATTTTAGAAGATAAATAATGCAAATTATCAATAAATAATGCAAATTATCAATAAATAATGCAAATTATCAATATTGAAGATATGGGAGGTATTTTTTGAATATAGGCAGATTAGATGAAGAATGTCCTAAATGCGGCTCTAAAGATAAAACCATTAAAAGGGATCTGGATCCCCAGCATCGTGCTCATGCCACAACCAGTGCAGTCATCTGCAGTGAATGTAAATACGTTTTCAAAGACTGCAAAGAATAAAATAATTAATTAAGATAAGGATTATTAAATAAACTAAATTAAATAAGACCAAAAAAAATTTATTTCTAAGATTATTTAATTTTATTTTAATTAAAAAAATCTATTTTAGGACCAATATAATACTATAAATGAAATATGATACTACAATAATCTCATAAATTTACATAAAAGAAGTATTCTGAGGAGCTGAGGAGTTTGCAGGCATTTTTTTACGTGTTATCTGGATTTTTCATGAAAATATCAGATGACGCCCATGACAAAAAGAAAAACGCTTTTCTGGGAATATTTGCCGCGATTCTCTGCGGCGTCAGCATAGGATACCTGGCCGTGCACAGTGGAGATGCTGCCTGCATATTTCTGGCCATTTTAATCGGGACCGTGGCTGCCTGGAAGGTTGACTGCCTGAACCATCTTATTTCACTCCTGATTTTTCTCTTAATTATAGTAATCTTCGGTTTTCCCCCCATTGGAATTATCACCCTCCTTTTATGCACTGCAGCAGCATTTATAGATGAAATAGGAAATGACAGCAGCTGGGTGGCAGAGAAAAACCACCTCAAAACCTTTTTTGAATACAGGTTCGCCCTTAAAATAGCAATTTTAGTATTTGCAGTTTTAGGCCTGATCCAGAATGTGATCCCCGGTCTTAAGATTAGCGGAATCCAGTTTTTCAGTCTTGAAACCTTCCTGTACTTCCTTTTATTTGAAATATCCTATGAATTGGCTGGTTTAAAGTTTGATGCTATTTATGATAGACTTTACAGCCTTTTCAGGGTCTTGAGAGTTGTAGATGGATCTGCCGATAATTAGGGCGTCGGCAAACTCTAAGGTCCGGGCGGGATCCCCACCCTGCACTCCCACTCCTGGAGATATTATCAGGGAGGCATTACCCACAATTTGTCTGATTTTAGCCAGGCGATCCAGCCGGGTGGACGGTGCCACGTACTTATTCATACCCAGGTCTACCCCCATGCGGGCCACATCCTCTGAGACATTCTGAAGAAAGTCAGAAGCACCGGGATGGGACATTTCTGTTAAAAGAAACACATCCCCCCTATATTTATCAGCAGTTTCCACACAGGCTTCCACACTATCCCTGCCCACAAATCCGTGGACAATTACAGCATCTGCTCCTGCTTTAAAGGTCAGATCAGTTATCATAGAGTTGGTGGAGGGTATGTCTGCCACCTTAAAATCAGCTATTACTTTGCAGTCAATCTTTTCTTTAACCAAAGATATGGATTCCAGGCCCTCTGAAAGCACCAGTGGATAACCAATTTTAATGGTATTTATATATTTTGAAACATCTTCCACTACGTTAAGGGCCTTTTCCATGTTTTCAAGGTCAAGTGCCAGAATTATTTTATTCTTAACTTCCATGGATTAATTTATGGTGGTTTTTCCTTAAATGATTTTTGAAAATAGATTGTGGAATATCTTTATACCACAAGTATATATACTATGAAATCAATATATAACTTCAGCCATTATATATGGCAATTCGGAAGTGATAAATTGTTTGGAAATAATCAAGGTAGAGATAACTACAATAAAGGAAGTTCAGCTCCTGTTAATGAAGGAGAAGAATACGATGTTAAAATAGAAGATCTTGGAAGAGACGGCGACGGAATTACCCGTATAGAAGGTTTTGTGGTTTTTGTTTCAGGAGCCAAATTAGGTGATGAAGTTAAAATTAAGATAACCTCTACCAGAAGAAACTTTGCTTTTGCTGAAATAGTCGAGTGAATCTATAAACTTTTTAACCATTCTTTGAAATACGTGAATCTCTTGAAAATAGGATAAAATTGATTTTTATAAATTTTATTAATTTTCTTGAATTCTTTTTTTTATTTTTTTGCTATAGCTTTGCCCAACTTGAAATCAGCTAGGAAAAACTTTTTTCAGCATTTGAATCTAGTTAGATTTAAAAACTTATAATCCAATACCAATAGATAACAAGCCTATTAAGTCCATATCTCAACAACTAAGTTGAGTATTCAAATGTTATTCCATAAATTTGAGGGTTCCTACAAAGCTATAATTTTCTTCTAAATTTTTGCTAGCTCCATTATTCGGCTCATCATAGACCCTAATTCTTCTTCTGAGATATAAAACCTCTTTATCTGTTTTCTGGATTAAATTAGTTCCATCAGAAGAAACCTTCCCAGGAAATACTCGATATATACCTGTATCCACCTCGCCAGTATCCCACAACCAAGTATAACTATGATTTTGGGGGACTTTTATATCTTTCTTAGCGCCCTTCCCACTATAAACTACTTTAATACCATCCTGACTCCTTATCTCCAATATTAAAGTATTAGCAGGGATGATAATTTCATTTTCATTAAGGTTAGTCAAAGTTATTGCCACCGATTCCCCTTTTTTACATTCAACTCGATCCAGGTCCCAGTCCACCCCTGACCAATGCGGTTTCTCCTCAGGCTTCATCCATTTGATTAATAAAAGTATTGCTATTGAAATCCCTGCTAAAATTATTAATAAAATTAGCGGTAAAATTGATTTAGGAATTATCCACGACATTAATTGGTAAATCGCTGCTGAACTTGACTCAGGAAGAAGAACGAAAAAAGCTAGCATAAGTGTCCCTAGTACAAAAGCGGCGTATACACCAAATTCATAATTGCGTATCTTCTTAGATGTGTATTGGTGAGAAATTGTTTCAGTAAGTTCTAGGTTCAGATTTTGCTCAAGAACTAACGCCCTCTGTGCTATAGATTCTTGGACGAGTTGATAGCTTCTCTCAAATATTGCCAGCGCAAGAATTAGAAAAAGAGTTATAACCATCACACCAAACTTAATAGTATTTGGTAAGCCCGCTTGATTGGTTGCAGGTATTAAAATGGCTTGAGCAGTTAAAAGCGCCGTTATGAAACTGAAACCATATTTTCGCAGATCATGTATACGATCGTCGTATTTAACCAGCAAATCCCTGGCAGATCCCCATTCTTCTAACTCCCGGTCATCTCCTTCCATTTTTCTCACATTTTTATAGTCGAACTATGCTGTTATACATCCTAAGACGTATTACATTATGACATTTAAACTATAAAAATCATAGGTTTTTAGACTGATTTCCATGAACTAAAATGGATTAAAACTAATTTTTTTTGATTAAAGCGGCTATTATTCCCCATATAATCCCTTAATATGCATAGCCCTAATGTAACAACTAAAAGTTCAACAATACCGAAACCCAGAATTTAATGCATAAACAACAAATTGAATAAAAAAAGTCCTATGATTAAAAGCGCTTACAACGCCCCCAAAATAATCCGCAGAAATATAACCTGGTAAATAGAATAAATTTCTTGATTAAATAATTAGAAAAATGAATGATTAGAAAAAAATATTTAATTTAATACCTAAAATTTTAAAATAAGATGGAACTAATAACTAGATTGGTAGTTATCAGCTTTTGAAAATTACATTTTGGATTTTAACATGTCACGCATTTTTTTCATATAATCGAGTTTAACTTCCAACATAGCGATTTTCTTATCCATTTTCATAGAAGTGATCATCATTATGTCTTCTTTACTCATCATTTCCATCATTTTTTCATTCATCATGTCCATTTTACCCATCATATGTTCACTTTTACCCCACATATTATCAACCTCTTTTTTTTATGTCTGTATGTTTAGTATGTAACTCATAGTATGTAACTCGTAGTATATAAAATGATGTATAATGTTATACAAAATACAACTTTTAAAGTATTATGAAATACACTTACTGCTTCATAATAACTAGATTTT
>JADGNH010000020.1 GCA_017883605.1 Methanobacteriaceae archaeon
CTTTTCTTCTCTTTAATTTTATCAGTTAAGTTTTCTACTTCTCCTCTAAGTTTAGGCGGGGCTAATATTGAAATGTTTTTCTCAAGAACTTCTCGGGCAGAATAACCGTAAGTCTGCTCTGCCCCTTTATTCCAACTTAATATATAACCGTCAAGGGATTTAGTTATAATAGCATCATCAGATGATTCCACAGCATTTGCCAGTCTCTGAATTTTCTCTTCTGCTTTTTTAAGTTCAGTTATGTCGCGGGCAGCTGCAAAAACTCCAACAACTTCACCAAATTCATCTTTATATATAGATGCGTTGTATAAAACAGGTGTTGTCGCTCCATTTTTGTGTTTGATTTCCAGTGAGTAATCTCGCACCATACCTTCCTGGAAGACTTGTTGGTATCCTTCTCTGGCCTTTTTGGGTTCGGTGAAGTAATCTGAAAAATCAGTGCCAATAAGCTCCTCTCGACTGAAACCCGTTACAACTTCAGTAGAATCATTTACATCGGTGATTTTACCATTAGGACCAATAGTCACCAGGGGATCCACGCTGGCTTCAATGAGGCTACGATTATACAAACTCGCCAGCTTAAGTTCTTCTTCTGCTTTTTTAAGTTCAGTTATGTCACGTGCAGATGCAAAAACTCCTATAACATTATTAGAATCATCTTTATAGACCGATGCATTGTAGAGTACTGGTGTTGTGTGTCCATTTTTGTGTTTGATTTCCAGTGCATAATCCCGCACAATACCTTCCTGGAAGACTTGTTGGTATCCTTCTCTGGCTTTTTTGGGTTCGGTGAAGTAATCTGAGAAATCAGTGCCAATGAGTTCGTCTCGACCGAAACCGGTTACAACTTCAGTGGAATCATTTACATCGGTGATTTTTCCGGTAGGACCGATAGTTACCAGGGGATCTACGCTGGCTTCAATGAGGCTACGATTGTAAATATTTAACAACCTCAAATCTTCTCTTACTTTATTACGATCGTTATCGATTTTTTTAATGGAATTAGCCGTGATCCAAAGTATCATTGATAAGAATATAATAATAGAAAACACCAACAGAGCATAACTAAATGAATCATCATAAAGGCCAGTATTTACACCCCATTTCCATATCCATCCAAATAATATCGGTATGATAATAATTAACGGCAATAAACGTCTTGATAAAACACCACCTAAACTTTCACTATTGATTAGGGACATGATTCCACTATCAGGACGCGCAAACAATAGGGCTAAAAAAACGAGAATAAAAGTTAAAACAGCATACAATGCTATAGCAGTATATTGGGGCAGGTAATATAATACTGAAACACCATAAACATAGCCTAATAATGCCAGAAACGAAATAAGACCGCCGATGATTGCAAAAATCTGACCGGGCCTGTAACCACGATGAGTTTTCATATCCAATAACAAAATACTAATTCCTGCCAAAAAAGTGTTTAAAGCCGCACTAAACCCCATTCTATTGGGTGAAGAAGTGTTTAACGCCCCAGCAGCCTCTTTAAAAAATATCTGATCAAGGCCAATATTTACATTAAAAATATACTCCATCATAGTAAGAAAGCCGATAAGCACAACTAAAAACGCCAACAACTGTGCAGTACGTCGATTCTTATGGTTAACTCTCTTAGTCTGCAGCAGCCATAGGGAGAATCCAATTATTATGAAGACCAATCCCACATTAGATTTAATGGTTGAAAATCCAGAACCCGGGCTTTTAAAGATTGCAATATCAAACATCCAACCAATGAGAACTATAAACCCTATAAAAACAATTAAAATTGAAAAAAATTCAGAAAAACTTTTAAATCTGGCTAACCTGCTTATATTTAGTTCAGAAATCATATTGTAAACCTAAAAATTAAAATTATGATTTTTTAAATATTCAATATTCACTGTATTCAACATATATTTGAGGTAAGCATATAACTTAAATATTTTTATTAAACGTTCTGATGAATTACTTAATTTAATACAATAACATAACTTACATGGTAAAATGGCAGATACAAAGATCCTATGTAGCGAATGAAAGAATGGAGGCAGGATATCAAATTAAACATTTGGTTAATATGATTCCATATGCCGCATTCAGAGGAGGATAGCTATAGAATGCACTAGCTGCCCTCATAATAAAAGATTAAAATATAATGTCATTTTAATCTTATTTTTATACTCCCTAAAATCATTCTATTGTCTAACTTCAAGATTTAACGTCAAATTTTTTTAATTTTTTAAATCAAAATGTCAAATTTATGGATTTATGGATTTATTTTTAGGCAGGAATATGCTGGTGATAAATCCTAAGAGCAAGATTAATGCCAATACATTAAATGTCTGCTTCATAGCCGAACTTATGGTGGAATCCACTATCTGAGTTACTTGCGGCACCAGGTTGGGTGGGATGTCCTGTGGACTAACCGTCTGCATTTTTTCCACATAGTTAAAAAGGCTGTTCTGTATTTGTTCTGTTGTCATGTTTCCAGATATGCCGGATGCTTCTATGGAAGTTGTAAGCCCTCCGAATATTCCAAGTATGAGTAGAACTCCTATCAATGCCGTTCCCATGGAATAACCTAAATTTTTGAAGGTATTTAATAAACCCGCAGCATCAGTTTCTTGATCATCCCTTGCCGCTGACATGGTAAGGTTGGTTAACTGTGAAAGTAAAAGACCTGTTCCCAAACCGAATACAATTGTTCCGGGTATAATATCTCCCATTTGAGTATTTAAGTTGAAAACTCCACCTAATATGTATGCCCCTATTGCAGCGATGATAAAACCTATCATCACGACATATTTAGGCTCTATTCTCGCTGATAGTCTTGCACCGGCTAATGAAAATAATAGAATAGCAATAGAAGCGGGTAAAAGGGTAAGACCAGTGTCGAATGCACTGAGTTTGGTGACCTGCTGCAGAAATACTGGTATAATGAAAAGAAAACCTGCAAGAGGTATTTGTTGTATAACAGAGTTTAGATTACCTAATCCAAATAAACGATTTTTTAGGAGGGATATATCGGTTAGTGGTTGTAAATCTTTATTAGTTCTTCTTCTCTGCCATAATAAAAAGATTACGAACAGAATTGAACCAGAAACTATTAACACCGCTACATATTCCCAATTCTGCGGACTGCTGAGAAGTAATATACCTAGAACAATTAGTATTAGGGAAACAATGGAAAGTAATGTCCCTACCACATCTAAATCTTTCCATTTAAGTGTAGGTGTTGATTCTGTTAAGTAATATCGGAAGAGGAATATGATGGCAACGATGAGTATTTCTGATCCAAATACCAGTCTCCAGGTTAAATAGGTGGTAAACAGTCCACCTATTATAGGGCCTATGGCTGCACCCATTGCTGCTATGCCTCCCCAAATTCCAAAAGCAGTGACTTTATCCTTACCTTCATAACTAGATCCTACTAAGGTGGTGGTTGCAGGTAAAATCAAGGCCGCGCCGATACCCTCAAAAACTGCCCATCCTATCATTAGCATGGTGGCATTGACACTAAAAGTTGCTATTGTTGTTCCGATTACATATATTAATAATCCTATGGTAAATGTCTTTTTTCTACCAAGGATGTCTTGAAGTTTACTCCCCAATAACATGAAAGAAGCAATTATCAAAGCATATAAAGCTATAATAGCCTGAATAGCTGATAAAGTTGTGTTCAATTCCACCACCAAGGTGGTTATTGCTACATTCATAGCCGATGTATCTAAAACAATAATAAAAATTGCTAAACAAGCAACTAACACTACCCCCCATTTATACTGATTTTCAGCCATTAATATCGTCCTCTTTAAATATCGTCCCTTTAATTACGTTTAATTAATATCATATTATATTTGTTAAAATATTTGATAGTTAATAGATTCCAGAGGGATCATTCTTTATTTATTTTCTCTTTTTTAATCACTTCTATGTCTGAAATCCGGGTGGAAGGATACTGTCCATTTTCATCTTTTTCCACACTCTTCACCATATCCCAGATGGTTAAAAGCGCCAGGCTCACCCCGGTTAAGGCTTCCATCTCCACTCCGGTCTTGCCGGTTGATCTGACCTCTACTTCTACTCCGACACCATCAGGAGCCATATCAAAATCTACATCCACTCCAGTTATCCTCAGGGGATGGCAAAGGGGAATCAGGTGATGGGTGGACTTCACGGCATTTATAGCAGCTATCTGGGCCGTGGTAAGCACATTACCCTTCTCTATCTCCTCTTTTTTTACCAAATCTATGGTGCTCTCTTTTAGATATATTTTACCCCTGGCCAGGGCTGTTCTTTTTAAAACGGGCTTATCTCCCACCTCCACCATTCGGACACCATTGGATGAGAGATGTGTTAAGCTTTTATCATTCATAAAATCATTCCTTTTCTTATAATTCTTTCCAAAATCGATAAGAGTATTTCTTTCCGAAACCTATAAGAGTATTAAAAAAATTTTCTTGATATTTTTATTTTCTTTATACCGTTCTAATTTTAATTTGTTTTATACATCTAATAAAAAATATTGTAAAATTATAAGAAATAAAATTTTAATAAATTTGTTAATACGTAATTAAACATGAATTATGTGGAATATACTACGTAAATATGAATTATGGACTAATACTGTTACGATCTAATAAGGAATTTCAACGGATGCGTACTTCAAAGCCTCTTTCCGGGCGGCTTTTCCCATCTTATCCCTTAAAGAATTATCCTGAATGATTTGATCTACGGCCTCAGCCAGGGCCCTGGGATTTCTGGGTTCTACTACTATTCCTACCTCCTTGGTCACCACCCCTGGTATTCCTCCCACTGAAGTGGCTACAACCGGTAGTCCAGAGGCAAATGCCTCCAGTATGGTTATGGGAAAGCCTTCAGAGATGCTGGGTAAAACCAAAACACTAGCGGCAGGCATGATCCTTGGAACATCCCTTCTGGCACCGATAAAGGTTACATTTTTAATATGCTGGCTTTTAACCATTTCCTGGAGTTCCCCCATTAAGGGACCATCACCCACTATCATCAGCTCAAAATCAGATTTAGAAAGCTTTTTTGCCTCTAAAAGATACTTCAAACCCTTTTGAAAAACCAGGTTACCTACAAAGATCGCTAAAGGTTTTTCAGAACCTAGTCCTATCTCCTGGATAAAATCAGTTTTAATCTGGGGGTTATATTTCTCTATATCAACTGCGTTAGGTGTTAAAAAGATTTTGTCCGCCATTCCTTTTATATTAAGATCCAGAACTTTTTCTTTAATGGTTTCATTTACCACAGCCACATAATCTGCCCTTTTCAACACAAACTTTATGAATATCCTTAAAATAGGGTTAGACGCCATTATGAATATATCTGACCCGTGAACTGTTACTGCCGTCTTTTTTCTGGTGAAAATACCTGCTATGACAGCAATCAAACCAGGCGGCATCAGAAAATGGGCGTGTATTATATCCAGGTCGTATTTTCGGGTGAGGGAGATCAGTTTAAAGGTGGCTGTTAAAAAGAATAATAGACCCCTTAAACCCTTGATATTGACTGTATAAGCTGTTTCCACATGTATACCATCAATATCTTGGATTTCAGGATGGGGATAGGTAAGTACGTATACTTCATCACCTCTCCTAACGAGTTCTTTAGCCAGGAGGTAGGTGTGTGATGAAACACCCCCGATGTGGGGTGGGAAATGGCCTAAAATACATACCTTCATTTTTTTCAACCTGAATATTTATAATTTTAAATTATCCACCTGAAATTCTAATTTTAAAATTATAAAATTAGCTTATTAACTTAATTAGGTGGTTAGAGTTTAAAACACTTCCATCCATCTTAGCTATAACCACATCAAATTTCATATCATACCTTTCCTGGCAACGGTCCTTTATTGCCAGGGCAATGCTGTTAAAAACTGCTTTAACAAGATTTTCATTATCTAAAATGTCTATCATATCTTCTGTGGTGTTTGATTCAAATATATTTCTTACAACATCCTTATCAGCACCTGAAAGTGCTGCGTGGGCCGCTATTATCTCACGCCGTCCGTCTGCGATTGAGTGCTTGGTGTTAAAAATTCCCGCCGCCAGTTTGATAATTTTACCGGCATGTCCCAGAAGTACGATATCCTGAACACCGGATTGGGAGGCTTCAGAAAGCATGTATCCCACAAAATTGCCCATCTGGATTACCTGGTCTCTGTCAACATCCAGAATCTCACGTGCAATCCTTTCACCTATATTGCCCGGGACAAAAACAAGTTCTTTGTAGCCTTCTGCCACTGCCACGTCAATCTGGCATTTAAAGGATTTTTTATAGCTTTCAGAATTCATGGAACGGGCTATACCGGTGGTCCCCAGAATGGAGATACCACCCACAACTCCCAGCCGGGGATTAAGGGTTTTCTGGGCAAGTTCCGCACCACCAGGAATGGAAATTATGACCTCAGCTCCCTTTCCCGGAGGAATGGCATTCTGAAGACTAGATTTTATCATCATCTGGGGAACTGGGTTTATGGCGGGCTGGCCCACTGGAACCTGCAGTCCCGGCTTGGTGACCATACCCACACCCTCCCCCCCTTTCAAAGTGATTCCTGTTATATCCTTTATATATATATCTGCAACTATTTCCAGGTTTTTTGTAACATCGGGGTCATTATAGGGTCTTTTAATAACCGAAGCTCTTCCATGGGTATCTGTTAATTTGTTGGAAGACTCAACTTCGATTTCAAGTTCACCCATGGGAGTTTTAATTTTTACCTGATCAGGATGTTCTTTAAGGGACAATAGTGCTGCCCTGGCAGCGGCAGCGGCAGCACTGCCAGTAGTGATTCCGTATTGTTTTCCCGTTATAGAATCCTGGTCAGGGAAGCTATGCTTACCTTCCATACTGCCAGAGTACTATCTTTCTTCTTGAAGTTCTTCTTTTATGGCTACCACCAGTTCTTCTTTGCTGGGAGCACCCACAAATTTGACTAATCCATTTAATGCTATGGCAGGGACTGCCATGAGGTTGTATTCAATGGCCTTTTCTCGGTCCGTCATTATATCAATTTTTTCAACTTCTATATCTTCTGGCATCTCCTTTTTTACTTCCTCCACCAGTTCTACGGCCATAGGACAGTATGGACAGGAAGGTGATGTAAAAACTTCAACTTTTACTACCATGTCATTCACCTCTTTTTTTATATCATCTTCAATAGCTTTAGATAATCCTTTATTTATATTATATCAATTAGCTTAGATAATCTTTCTATTTATCATCTTAATTTAGCTTAGATAATCTTTAATTAATTTATATTTTTTATTTATATTATTATTTAATAGAATTTAATTAGATAATCTTTAATTAATTTACATTTATTATGTTAGGATCCTTTAAATTACCCGTATACTCTCTCCATATCAGCGGAGAACGTATTGAATGGAACCTTCCTGCATTAAACTTCCTATCCCTCTGCCCAGCGAATAAGCTGCATTTGATGAGAGGCTGTTCACGATACCCTCCAGTGTGGTGGGAGGTGTAATGGTGATCACCTTGTATTGTCCTTTGATTCCGCCCAATTCTGCAGCCAGATCCAGGGCGTGCTGCTTTCCACCAGTGTCATCTATGAGTTTTATATCTTTGGCCTGGGTTCCGGTATATATTTTTCCCTCGGCAATGGTACTTACATAGTTTTTGTCCAGATTCCGGTTCTGTGCCACCAGGGTGATAAAGTAGTCGTAGTCCTGATTCACCATATCCTGCATCATTTGCTGCTCTTCCGGGGTCAGGTTCCGGTAATCAGCTCCCATATCCTTGAATTCTCCCCCTTTTATGGCATACTTATTCACTCCAATTTTTTGATATAGTCCTGAAAGGTCGGTGACGTCCAGTAGAACTCCGATGCTTCCCACCATAGAAGTGGGGCTGGCCACTATTTTATCAGCGGCTGATGCGGTAAGGTAAGCTCCTGATGCACCCACATCACTTATCCATACCACCACCGGTTTTTTACACTCTTTCACGGCGGTCATGATCTCTTCACTAGCTACTGGAGATCCCCCTGGGCTGTTCACGTCTAAGAGAATGGCGCTAACATCACTATCAGCTTCGGCCTGTCGTATCTCACCTATTATGGTGTCCGGGGTCACAATTTCACCCCCCAAAATACTTGACTGGCCGTAGGCTATCTCTCCCTGGAGAGGTATCACCGCAACCGTATCTCCAAAAGGACTGCTTGAAAAAGTATTGTTGTCCCCAATGACGCCTAAAATTGCCATGAATGCGGATAAAAGTAGTAATACTGCAAACAAACTCCCAATAATCAGAGCAATGATTATTTTGTTATTTTTGTTCATGATTACCACTTTTATAACTTTAAAATTACCACTTTTATAACTTAAGATATCTATCGATATTATTTATTAGTATTTTATACTAGTAAATCTCTATAGTAAATTAAATTCCATTTATTAGTAAATTAAATTCTAATTGACTTTTTTTATCTTCTTCTTGAACTTAAAGCAGTTTTTTTAGAGCTATTGTTTATTTTCATTAAAAAAATGATGCATACCATTATTTTATCCATAAACCATTATATATTAATCTCTGAGAAGGTATTCTGCAAAAAACCGCATTTGGGATGGCCACCAATAGGTCTATGTAACCATAAATTTTTTCCATTAATTTTTAAATAGCAAAACTTAATAATTATTAAAATTATAAATTAATTGCTTATTTCCTTTTTCAGGAACTGTTTTTTGGAGTTTTTAAAGATTTAATTAAATATTATAATACGGTTAATCATATAGAATAATTTACGAATTATATAAATAATGCATAAAAGCATTGCATACATTCCAATAAATGAATTTAATGCAAGGAAATTAAATTTGATGTACTGAAATACAAAAATCATTTAAATATATGGTGATAAAGTGAAAACAAAAGTCAGATCACCCGGCTCTGCCACGGTTATAAATGCCATATCAACTGGATGTGGCTCTGCATTTGGTATAAAACTTTATGTTACAGCAGAAGTTGAATTAGATGAATCAAAACCAGGAAAAATAACCTGTAAATCTGATAAGGACGTGGATACTACCCTGATGGAGTTATGTGTAAAGAAAGTTCTGGAACGGTTTGAAGGAGCAGAGGATAGTACTGGTGTTACGGTGAAGACCATCTCCACCTTACCGGTTGCATCAGGACTTTCCAGTAGCAGTGCAACTTCCAATGCAGTGGTAATGGCTACAGCAGAGGCTTTGAAGGATGTTTATGAACTTAAAACAGACGGTTTGAGAATAAATGACATGGCAATCCTGAATATGGCTATAGATGCTTCACTTGAGGCCGGTGTTACCATAACCGGGGCTTTTGACGATGCCAGCGCCTCATTTTTTGGTGGTCTGACCGTTACCGACAACACCCAAAGAAAGATACTTAGGAAAGAGGACTTGGAGGAGCAAAATATATTAATATATATGCCCAATAAAAAGTCACCAACTGCACAAGCTGATGTTGGGAGGATGAAACTCCTGGCTCCCTGGGTCAAAACAGCTTTTAGAGAAGCAGTGAAAGGAAACATCCACCATGCTATGACTCTAAACGGACTTTTGTATTGTGCAGCTCTCCGATTCAATCCAGATATTGCTCTGGACGCTCTGGAAGCTGGTGCAGTGGCAGCAGGACTTTCCGGAACAGGACCTTCCTTTGTAGCTGTAGCCAATGAATCAAATTCCCACAGAATTGAAGATGCTTGGAATTCTTACCCCGGAAGGGTCATAATCACAGAGGTGGACAATAAGGGTACCCAGGTGGTTGGCTATGGATAAATCAGAAGCTTTAAAATTACTCCATAACTCTAGAGATAAGATAGACCAGATAGATGATGAAATAATAAATCTTATCCAGAAAAGAACTTCCCTGGCAAAGGATATTGCCACTGCCAAGATGGTCCTGGATAAGAATGTTAAAGATAAAGAAAGGGAAGATTATATTCAACATAAAATTAGAGAGATATCCAGGGAAAAAAATATTGATGAGATCAGTCTTCAAAAGATAATTAAAATACTGACCGATTTAAGCAAAATTGAACAAGAAAAAATTCTAAGGAGGTAAAAAATATGGGTAATATAAGAACATCATTTGTAAAGAGAACTTCTAAAGAGTTAATTGAAACTTATGAAGGTAAATTCACCACAGATTTTGATGAAAATAAGAAATTGGTGGAAGAATTCACAACAGTAAGTACCAAACACTTACGCAACAAAATAGCAGGATACGTAACCAGACTAGTTAGAAATTCTTAAGGATGAAAAGACCAGTTAACAGCATTCTAAAGCATGCGACCAGACTGGTTAAAAGCATTTAATGTTAAATTAAAAGGTGTGGAGTCAATTGGAAATAATAGTGGCCAAATTCGGAGGAACATCCATAGGAGATGGGGAAAAAATAAAAAAAGCAGCCGAATCTGTGGTAAAAGAATATATGAAAGGTAAAAAGGTGGTGGTGGTGGTATCCGCCATAAACAAGACCACCGATGAAATCATGGATATTGTGAAAAATTCTGTAGGAAAATCTGCCACAGAAAAACAGTTAGCTGACATAGTATCTATGGGTGAAATTACCAGTGTAAGGATATTCTCATCAACCATAGAATCTTTGGGTGTTAAATCGGAATACATAGACCCCCACATGGATAACTGGCCAGTGATTACTGACAGTTATTATATAAATGCCAAGGTAAACTTCAGGGCAACTGAAGAAAAATCAAAGGAACTTATGAAGCTACTGGATCAGGGAATTATACCGGTGCTCTGCGGTTTCCTGGGAAAGGATGAAGAGGGTAATGTCACCACCCTGGGACGTGGCGGAAGCGACATAACCGCTTTTTTATTGGGACACTGCCTCAAAGCCCAGGAAGTTGTTATTGTAACTGATGTGGGTGGGGTGATGTCCACCGATCCCAACAAGCTCCATTCTGCAAAGAAGCTGGACAAAATATCGGTGGAGGAGATGAGAGACCTGGCCACCCATGGAGCTCAGGTACTTCATCCCCACGCCCTTAAATATAAGGATCCCCTTATAAAAGCCAAGATAATTGGATATGAACATGGAGATCTTTCAGCCATTGGTACAGAGATTATTGGACCTGCAGGGAATGAGGCGCTAAAAACCAGCGCCTTAAACACCGACCCCATATCAGTTATAGCTGTGGTGGGAGAGGAGATCCTGAATAAACCGGGTATAATATCCCAACTGACCACTGCTCTGGCAGAAAAGAAGATAATTGTATACGGTATATCCACCGGCCAAAACTCTGTGACCCTCTTTATTGATAAATCAGAAGCAGAGCAGGCTCACGAGTTGTTACATGACGTTGTGGTGGAGAATGAGTATTTAAGTTCCATTTCTCTGGGCAGGGAAATAGCCATGATCACGGTTACCAGCCAGGATTTTATAGATACACCGGGAATAATAACCAAAATAACAGAACCTCTACGTAAAAATAAGATCAATATCGTTGAGATATCCTCAAGTCAGACTTCTGTGGTAATTTTTGTGGAGTGGAATGATGGTAAGAGAGCTTATGAAATGGTAAGGAGTGTCTTAGAATGAAATTAGAAGGTACAACGGTCGCCATGATCACCCCCTTCAATAAGGAGGATGGGGTTGATGAGGCAGGAATGAGGGATAATATAAACTATCTCATAGAAAGAGGTGTTGAAGGAGTATTAGCCGCTGGAACCACCGGTGAATCCGCCACCATAACCCATGATGAACAGAGAAAGATGATTGACATTATGGTGGATGAGGTGGATGGAAGGGTAAAGGCACTGGCCGGTGCTGGAAGCAACTCTTCAAAGGAAGCTCTTGGACTGGTAAAATACGCTGAAAATGCCGGTGCAGATGCTGCATTAGTTATCACTCCTTACTACAACAAACCCCAACCACACGGACTTTATGAGCACTATAAATTGCTTTCAGAATCCACAAATATACCCATAATAGTCTATAACGTTCCCTCCCGAACCGGGACGGACATAGACGTGGAGACCATTGGAAAAGTGGCCCAGATGGACAATATCATTGCCATTAAGGAAGCCAGCCCTGATCTGGACAAGGTATCCCAGACCATCAAAAAACTGGAGGAGTTGGAATGCCTAGATGACTTTAACATCATATCTGGAAACGACAACTTAACTCTGCCCATGATATCCCTAGGCACCAAAGGAGTTATAAGTGTGGTGGCCAATGTGGATCCGGCTAGAATGAGTGAGATGGTAAGAAGTGCCCTGGAAGGTAACTACCAGGAAGCTATGAAACTCCACTACCAGCTCTACGAGCTGATGAAGGTTCTTTTCATAGAATCAAATCCGGTACCTGCAAAAGAAGCTTTAAATATGATGGGAAGACCAGCAGGACATGTCAGGATGCCCCTGGGCCCCCTGAAAGATGAAAATAAAAAAGAGCTTAAAGAAGTTTTAAAAAACCTTGAATTGATTTAATGGACTTAATTTATTAATAAATCATTAACAAAAAACCTTAGTCCAATTAATTTTATAATTTCCTTAAAATTTTTTTTAAATATTTATCAATTGATCAAGGAGTTGATTAAGAAATGATCGGTGTGGCTGTAACCGGTGCGTACGGAAGGATGGGTACTAAAATAATAAAAACAGTCCTTAAACAGGAGGACATGAAGGTTGTAGCAGCGATTGAAGCTCCCAATACTCCATTTGAGGGCAAAGATGTGGGGGAATTAATAGGAGTGGGAAATATCGGTACTGAAGTTTCAGGTGCAGAAAAGCTCAAAGAAGTACTTGAAACAAAAAAACCAGATGTAATAATTGACTTTACCATAGCAACGGCCTCAGTGGACACCATAAAAATTGCAGCAGAATGTGGTGTGAACCTGGTGGTGGGAACCACCGGATTTTCAGATGACGAAATGACAGAAATAATAAAAGCCATAGAAGAAAATAATATAAAAGCCGTTATAGCCCCAAACATGGCTGTAGGAGTCAATGTATTCTTTAAAATTATTAAAGACCTGGCCCATATACTCCCGGATTATGATATCGAAATAATTGAAGCCCACCATAAACATAAGGCAGACGCACCCTCCGGGACTGCGGTGAAGGCCTATGAAATTATAAGAGAGGAGCTGGGAAGAGATAAAGATGAAATATGTGTTTATGGAAGAGAAGGAATGGTTGGTGAGCGGACCGCTGGGGAAATAGGAATCCACGCTGTGCGTGGTGGTGATATAGTGGGAGACCACACCGTACTCTTCGCTGGTGATGGTGAACGTCTGGAAATTGTGCACCGGGCCCACAGCAGGCAGGCCTTTGTAAACGGTGTTATAAAAGCCGTGAGATACGTCATACATGCAGAACAAGGTAAAATTAGTGATATGGGAGATGTTCTTGGATTAAAATAAGAGATATTCTTCTTTAAATGGGAAGATGTTCTTCTAAAATAAGAGATGTTCTTCTTTAAAATAGGAAGATGTTCTTGGTTTAAAAATAAAAATATTATATTGGTTTAAAATTAGATTATGTTGGTTTAAAATTAGATAATATTGGTTTAAAATTAGATAATTTATTATTTATTGATTGAAAGGTGATTTATATGGTAAATGTAGGAATTCTTGGAGCAACTGGAATGGTGGGGCAGCGTTTCATAGAACGTTTAGGAGATCATCCTCAGTTTGAGCTAACCGCCCTAACCGCATCAAAAAGATCCGCTGGAAAAAAATATGAAGACGCTGCAACCTGGTATCTTGACTCTAAAATACCTGAAGTGGCAGAAGACGTGGTGGTGGTCGATACAGATCCCAATGAAGTTAAAGACGTTGACATAGTTTTTTCTGCACTGCCTGCAGATATTGCTGCAGTGGTCGAACCCCAATTTGCAGAGGCAGGTATGATTGTGGCCTCCAATGCCAGTGCCATGCGCATGGAACCAGATGTGCCACTGGTTATTCCGGAAATCAACCCGGAACACCTTGAACTGGTTGAAATACAGCAAAAAAATCGGGGATGGGAAGGATTCATTGTTACCAATCCTAACTGCTCCACCATCGCTCTGGCCATGACCTTAAAACCGCTCTACGACCATTACAACATTGAAAGGGTTTATGTCTCCACCATGCAGGCTGTATCAGGAGCAGGTTACAGTGGAGTGCCATCCATGGCCATAGTGGACAATCTGGTTCCATTTATCGGTGAGGAAGAAGAGAAGATGGAGTTAGAGACTCTGCACCTTCTGGGTGATTTTGACGGTGAGTCTGTTACTCCGGCATCTTTTGGTGTCAGTACATCCTGCCACCGCGTGGCAGTTTTGGACGGACATACCGAGGCAGTTTTCATTGAAATGGAAGACGAATTTGAAGTAGATGACATTAAAAATTCATTTGCAGAATTTAGAGGTCTTCCCCAGAAATTGGGCCTTTACTCTGCCCCTAAAAATCCAGTAATTGTAAGGGAAGAAGATAATCGACCCCAGCCACGCATGGATCGAAACGCCGAAAGAGGAATGGCTGTTTCTGTAGGTAGGATCAGAAAGGATGAAGTGTTTGATCGAAGCTTTAAATACGTTTTGGTAGGTCATAATACCATCCGAGGTGCTGCCGGAGCTTCCATACTCAATGCAGAACTCATAAATGAAATCATGTGATTTAAAAAAATTTTAAATCTTTTTTTTTATTTTTTTTATGGAATGAATGTTTAAAATAATTTTTTTATGGAATGAAGGTTAAAATAGTGAAGGTTTAAAATAATTCTTATCTAATTTTTTTAATGTTTAAACAGTGCCAGATTATAATAGAATGTTAAAAATGCCTGGCTAAAATAGAATGTTAAACAATGCCCGGTTAAAATAGAAATATATAAACAAAATAATTTATCTTAGTTAATACGGGCCTTATCTAATACTTTAAACTTTTTAAGGATTTATTCAAATAACTGGTGAGAGGAAACATATGTGGGAAAGTATAATTGGAACCGTAAACAGCTGGGATGTTTCCTTATTTTACTTTGTTAACCTTATTAATAATCAATTTTTAAACATAATCATGCCCATTATCACCTTTGCAGGGACCGAAATCTTTTGGATAGTGGTATGTGGGGTTATTTTCATATTCGGAGGTGAAAAAGGCCGGAAAGTGGCTATCTTATGTTTAGTTGCCCTGGCTTTGGGATATTTCATAAGCGAGGCATTAAAGTATCTGGTGGCCAGACCCCGACCTTACGCCATTTTAAATGGGGTTAACTTCTATTTTTCTATGGAAGGATATTCCTTTCCTTCTGGACATTCTGTTGCCTCCTTTACAGCTTGCACTTTCCTGGGAATAAAATACGGATACCTGTACCTCTTTCTAGCATTGGCAGTTTTAGTTGGATTTTCCAGGATATACTTAGGTCTCCACTACCCTTCTGATGTGATATTTGGTGCATTAATAGGTGTAATGTGTTCTCTGTTGGTACTGAAATGGGAAGATCTTTTATGGGACAAAATCCTAAAATTTAAAAGTAAATTGTAACATAAATCATAGTTGATTACGATGGCACTGTTAAAAAACAACACTGAAAGTGAACAGTTGAGGCAGTTGGTGAAAGCCTGTCTCCTGGAAATAAGTAAACTGAAGATCGAAGTTAAAAAATGTCAAAAAGAGTCCTCGAGGTTCAGAAAGAGGGAAGGTCTTCAAATTAATGAAATCCAAAAAAAAGAGCAGAAGAGGATAATGGAAAAAGAGAGGGAAATAATTAAACTTAAAGGTCTCCTGGATGAAAAAGATTTGGAATTATCCGAGTTACGAAAGATAAGATTTCGCTTCGACGCTCTAACCGCCAAACCAAAAAAAGATCTTACATCATTCCAATCCCAGATATACCAGCTCCTGTCCTATGAAGAGGACAATATAGATAATCTGTATATTTATATAAAAGGAGTGGGATTCAGTGAACTCTCCAGCGAAAATTTTGAACACATACTTAAAAATTTGGAGAGGAAAGGATATTTCCAGTCATTTAACCATGGCCATGAAATTTTATGGAAGAAATTGGATAAATAACTAGAAAAATAAAGATAAATAAACCAAGATAAGTTAAATAACCAGAAAATAATAAGAATATAAAATATAGACTTAAATTATAAATAATTAGATAAATGATACTTAGATAATATAGATACATATCATTTTTAAATAATGCTTATTTTAATTCATTATCTCCTGTTGCTGGATATTGTAAGGGTGCTATCCATTTAAAGTGTTTTTTTAAGTAATGTCCTATCCACAAACTATTTATATAACCTCTAACCCACCGATCATATACATAAAAAAACTAGAGGTGATAATGTGGCACAGTTTGGTGGCCAAGGCCAATCAGGTCAGCCAATTTTAATTTTACCGGAAGGTACTAACAGATTTTTAGGTAGAGATGCTCAAAGAATGAATATATTAGCAGGAAAAGTTCTTGCAGAGACGGTAAGAACAACTTTAGGTCCCAAGGGAATGGACAAGATGCTTGTAGATGCCCTGGGAGATATTGTAATAACTAATGACGGAGTTACCA
Source organism: Methanobacteriaceae archaeon (assembly GCA_017883605.1). Taxonomy (GTDB): domain Archaea; phylum Methanobacteriota; class Methanobacteria; order Methanobacteriales; family Methanobacteriaceae; genus Methanobacterium_A. The sequence goes on from JADGNH010000020.1 coordinate 16,554, forward strand.
TATTAAAAGAGATGGACATTGAACACCCAGCAGCCAAAATGCTGGTGGAAGTGGCCAAAACCCAGGAAGATGAAGTGGGAGACGGAACCACCACCGCAGTGATCATAGCAGGAGAACTCCTGAAAAAAGCAGAAGGACTGCTAGATCAGGACATACACCCAACCATAGTTGCTATGGGATACAGACAGGCTGCTGAAAAAGCACAAGAAATTTTAAACGTGATTTCCATCGATGCAGATGACCGTGACACCCTTTTAAAAGTAGCTATGACTGCAATGACTGGTAAAGGCACAGAAAAAGCCAGAGAACCACTAGCAGAACTGGTAGTAAGTGCTGTGAAACAGGTGGAAGAAAACGGAGAGATCGAAAAGGACCACATAAAAATAGAGAAAAAAGACGGAGCAATAATCGACGACTCCGCCCTGGTGCAGGGAGTTATCATCGACAAAGAAAGAGTACACCCTGGAATGCCCAAAAAAGTGGAAGACGCCAGAATTGCTCTCCTGAACAGCGCAATAGAAGTTAAAGAAACAGAAGTTGACGCAGAAATACGGATAACAGACCCAGCGCAAATGCAGGCCTTCATTGAACAGGAAGAAAGAATGATCAAAGGAATGGTTGACAAGATCGAAGACGCCGGTGCAAATGTAATGTTCTGCCAGAAAGGTATCGACGACCTGGCCCAGCACTACCTGGCCAAAGCCGGTATCATGGCTGTGCGCAGGGTTAAAAAATCCGACATGGAAAAACTTTCCCGGGCCACTGGAGCTAAAGTGGTAACCAACATTGAAGATCTAAGCTACGACGACCTGGGAGAAGCAGGCATGGTAAAAGAGAAAAAGATCTCCGGGGATGAAATGATATTTGTAGAAGACTGCAAAGACCCCAAAGCCGTGACTCTTTTAATCAGAGGATCCACAGAACACGTAGTGGATGAAATAGAAAGGGCCGTGGAAGATGCCATTGGAGTTGTTTCAGCCACTGTTGAAGACGGTAAAGTGGTAGCTGGTGGTGGAGCAGCAGAAATATCCATAGCCAAAGGACTAAAAGAATACGCTGACACCATAAGTGGAAGGGAACAGCTAGCTGTAGCTGCATTTGCAGAGGCACTGGAAGTTGTTCCAAAAACACTGGCAGAAAACGCAGGACTGGACAGCATCGACTCCCTAGTGGACCTGAGGGCTGCCCATGAAAAATCACTGTACATGGGACTGGACGTCTTTAAAGGAGAAGTAAGGGACATGTACCGTGCCGGTGTAATAGAACCTCGCCGGGTCAAAAAACAGGCCATCCAATCCGCAGCTGAAGCTGCTGAGATGATCCTCAGAATCGATGATGTGATAGCATCCACCGGTGCAGGAAAACCTGACATGGAAGGAATGGAAGGAATGGGCGGAATGGGCGGAATGCCCCCCATGATGTAAAACTGTGATTTAGACCTTTAAAATATCTAAAAAACTACTTTACATCCTTTTTTTATTTTTTTTATTTTATTTTTCAAGCTATTTTTATATGAAATTCCTTTCAATTTAACAGATATTTATTCTTAAGCCTTTATTGACTATTTTAGGACAACTTTATTGACTATTTTAGGACAAAAATCCTAAGCTAAAACTCAATACGTAAGAAAAAAATAGAAAATGATCAAGATATTAATAGAAGTCAATAATAAGTATGTTAAACAGGAATAAGCATTCAGGAGATTAAAGATGGCAGAAGAAGAAGCTCAAAAAGAAAATAAACAGATAATTAAAACCATAACGCCACAGGAAGCTTTTTTATTTATCAAAGAGAATGAAGATAACCCTCATTTTATTGTTCTTGATGTGAGAACCACTCAGGAATTTTCTGAAAGACATATTAAAGGTGCTAAAAATCTGGACTATTATGCTGAGGACTTCCAAAAACAGTTAGAAAATATGGATAAAAACAATAAATATCTGGTCTACTGTGGAGCTGGATTTAGAGGTCTTCGCGCCATGAAATTAATGGGTAAATTGAATTTCAAGGAAGTCTACAATATTTCAGGTGGTTTTAAAGAGTGGTGTGATATGAAACTGCCTGTAACTGAAAAATAATTTAATTAGTATCTATTTTTTGAAAAAGAAAAAAAATTTGAAATAATTTTAGGAATTAAATCCAAAAAAAAATAAGAAATTAAATCAAAAATAATTAAGAAAATTAAATCAAAAAATAAAGAAATAGAATTGTGTTAAAATTCTTTTAAAACTGATTTTACAACTTCTAAACTTATTTTAACTCGATAATATATGAACTACAGCGGTTCCACCAGTTCCACCTATGTTGTGGGTCATTCCTATTTCTACACCTTCAACCTGTCTTTTATCAGCCTCTCCTCGCAGCTGCCAGACTATTTCAGCTGTTTGAGCTATACCTGTAGCTCCCAGTGGGTGTCCCCTTGATTTTAGACCTCCGGAAGGGTTTACTGGTATCTGTCCGTCAAGCTCGGTTATTCCCTCCTCTACAGCAGGACCGCCCTTTCCCTTTTCAACAAATCCCAGATCCTCTATAGCCAACAGACCATTAATACTGAAGCAGTCATGAACTTCCACAACATCTATGTCCTTTGGTTTAAGATCAGCCATCCCATAGGCTTTACGAGCGGCAAATACCGTGGCATCGATAGTGGTTATATCCCTCCTCTCATGGAGTCCAATGGTTCCTGATGCCTGTGCTGAAGCCTTAACATACACCGGGGTATCGGTGTATTTACTTGCGTCCTCTGCTGGGCAGAGTATAACCGCTGCTGCACCATCAGTTATCGGTGAGCAGTCCAAAAGCCTCAGTGGGTCTGCTACCTTACTTGAATTTAAAACCTGATCCACGGTTACTTCCATGGGGAACTGGGCCAGTGGATTACGGGCGCCATTTTTATGGTTCAACACTGAAACCATGGCTAACTGCTCTCTGGTTGTTCCATATTCATGCATGTGCCTTCTGGCCATCATAGCGTAAAGTGATGGGAAGTTAACTCCCTGCTGGGCTTCCCATTCCTGATCTGAAGCAGTGGCAACGATAGGGGTAGGATCCACCACGTCTGTCATTTTCTCCACCCCGGCCGAGATAACAATATCATGGTAGCCAGAGGCCACAGCCATGATACCACTTCTTAAGGCTAAGCCACCCGAGGCACAGGCTGCTTCCACTCTAGAGCTTGGAAT
>JADGNH010000100.1 GCA_017883605.1 Methanobacteriaceae archaeon
TTGAAGATTTGGTATAATCCCGGTTAAATTTTAAATTTGATATTACTCCAGTTAATTTGAAGATTTGACATAAGAAGATTTGATATGATATTTACTGGAAATTTAACGTGAAATAATGGGATTTGATGTAAAATATTGCTTAGAAATTTCCATTTAATAACCGGAATAATTTCATGCAAAAAAAATAGGAAAATTTAAATGTAAAATAGGAAATTTAATTTTAAAAAATGTAATTGGGGGATAAGATGATCTGGAATGAAGAAGCAGAATGTATGTCTCCAGACGAGAGAAGCGATTTACAGTTGGAGAGACTGCAGAAAGTTGTAAAACAAGCTTATGAGAATGTACCTTACTATAGAAAACGGTTCGATGATCTGGGAATTAAACCAGATGACATCCAAAAACTGGAAGACATAGAAAAACTGCCCTTTACCACCAAGGACGATCTAAGGGAGGCCTATCCCTTTGGAATGTTTGCCGTTCCCCAAAGAAAAATAGTGGAAGTTCACACCTCATCCGGGACTACAGGAAAGCCCACCGTATCTGGGTACACCAGGAAGGATCTGGAGGTCTGGTCGGAAGTGATGGCCAGGGGTTTGACCATGTTCGGATTAACAGAAGACGATATAATCCAGAACACCCACGGCTACGGCCTGTTTACTGGAGGATTCGGTGTCCACTACGGTGCCCAGAATATCGGAGCAACGGTAATCCCCATCTCCACTGGACAGACCAAAAGGCAGATAGAAATAATGAAGGACTTCGGGACCACCGTCCTGATCTTCACCCCTTCCTATGGGCTCTATCTGGCAGAAGTAGCTGAAGAAGAAGGTGTGGATACAAAAAAACTGAATTTGAAGTCCATCGGTTTTGGAGCTGAAATGTGGACGGGAGAAATGCGAGAAGAAATTGAAAGAAGATTCAACGCCCCGGCCTATAACATATACGGTTTAACCGAGATAATGGGACCCGGAGTGGCTCTGGAATGTGAAGAACAGAACGGACTGCACGTTATGGAGGACTACTTCTATCCAGAGATCATCAACTCCGAAACCGATGAAACCCTGCCTGAGGGAGAGAGAGGGGAAATGGTACTGACCACCCTCACCCGGGAAGGCACCCCCCTGATCCGTTTCCGTACCAAAGATATCACCGCCCTTAGAAGAGATAAATGCGGCTGCGGAAGGACCCTGGCCAAAATGGACCGCATCACCGGCCGGGCTGATGATATGCTGAAAGTCAAAGGAGTAGCACTCTTCCCCTCCCAGATCGAAAAAGCACTTTTAAAAATGGACGAAGTAGAACCCCACTATCAAATCATCGTCACCAGACCCCATCACCTGGACGAACTGGAAGTACAGGTAGAAACCTCTCCAAAACTCTTTTCCGACGAAGTAAAAGAACTGGTAGCTATAAGAAAAAAAATTGAGGACTACATACACAACGAAATCGGTATAAGAGTTAACGTAACACTGGTTGAACCAAAAACAATTCCCAGAAGCGAAGGAAAAGCCGTGCGGGTTATAGATAAAAGAAAATTTGATGATAAGGAAGATTAAGGGGGAAAATCCAATTGAAAATAAAACAACTGTCCATATTTCTGGAAAACAAGAAAGGAAGGATGAGGAAGGCCCTGGACGTGCTGGCCAACAACGGGATTAACATAAGGGCCCTTTCCATTGCCGACACCTCAGAATTCGGTATATTAAGATTAATAGTCCCTGAACCAGATAAAGCTCAGAAACTCCTGGAAGAGAACGACTTCGTGGTTAAGATGGGTTACGTCATTGCCGTGGAAATGTCAGACCAACCAGGGGGCTTAAGTAAAGTTTTAGGAATTTTAGGCGACTCCGATATAAATCTGAACTACCTCTACGCCTTTGTAGATGAGAAAAACCAACGGGCCATTGTTCTTCTGCACCCCGAGGATATCGACGCCGGGGTGGAAGCTCTGGAGAAGGGTGGGTCTACCTTGATTCCGCCTGAGGAAGTTTACGACTGGTAAACTTCTTTGGACTATTTTATGAAAGATTTTAAAGAAAAAATTTAATTAAAAATATTAAAAATATTGATATTTACTTATAATATTTACTTTCATTTAAATTTAATTTAAAAAAAGTTATTTCTCCAAACAAACCCTAAATCCCTCTTCAAATGCCTTTAAATTAACAGGCATACTCTTTTCAGGTAAATTCTCCCTCATTGATTCCATTATAACCTCCCTATCCAGCGGGAAACCGGGGACAGCCACAGCTCCCCCTAACATCACCATGTTCAACGATAGAATGTGCCCGGCATCTTTGGCAATCTGCTCGGCGTCCAGGGCAAAAAGTTTCTTAGAGTGGGATTGGAGCTCGTCCAGGATCACTGAAAGCTCAGGGTAGGGATTTTCGCTGGCCGTGATATTGAAGGGCATGATGGAAGAGGTGTTGGTAACCACGAAGCTCTCCCTGTTTATCTGTGAAATGGCCCTCAATGCCTCCATTGGTTCGAATGCCAGTAGAAGGTCCGCACCTCCCTCCTGAATAATAGGACTGTAAGCATCCCCAATTTTAAGCTGGGTGGACACCACACCGCCCCGCTGGGCCATGCCGTGTATTTCACTCATCACCACTGGCATTCCGTTTTTCATGGCAGCCTCGCCAATTACCGTGGAAGTTTTAATAATTCCCTGTCCTCCCACACCGGAAATATAAATGTTGTAGGGTTTCATTGACTATCTCCTTTTTTTAACAGTTTTTAATAACTAGTTCCATTATTTCTTAGCACTTATGTCCATTTGAGCTATTATTAACGCATATCTCCATTTAACCTATTTCTTAGCACTTATCGCCTTCTCAGGGCACATCTGGATGCAAACTGTGCATCCCCGGCAGTACATGGGATCTATATTCACTGAACCGTCTTCTTCATAAATTGCCGGGCAGGTGAGGTCTTTTAAGCATTCCAGGCAGTTTTCACATTTATCCAGGTCAATATCTGCTGTTACTGTCTTTCTCTTTTCTCTGCTTTTAATGAGCATGCAGGGATATTTGGAGATAACCACTGCCACACCATCATACTGGAGTGCTTCTTCAAATATGCCCTGGGTTCTGGTTAAGTTGAGGGGATTAACGGTTTTTGAAAACTGGACTCCGGCGGCTTTAACCAGTTCTTCAATGGAAATTTGTGGAGCCTCCCCTCCCATTCCATCCACGGGCAGGCCGGGGTGGGGCTGACCCCCAGTCATGGCGGTGGTGCTGTTGTCCAGGATCACCAGTAAAAACCGGTTTTTGTTATGCACCGCGTTTATCAAAGCGGGGATTCCGGCGTGGAAGAAGGTGGAATCACCGATGAAACTCACGATCCTCTGATCAGTGGCCTTGGAGAATCCACAGCTGGTGCCGATGGATGATCCCATGGACAACAGGTAATCAGCAGCCTGATAGGGTGATTCAATCCCCAGGGTGTAGCAGCCGATGTCCGTGGGATAAATGACGTTTTCCAGGCCCAAATTGTTAACCGCCTTTTTAATGGAGTAATATGCAGCCCGGTGGGGACATCCCGGACAGAGGGTTGGCGGGCGGTTGGGTAGGGGTATTTCCGTCCTATATACCTCCTTTTTCTGGAGGTTCAGGTCCAACACAGTTTCCAGGCCTTCTAAAACTATATCTGGGCTGTATTCATATATCATGGGCAAGGTGCCGTCCAATTTACCGTAGACTTTCTTTTCAAGCCCGTATTTACCTATAACTGCCAGCACCTCCTTCTCCATTACCGGATCGACTTCTTCCACCACCACAATGCGGTCTAAATCCTTTATGAATTTGAATATCAGCTTTTCAGGGAAAGGATAGGAAAAGGTTAGTTTAAGGACATTTACTTTAAGATCATTTTCCTCCACCACATCCATCACGTAGTTGAAGGCGCTGCCCCCAGTTATAACCCCAATTTTACCTCCCCTATTAAATATTCTGTTCAGGGGAGATTTATTAGTTAAATCCTCTATTTTCTCCATTTTTTCCATTAATACGCCGTGCATCTTTCTGGCGGTCTCCGGTACCGGTACGAAACGTCCGGGATCCTTCCTGAAAAAGCCTTTATTTTTACTTTCTTTTATAGGACCTAACTCCACCATACCCCGCATATGAGATACCCGGGTGGTGGTGCGCATCAGGATGGGCAGCTGGAACTTTTCAGAGATTTCAAAACTGTATTTCATGAGATCCTTTATCTCCTGGGGGTTTGAAGGCTCTATCATGGGTATGTTGGCCAGACGGGCGTAGTGCCGGTTGTCCTGTTCATTCTGGGAAGAGAACATGGAAGGGTCATCTGCAGAGAGTATCACCATCCCCCCGTTCACTCCGCTGTAGGCCACGCTCATCAGGGAGTCAGAAGCCACGTTCAGACCCACATGTTTCATGAAAGTGAATGATCTGAGACCAGAAGCTGCGGCTGCAGCAGCCACCTCCAGGGCCACCTTCTCGTTGGTGGAAAACTCAAAGTAAAGACCTGCCTCAGGGGAGATTTTGGATAAAACATCTCCAATTTCTGAGGAGGGCGTTCCCGGATAGGTTGAAGCCACTGCTACCCCTGCTTCCAGAGCTCCCCTCACCGTTGCCTCATTGCCCAGAAGGAAAAGTTTTTCATCCTTCCCCTCCTTTAAAATTTCTTTTATATTCATATTTATCTCCTTTAAAATTAGAACAACATGTTTATTAGTTTTTCACATTCAAAACAGTTAAAATTGATTTCATACTAATAAATGTTTTAAATTTATAAAATAATGTTTTAAATTTATAAAATCCCTTATATTTTTCATCTATCTATTCCACAAGAATTTATTTCAGGGTTGGATATATTATTAATATAAGTTTTTATAACTTTTTGATCGGTACATCAGGTCCATTTAAAATTACAGTATAAAAATTACAGTATATCTTGTTAAAAATTGATTTCTTTAAAAATTAACAGGTTGAAAAAAATGAGTGAAAGGGTTAAAATTTACGACCTGGAACTGGATTATGAGGTGTTCCACCGGGACGTGAAATACGCCAGATTAGAGCTTAAAACAGGTAATCTTCAGGTTATAATGCCCAGGGGATATAAAAATCACCAACAGCTAGTAGAGAAACATAAAAAATGGATATACAAAAGTGTTTGCCAGATAAAAAATACCCAAAAAGAAGCTAAATATAAAACCCTTGAGTTAAACCGGAGAGAAGAGGAATTCAGGGAACTGGTGATCTCCTATGTTAAAAATATTTCTAGGGATCTGGAGGTAAATGTGAACCGGGTCTACTTCCGCAGAATGAAGTCCCGGTGGGGAAGCTGCAGTTCCCGTAAAAACATCAACATCAACACCCTTTTAAGATACCTGCCGGATGAAATGGTGGAATACATAGTTTTCCATGAAATAGCCCACCTAAGGGTAATGAAGCACGACAAAAAATTCTGGAAGATAATAGCAGGAAGATTCTATGATTATAAGGATAAAGAAAAGGAACTTAAAGTTTACTGGATTGCAGTGAAAAATTTAGAGGGTATTTGATAGATCTACTTAGTAAATCAATATTAATTAAAGAATAAAAAAAAACACGTATTAAGAATTAAAGAATTTAAAATAAATATGAATACTGGTTTTTAACTTTTTTAACCATTCCATTTTTTACCATTCAGTGAGGGTTTGTATGGCTTCTTTAGAGTTTTAGCCGAGTGATATGATGGTGGCTGCTAAAAGTGCATTGATTGCAACGTATTTTATGACTGATTGTCTTGTATAGCGGTGTAATTTATCCATGTTCAGTGCTTTTTTGGTTAATTTGTTCCAATCCCCTATCAAACCTCTTATATGCTTTAAACGTTTCCAATTACTGATTTTTAACATAAATTCACTTAGTATTCTTTCAAATAATTTTTTAACGTGTTTTTTGATTTGTGATCCTTTAAAACTGTCCAATGGATAGCTTAATTTAGCTAATACTTTATTTATATTGAATTTATTCTTTGGAAAAATTATTGGAACGATTTTATAGTTTAAAATACCTTTTAGGTAAATGATGATAATGGTAATAGCCTCTATCGAAAATAATTGTGTCTCCATTACGGATTAAACGTCTTATTTTCAGTTCTTCCATTATCTGGTCGAAAAGTGGCGCATCATGAGGTGAATAATGAATTAAATTTTACATTTATATAGAAAATTTCTTATTCAAATAACTCCATATAACAAATAAGAAATATTTCATAAATTTTGGGTGAAATGATAAAATTTTTTTTTAAAAATAATATAGGGGGCTTTTTATGAAAAAGTTGGAAGTAACTTTGTTGCTTCTTGGCATGTTGGTAGCCTTTGCTGTTTCGATGGGAACAGTTAACGCTGCTGATACTAATTCTAGCTCAATTGGGCTGAATGATTCTGCGGTTGTAGATACGACAACTTCTAGTGTTACCACAACTGCTACGACGCCAGATTTGATTTTAGATTCTACCGTGAATTCTGATTCAAGTCTGCAGAACACAGATCAAAGTACTAATCTTCAAAGCACCACCACAAATAATCAAAGCACCATTACAAACGATGAGTTACCGGATCCTCACAACGTGGAAAAAAACCTGAATTACACCACCATTCAAGCGGCGGTAAACGGTGCTGACCCCGGTAACACCATCTGGGTGCAATCTGGCACCTACACCGAAAACGTGGTGGTGAATAAACAGCTGACCATAATGCTCTGGCCTGGAAATCCAGCAGGCAGTGTTATAGTACGGGCTTCAAATCCTGACCTTCCAGTGTTCACCATAAACATCGGGGGAAGCGGTACCACCCTACAGGGGCTTACCATCAATGGAGCCACCAACTCTTACGGTGTTTATCTGAACTCTGCCAACAATTGCCATATCACTCAAAATAATATGAACGATTATAGCGGGATATATCTGGTTTCAGCCAATAATAACACCATAAATAGTAATACCATAACCGAAGGGAGTTATGGGATCTATCTCGACAGTTCCACTGGGAACACCATAAACGGGAACACCATAAACGACAGCTCTTATGATGGATACGGAATCTATCTCGAGGTCTCTCCGGGAAATGTTTTGAGAAACAATATCATAACCAGCATTTTTTGGGGTTTCGGGGTTAGCGGAGATGTGGTAGCAGATTACAACCAGGATATCAACACCACCAACACCTTAAACGGTGTGCCCAT
>JADGNH010000101.1 GCA_017883605.1 Methanobacteriaceae archaeon
ATTGCCATGCTGATTTTAAATTCATTTTTCAGGGGGATTAGATAGAATAATGCTTTTTTATCATAAACTTTCAACATCCACCCACTGCCCTTTGAGAAATTCCAATCCTGAGAAAATGAGCCTGCAATATCGGTTAATTTTTTATAATAAGGATATGAATCTCCTAATGCTCATTCCAGTGTTTTCTCTGTAGGTTTAGATGATTGATCTGAAAATACTCTTTCTTCCATGTTATTCCTCGGTTAGATTTACGGCGTTGAGCATTTTTAGCTGTGATTACTATTGTGATTTACATCAAATAACTGTTGATCTGCATCTAATATGCATTCAGACCAATTATCCTATTATTTCCTCACACTTCGGGAAAATATTTGTCTACCACATCCTCCACTTCATCCAACCATTTTTCACGCTCTTTTAGAGTGCTGCTGGCCACCACCCGGAACATGCGCCGGTGGAAGTTCTTAACCCCGCAAAAATCGAAGACACAGTCCTTCCAGATTCTCTCCAGGGGATCACCAAAGACCTCCATCTCCCTCTCCAAGGGTGTGTTAGACGTGTTGAACACCAGGGCTATCTCCACCTTTAACAAACCCTCAGGTATTCCGGAGCCATCATCACCCTCGTCAAACTGATAAGCCACCCCTGACCTTAAAACCCGATCCAGCCACCCCTTTAATATGGCCGGGGGTTGGCCCCACCAGTTAGGGTGGATGATGATAATTCCCTGGGCTTTCTTTATCTCTTCTCTGTGTTGAAGAACCAGTGGATGGGAAGTTTCACCGGTGACCAGCTCAGAACCCTCAAGCAGGGGGTTGAAGCCTTCTTCATAGAGATCGTGGGCGAAAACATGGTGCCCTTCCCCATCTAATGTTTTTAAAACCCGCAGGTAAATAGCGTGGTTGAAGCTTTTCGGGTAAGGATGGCCCAGTATAACTGAAACTTTCATTATTTTATACTCCGTTTTTGTGTTATTCGAGAAATTATGGGATTTAATTCAATTATAAAGGTTATTTATACACAAATTAACTTAAACACATTACCAGGTGATCTTCAACAGTAGACTGGATGGGAATAAGCACTACTATGACCAGGGCAGCAATTCCGCCGATTTATAGAGCCAATTCCAACGGGAATCTGCAGTTTTCGCACCAGTACCATGATTTAATTTTAATTCAGACGTTAATTCACTCCTTATTATCTGATTTTTCATTTAAAGTCTCCCTCACAATCATTTCTGTCCAGCAATATCATTTGCCGTTGCATAGGGATGGGGATATCTTTCATTTTCTTCGGTATATGAATTCATATAGAATTTGGATTTGATTTGAACCGCTTGTGCAGGACAATAGTTGAGACAGGCGTAGCACATATAAGATTTGACATTTTCCTGCCATACCGGCTTTTTATTAACCATTTTTATCTTTCCGGACAGACAAACCTTTTCACATGTCCCGCAACCTTTACACTTTGAATCGGAATAAAAATAGTCCTTTGCACCGTCATATTCTGCAAAAGCCATTCCTAAGAGAACCAGGCGTTCCAAGACAAAATTAACCGGAACAGTAAAGTTAGTGTCTTTTTCCCGGCTTTTTTCTTTATTTAAAACAATATTTTGGATGGAATCCAGTTTATTTTTAACTTCAGATTCCAACTCTGCTAGTTCTTCCCCTGTGGCCGGATGCCAATCCTCAAATTTCGGATCGTTACTGGCCATGTTTAGAGTAAAAAATGAATCTAAAACTTTACCATTTTTCTTCAATATTTTTTCTATTGCAATAAATGCCCTGTGTGGGGTAGCAGCTCGCGTCGCTATTGCAAAAATATATTTAGCCGATTTTAAGTGGAGTTTCTTAATGAATTTTTTTACAGGAATAGGAACGGTCATGCCATGAATAGGGAACACAAAACCTAACGTTTCTCCACTGGTTTCTATAATATCTTTGTCTAAGAGGCTTACCATTGGTATTAAATTAGTTTCTGGAATCCTTTTTTGTAATTCTCTGGCCACGTACAACGAATTACCAGTTCCCGAAAAATAATAGATTTCAGTACTCATATATTTCCCCTCCGTTAAAATCCTTAATAACCATTTTATCCATCAATAGCTTTCTTCGAGGTATCCTTCGTTTCATGCTTCTATTTAGACCCAATTCCATGCATACCAAACAGTCAGTACATTAAACCCAAGTCCTACCATTATCAAAAATTTGCCATAAGCTGAAGGGTAGTTAGGCAATCCAATGAGATTAAAACCAAAAAAGAATATGGCTAATATGATGTTTGCCCAGCGATTCACAGGATAGTTCAAAGTCAGGGACAGGAAAACCATAACAATCGGAATAACCATTAATACAGCCATTCCCAACAAAAGATTCTGAGATATTTGCATACCTCCTATTTCTCCCGCTTTGAAGTCGCCGCTAAAAATTCGCAGCACATCCCCCAAAAGATAAGTTAAAATTAGAGCTACCCATAATGCTGAAAGGATTATTTGCACATCTTCCATAATTCAATCATCTCCTAGCGCGTTATGTGCTACAGTTATGACCACATTTCCTTTTTTGTGTCCTTTTTCGACGTATCTGTGAGCTTCGACGATTTTTTCTAGCGGATAGCTTCTATCAATCACCGATTTTATCTTTCCCGCCTCAATAAGCTCTTTGAGGAATATTAAATCTTTAGACTTTCCTGTTGGCGTCCCGGTTATTACTTTCTTGCTGTTTCTCATGGAAGTCCATCGCCCTCGGACCATCTGTGACAGTCCCGGGTTAGCTAAAAGATAGCGTCCATTTTTCTTTAGCGATCTTAAACTACGTGAATAGGGACTTTTTCCGATCACGTCAAAAATAACATCGTAGGTCTCACCGCTTTTGGTGAAATCTTCTTTAGTGTAGTCAATGACATGGTCTGCACCAATGGATCGTACCATGTCCAAATTCCTCGTGCTACACACCCCAGTAACTTCTGCTCCATAGTACTTGGCAATCTGTACCGCTACCGTGCCAATACTACCAGATGCACCATTGATCAGAACCTTTTGCCCACTCTGGATATTTCCTTTCTTTAAAAAATGCAATGCTTCAATTCCCCCCAAAGGAACTGCTGCGGCTTCTTCATAGGTCATATTGGTCGGTTTTTTTGACAGCACCCCTCTTTCAGAGAGACATATGTACTCGGCATAAGCACCTAAATCAAAACCGGTACGTGCAAAAACTTGGTCACCTTTCCGAAATCGTTTGACGTCTTTGCCTGTCTCTTCAATTTCCCCGGCTAGTTCTTGTCCTAATATTTTTTTTCTTGGTCCTCTGAAACCAAATCCTATTCGCGCCGGGAGCCATAACCAGATAGGCATTTTGAATCTTCGAATTTCAAAGTCCCCGGTTGTTACTGTTGTAGCATATATTCTTATTAGTACTTCATTGTCCTTTGTAATAGGTTTTTCTACCTCTTTCAGCTGAAGAACTTCCGGTGGCCCGTATTTTTTGCATAAAACAGCTTTCATGAGTATTCCTCCAAAGTTGTTGAGCTTGTCATTATGTTCCACAGTTATAACATTTGCCTTCTATCCTTTTTATACATAGCTATGAGCCATGTGTGTTCTCCTTCAGGTTCCAAGCAAACTCTTCCGCATGTTTGAGGTCTTGAGCATTAGGTCTGCCCTTATTTATTCCTCCAAATAGTCTAAGGAAGCTATTTGTGTTAAATCCTTTACATTGAAATTCATCAACAATTATGTAGCCTTTTGATTGCAGTTTTTCCCTAAGTGTTGAGTGATCTTTGGCGGCTTTGGATTTTCCTGTTATTCCAGCTGTTGAGAAAATGAATGCATTATTATTATTATTCACTTCTGGTAGCTCATAGGCAAGTTCAAGCAGAGATTCGTGGTGTTTTGCACTATAAATCCCTGAACCAAAACCTAATAGATCATATTCTTGAAGCTCTTCAGGGTTAATTTGCTGTGGCGTTTTTATCTGTGCATCAAGAACTTTAGCGAATACTTTAGCTATTTTTTTAGTATTATTATGGTGATATGAAAACAAAACCAAAAGAGATTTCATTGACATTGCATCCTTGAGCTCATTTCCATTTTTTTCCATATTTTCACCCTTCCTTTTTATTTTGATCTACAATTATGACTACATTCCCCTTTTTATGTCCTTTTTCGACATACCGGTGGGCTTCGACAATTTGTTCCAATGGATATCGCCTATCTATGACTGGTTTTATCTTCCCTGCCTCAATAAGCTCTTTTAGGAAGATCAAATCCTCAGTCGTTTCCTTTCCTGAAGAACTCAACACAGGAAGAAAGATTCCTTTCTGTGCCAGGGATTTCTTACCTTGCGAAGACGAAAGCTTACCTACTGCATCAAAAATAAGGTCATATGTTTCACTGCTTCGGGTAAAATCTTCCTGGGTGTAATCAATTACTTTATCTGCCCCTAATGCTTTCACCCATGTCAAGTTCGAAGTGCTGCATACCCCGGTAACCTCTGCGCCAAAGTATTTGGCCAGCTGAACCGCGAAGGAACCTACACTACCGGAAGCTCCGTAGATCAAAACTTTTTGTCCGCTCTGGATGTTCCCTTTCTTTAAAAAACGTAGGGCTGTAGCACCCCCTACAGGAACGGCAGCGGCCTCTTCAAAAGTCATATTGGCTGGTTTAAGTGCCAGAATCTCGTCTTCTGGGAAGCATTTGTACTGGGCATATCCACCAAAATCTACGGAGCAGGTAGAAGCAAAGATTTGGTCTCCTTCTCGAAACACTGTTACATCTTTACCTACCGATTCAACTTCACCGGCCAGTTCCATCCCTAATATAGGTCTTTTTGGCTTTATAATACCCAAATATATCCTGGAAAAGAGCCATTGCAGGCGGGGAACATTGAAACTTCTCATTCTCACATCTCCGGCGGTTACTGTAGTGGCCTGTATTTTTACCAGCACCTCATTATTTCTGGGGACAGGTTTTTCAACCTCTTCCAACTTTAAAACATCCGGTGGCCCGTATTTTGTATAAATTATCGCTTTCATTGTTTTCCTGACCTTTTATACTGTTTTTTGGTTTAAAAAAAATTGATAAATCTAGAAATTAATTATTCTAGATTTAATTTAATTGAGCCAATCTTAGGGGCCAGGTAGTTGTAGAGGAGAGCTATCAATGCGGTTTCTATGAAATACATCACAAAATTCGTTATGAACTCTGTAAAGTTCCCGGACAAAATACCTAAAAGTCCTAATAAGGCGTACACTATTGCTACCGCCAGGGCAGTTGGTAGTACTGGTATGTGTTTAAGTTCGTGCAGGTCTCCACTGATTTGACTGAATTCTAAGTTGATTTTAGCTACTCTGATGGCCACGTAGTTGTAGAATATGGCAAATAAAGCGTTCCAAATAAATCCAAACACAAACACCATTATGGGCAGTCCTATTATCAACAATAGGGTAACTATTGCTCCGAATGCTCCAAATCCTACACCTGTTGGTAGAGTAGCTCCAGTAACGTTGGTGAAATTGGCTGTTATATTGGCTGCTTGAGGCAAAGTAGTGATTAATGAAAACAAAGGTGAAATCACCGCTGCCATTACTAATCCCGCGATAAGAGCCCATACAGCCCCGATAGCTGACAGTATCAGGGCAAATGAAACTACCGGAATTTTTACTACTTCTTTACCATCTAATTCTAATTTTATACCGCCTAATCTTGATACTAATGCGTTGTAAAGCATTGCAGAGAAAAAGCTTACGGTTATGGTAATCAAAAACGCACCTATTGGAAAGAGAATAAGTAGAGGTATTCCCACTCCAGTCACCAAATTAAACTGCCCTAATTGAGGGAGAACCCCCAGGGCTTGTATGATTATCAGCGCTATTGACATTACCAAAGCACCGATTAATCCCAAAATTCCATATATCGAAGCTGACATCCTGGTAAAAGGTGCCAGTTTAACCGATTTAATTTCTTTTAAATCTACCATCTTTTTGAACCTCCATTTTAAATTTTTAACGCAAAGGATGGTTTTTAGCTAATAACTGATTTAAACTATCCTTTGAATTTTTTAATCATTTCTTGATTACTTAAATCTAGTTTAACCCCTTAAAAATAGTTATTCCAAAATTTCCTCCCCATTTTCTCTGATTTCCCTCCAAATTCACTCCCAATCATTGATCCATCATAGTACCTTAACAGGTAAAAAACGAATTTAAAACCCTTAATTTAATAATCAATCAGTAAAAAGTTCTTAAAATTGGTAAAAGATTCTAAATAGAAAAAATTAAGGATTATAAAAAAATATTAAAGATTATTCCCTGGTTATCATTAAAAGCAAAGCTAAAGCTGTGAATTCAAGCCCTAAAAATATTAAAGGTATAAGAGCACTTATTACGGTTTCTGGAAGGTTGAATAAGAAATAAACCGAAAATAAGATGTTCTGAGCCAAAAAAAGCAATGCGAATAAAACTAGAGTGGTGGTGAATTTAGATTTCACCTTCCGGTATCTTTCCAGGTACACATAGAGCATTCCCATTAAAAGGCATATATTGGCAAAACTGGTTATTAAAGCCGAATATTTAACCAATATTAACAAAGTCGGCAGTAAATCTGGTAACCCAAATAGATTAATTTCCATCAACATTTTTACACCTTCCATCCTTTTGATACAACTAATGATGACTCATGTTTTCTTAAATTATGATGACTCATGTTTCCTTAAATTATGATGACTCATGTTTCCTTAAATTCTTCCCAAATCTCCAGGAAGATATTATAATTTTTTTCCATCTCGCTGGAGAGGAAATACAGTGCACCATACTTTTCTCCAGTTGATTTAACTAAGTCGTTTTCCTTCAAAACATCGATATGGTGCCTGATAGTTTTATAGTCAAGGGAAAGCTTTTCTGCGAGTTTATTAGCATTGTATGGTCTTTTATTAAGTTCAAGTATTATTCTGGCACGATTTTCTCCGCCTTTACTCCCGGCAATTAACCACCATAAAAACACTTTCTTCATAAGAACTCCTGCTAAAATCGGGATCAAGTATTTATGAGCTCCATATTTGTGATAAACAATCGCTTTCCTCTTTGGTATCCTTCTTTATGCTTCTGTTTAACCACCCATGGCATACCAAACAGTAATTAATACTGAAAGGATTATTCT
>JADGNH010000102.1 GCA_017883605.1 Methanobacteriaceae archaeon
GGCAGTTCTGCCCAATTCAGGGTCTTCCGGTATAATCGATATGATGGGAACCTCCAGGAAGGTTTCAATTTCTCTTATAGCCTCATCACTGTTGTCTTCCCGGTTAATAACTGCCCCTATGACCTCTACTCCCAGTTTATCTGCTATGATCTTGGTCTTAAGTGCGTCACCCATGGAAGGAATCTCCGGTGTTGTGACCAGGATCATCTCCTGCGCTGCTGCAATGGCTGCCAGGGCATCCTTTCCCAGCCCTGCCGGCGCATCTATAAGAAGTATGTCCGACTTTTCTGTCAGCCTCTTTAATACCCCTTCTAAGTTCTCTAATTTAATTTTTTTGAGGCCTTCCAGGGATATTCCTGCTGGTACAACCTTTACCCCTCCCGGGCCTTCATAGATAGCCTCATCTATGGAAGCATCCCCTGAAAGTACATCATGAAGAGTTATGGACTCCCCGTACATACCCAAAACCGATTCCAGATTTGCCATTGCCAAATCAGCATCCAGAACAATAGTATTTTCCCCGTGAATGGATAAAGCTACTCCTAAATTAGCTGTAATGGTGGTTTTTCCCACCCCACCCTTTCCAGAAGCAACAACTATGGATCTTGACATTTATATACCATTTAACTACTTTTACTTTTTATAAATTATTAACATGTAAGTATTATTAATGATACTTTAATCTTAAGCTAATACTATTGATTTAAGTGATACTATTGATTACCTTCGGCCTAAAAGACCTTCTATCAGTTTAGCAATAACACCTTTCTTATCGGGTTCTATGGGCTGATATTCTTGACCAATTAAATCAGCGCCTAACTGCATTATTGCATTGCTGGTGGGTGATTTAGGGTTCTTAATTACTAAAGGTTCTCCAAATGCAGCTGCCCTGCTTACTTCGGGGTCGTCAGGTATAACTGAAATGACGGGGACCTCCAGGATGGTTTCAATCTCTTCAATGGTCAGAAATGTTTTATCGTGCTGCTCCCGGTTTATCACCACCCCTATGATGTCTACTCCCAGCTTATTTGCAATGATCTTGGTCTTAAGTGCGTCGCTTATGGAAGGAACCTCCGGTGTTGTGACCAGGATCATCTCCTGAGCTGCTGCAATGGCTGCCAGAGCATCTTTCTCCAGTCCTGCCGGCGCATCTATAAGAAGTATGTCTGACTCCTCCACCAGCTTCTCTAAAACCTCCTCCAGGCGATCTAACTTAATTTTTCGGAGACCCTCCAGGGAGATTCCTGCAGGCACTACCTTTACTCCACCCGGACCTTCATAAATAGCCTCATCTATGGAAGCCTCTCCTGACAGTACATCATGAAGGGTTATGGACTTCCCTTCCATACCCAGAATCAGTTCCAGATTTGCCATTGCCACATCAGCATCCAGAACAATTGTTTCTTCCCCATAAGTGGATAAAGCTACTCCTAAATTGGCGGTTATGGTTGTTTTTCCCACACCTCCCTTTCCTGAAGCAACTGTTATAACTCTTGTCATTGTTATACCTCCTAACCAATCTCTACCTTTATATCAAAATTATCAAAAACTTTAGGATATTTTCTAAAGCCTTTTTTCAATTCTATCTGGACTATATTCATAACCTGCCGCCTTAAATGGTCATTATCCTTATAATCTCCCAATAATCTTGAAAGGAATCCTTTAGACTCATACTCTATAATTATGTTAACATTTCCAGCCAATTCTCTACCGTTATTGTCCAGGAACACCATAACCTCAGCCCCCTTGACCTTGGGTATTCCATAAATAGACTTTTTAATTTTATTCATAAGGTTAAGTTCAATCTTCTCCACATCATCATCACTTAAAGAACCCCCTTTATAGGATTCTAAAATATCATCAACATCATCCTCATTTATTTCTTTAATACCATATTTCTCCATAAGCTCTGAACGATCCGCAGGTTTTAATTCCTGTTTTTCAGATTCATCAAAACTTTCTTCGTCTTGAATACTTTGTTCAGTGGTTTTCGTTTCAGATTCTTTTGGTGATTCTGATATCTCGGATACTATTTTAGTACCTTTTGAAGATTCTTCAGTACCTTTTGAAGATTTATCCGCCTTTAAATCGAATTCAGCTCTTGCATCATCTATTGTTCCTATGTCAAATTTTTCTTTTAAATCTTCGAGGTCTAATTTTTCTTCAGTCTCAGATTCTGGAAGCAATTCCTCCTCCTCACCAACCACAGATTCTGGAAGCAATTCCTCTTCTTCTTCAGTAGCTTTTGATGATTCAAACTCTTCCTGAGGTTCAGTTTCTTGTTCCCCTAGGATTGGCTCGTTGTCTTCTGCACCAGTGACTGTCTCAGTTTTTTCTGTCCCAGTAACTGGCTCAGTTTGTGGCTCAGTTTGTGGAACAGATTTAACATCTATTCCCAGCTCGTTGTCTTCGGGTTTCCTGAGTTCCTTTATCACTCCATAAACATCATAGTCTGGTTCCATTAGATAGGGCTTGTTTACATCCATGATGTAATCAACATAAGAAGACCTTAGATCAAAGACTTCTATAACCGTATCATCATTTTCCATGGCAGAATCTATCATTGCGACAGCGTCTGATTTTGAATATCTTTCGTATGAAGCTGCAACCTGTTGACCTTCTTTAAACAGTATGTAACCTTCTTCAGAACCTGAAGTAACCCTTATAAAGCCGTTGTGTCTTTTTTTCAATAGGTTCTCTATAAGCTCTGAGAAGTTAACTTCGTCAGCATATGAAACCATAGAAGGTCTGGTTATGGGTATTTCCATTTAAAGTCCTCGATTAAAACCTGCCTTTTTTAATGCACCCTTTGACCATGAAAAAAATATAGCAAGGAGTAAGTTATAATTGACAGTCATACTGGAATATGTAATTTATATGTTATTAATAAGGCTCATGTTATTAATATGTTATTAATAAGACTCATGTTATTATTAGAAGTAATTTTATAGACCATAATATAAGCATTATGGTATTAACAGATCTTCCATTATCAAGAAATTTTATTAGTACTGCTGGATTTAATCTTCATTTTCTTATAAGTTTTATTTCATGTGGTGTGATAATTATCACATTTTTACCATTTTTACATAGTAATATGGCTTCACCACCATTATTATCCCTGAAAGCCTTTAATTTTTCAGCGGCTAGCTTGAAATCTTCAGGACTGTCCCTTTCCAAATAGCTCATATCCATTATTATTGGAGTTTTTTCCTCTATGATCTGGCTCAGGGCATAGTCAAAATCATCGATGCTCTTGGCTTTCATCAATATTATTTCATAAAAAGAGTGTTCAGGAACTATTATGGTGTCCGGTTCTTCTCTTTTCTCATCTTCATCTTCTAAACCAAGATTTTTCTTTAAGTAGTTCATTAAATCCGTCATTTTTCAAACTCCCCTAAATAGTCTGTAATAACTCTCAATAACCTTGATGCTCCCCCATTCATGATATCTACAGTCGGAAGCCCATATTTTTCCTCATATTTCGATATTTCATCTTTGTTACTGACATTTCTTAAGTTAAGTGAAATTCCAATCACTTTTGTTGGTTCAACCGCTTCTATGGCCCTTATCTCATAATCTATTCCCATAGGGTGACGATAGGGATGATTGGGCCGGTGACATACCACCGTGGCGTCAGGCTGGGCACCCACCATTATTGCTGCAGAAAGGCCTCGGGGGTGGGGGTTTCCCCTTTCAGTTAAACTGGACTGTCCTTCAACAAAGGTTATATCAGGGCTCTCATTTTCTTCCATGTATTGTACAGTTCCCATAACTGCCGATGCCACATCCATAACCGAAAGGCTTCCCGCTCTAAAGTTCACATCAACTGGTTTTTCCAATCCCATCTCGTCTGTGGATATTATTGACGGCTTCAAACCCATATCCTCTGCAGTTTTTCCCAGCATTCTGGTAGTGGTCCTTTTACCACATTCCTGGGATGTGCCTCCCACAAAAACCACCGGCTTTTCTGGTTTATAATCCAGTTTGGGCAGGGTCTCTGTGCACCTGGAAGGTGATACGCCGAATATTTTTTTAACCATATCTAAACGGGGGCTTATCTCCTTTAAAATAACCCCCTTTTCCTGGGCGAACTTAATAAGAGAAGGATTTGCCGAGAGCGGTAGAGATCTAAAGGATGTAACCACATTTTTACCCTTATCTATAGCCTCTACTGCGTATTTAAGTGCTGATCCCTCAGCACCTATGGGGAGCATTATAGCTACACTTCTGGCATCTGTTTTCTGGATAAGCTGATCAAGATTAGAGTATATAGTTCTGCTGCAAAATTCCATGCCATGTTTTTTTACATCATCATCTAAAAAACCTAAAGATTCTACTCCGTCGAAATTAGCGAATTTTTCCCCTCCTCCACCGCATCCCACAACTATAAATGGATTAAGATCCTGAAGGTCTTTTACAGATGTTACATGAAGGTCTTTTACGGAGGTTGTAAAATGCAAAAAATCACTCCCATTCATTTAGTGAAACAAATTTCTTTAGTTTAGTGAAACAATTTCTTTAGTGAAACAAATTCTTCCGTGGATAAGTTTGAATATTCATTACCTATTTATTTAATAAATGTCAAACCAAGATATATACTATTGGGTAGAAGCCAATTCTATTGAGGAGGACAGATTATGATCGACAGAATACTAAAAGATTTAGGCAGGATCAATGGGGTAAACGGATCTCTGGTGGTTGGAAAAGATGGATTAGTAATAGAAAGTGAAGTAGCTTCAGATATAGACTCTGAACTGGTGGCTGCCATGTCATCAGCGGTTTTTGGTACGGCAGAAAGATCTGCAGAGGAAATGAAACACGAACCACTGCAGCAAGTCATGATTGAGGGAGAAAGAGGTAAAACACTCATGATTGATGCAGGAGAGGGTATCCTGGTAGTTATAACAGACATAAAAGTTAACCTGGGTCTTATTAGGATTGAAATGAGAAGGAGCGCCGAAAGAGTCATTGACCAGCTCAGCTGATATCAAAGTGAGAATAAATAAACTAAAATCGCTGCCATTTTAAATAGCCTATTAAAAACATCTTATTAATTTAATTAAAATGATAGAAGTTTAATCTTAATTCTAAGTGGATATTAAATCTATTTTAATGAGATTTAACCTATTTTTAAATAAAAGATTTAACTATTTCTTTTAAATGAAGATTAACCTAATTTATACCATATCATTCTCATTTGTTTAATCTATTCATTTAAGTTTAATTTTGTCAGAATTTTCACCTTTAAAAATTTATAATAATCCTATAATAATTCTTATCATGGTAAAAAAGGGAAAATTTCTGTGATAAACTAATTTCTATGACTTTTTTTCCCATTTTTAGCCTGTTAATTTCCTCATAAAAAATAAATTTTCCCTATGGGTCTTTTAAGGGCTAGAGAAAAAAATATATATATCTTAACTAATAGAAAAATATAGTTTTAATTGTCTAGAAATAAAGGAAACTTTACTGGAAGAGAGAAGAACCCCACTTGATAAGAGGGAAAAAATCTTTACTGATTATATTATTAATAGCTATTTTGGAGATATATTATGATTGACAGAATTCTTAAAGATTTGGGCCGGATTAACGGTGTAAACGGATCTATGGTTGTTGGAAAAGATGGATTAGTGATAGAAAGCGAAGTATCCTCAGACGTAGATTCTGAACTGGTAGCTGCCATGTCCTCGGCGGTTTTTGGTACAGCAGAAAGGTCTGCAGAGGAAATGAAACAGGAAACACTGCAACAAGTCATGATCGAAGGAGAAAGAGGTAAAACACTCATGATTGACGCAGGAGAGGGCATCCTGGTGGTTATAACAGATGTTGGAATTAATTTGGGTCTGATAAGGATTGAAATGAGAAGAAGCGCCGGAAGGATTGTTGAACAGCTGGCATGAGAATGAAAGAATTTATTTGAACAGCTGGCATGGAAATGAAAGAATTATTGAACAGCTGGCATGGGAAGTTAACCGCTAGTTAACCCAAGAATTTCAGAGATGATTTTATTGAGAAAACCGTACGTCATTTTAATAGGAAGTGCTTCCGGGATAGGAAAATCAACCATAGCATATGAATTAGCAAGAAACCTGGGAATCAAACATTTAATCGAGACAGATTTTATAAGAGAAATAGTTAGAGGAATAATAGGCCCTGACTATGCCCCTGCACTCCATAAATCCTCCTTTGATGCCTATGTTACCCTAAGGGATAAACACCGATTCGAAGGAAACACGGAAGGGTTGATAAGTGCTGGTTTTGAGGAACACGCATCCTTTGTTATTCCGGCCATTGAAAAAGTCATTAAACGAGCAGTTGAAGACTACGATGATGTGGTAATTGAAGGTGTGCATCTGGTTCCTGGTTTTGTTGATATTGAAAAATATAAAAACGACGCTTCCATCCATTTTTTCGTCCTCACTGCAGATGAAGAAATCCACAAAGAAAGATTCGTTAAAAGGGCCATGAAAATAAAACGGGGCGGTAAACACCTGGAATATTTCAAGGAAAACCGGATCATAAATGATTATCTCATTAATCAGGCCATTGAACACGGAATTCCGGTCATAAAAAATGAAGATCTCGATAAAACCGTTAAAAGAATGCTCACTATAATAAAGGAAATATGTAAGGTTCTCATTTTCAAACACTCCGTGGACGAACTGGAAGATGAGACTAACATTATCTTAAACAATTATGGCGGGCGGATAATGGATGTTTCCTATTTCTTACCGGGTTTTGGAGAGCCATTGAAAAGAAATGTCAATGTATATAATCCAGACGAGGCACAGCGCTTTATACATAATTTAAATGAAAATCCCCAGAGAAAAAAGGATCTTGAAAAACTGTACGACCTTTCTGACAACGTCCACGCCCATAAAATATGCGCCCCCGACCGGGAAAGTCTTAATAAAATGGTAAAAGAGCTGGATGAAGCAGGTTTTTTATACAAAGACCTAAATAAAATATCTAATAAACAAAAAGAAAATACTAACCTGGAATAAGATAATAAAGAGCTTCAAATAATAGTGATAATGAATGAAAATCCAGATATACCCGGTTATAAAGAGTGGCAGAACCAAGGAATAGAGAAACTTGGAATAAAATCGGTAGAAGATATTTTAGAGCATCCACAAATTGGCTTTTTCAC